>CAMASN010000063.1 GCA_945861025.1 Ferrithrix thermotolerans DSM 19514
TCCGCCGGGTCGCCATCAACAACATGCGCGACGAACATCGTCGTGAATCACGCAAGCAACGAGTCGTCGACCGCCTCGGTGCCGAGCCAGAAGTACAAGTACAAGCCCCCCAACTCGACGAAGTCGCGGTAATGCTCGCAGGCCTGCCACGCCAGCAACGGTTGTCGCTTGCACTGTTCTATGTCGACGGCCTATCCGTCGCCGAGACAGCCGCAACGCTCGGGATTTCTGAGGGCGCAGTGAAGTTTCATTTGCATCAAGGCCGATCCACGTTGCGCGGGCAACTGGGTGAAGGAGTACACCATGAATGATTTCAACGATTCGGTGCTGCGGGATCAACTGCAGCGACTCGGTGGCCACGGCCCCGACGAAGCCGGCGCATACCTGGCGCTGCAACAGCGCGTGGGTGTCGCCAAGCGTCGACGCGCCGCAGCAGTTGTCGGTGGCCTTGGGGTCACCCTCATGATTGGTTTTGCAGCGGCGGCGTACCAGCCACCAACGAGCTCGCGCCTCGTGCCAGCAAACGGTGGCGGCAACGACGCTGTAGTCACTCTGCCGACCACAGCGAGCAACGCCGACACCACCTCGTCGAGCACGGCCATCAGCACCCCGACCATCAACGGCAACACCGGCAACACCGACAACACCGACTCAAGCGCGCCGCAGCCAGGTACCGACTCAACCTCGCCAAGCCCTATCGACGAGCCCGCTACAACGGCGCCTACCGTGCCTCGCGGCAACGCCACTACGTCGGCCCCGGCAACCACCACCGCACCTACGGTTCCCGCCACCTCGAGCACAGAGCCTTCGAGTACAGCGCCTTCGAGCACAGTGCCATCGACCAGTTCATCCGTGCCCACCAACTTCACCGAGGACGCCTCGGCCTCGTCGTCTGGCGGCGCTGCGACTGTGCACCTTCAAGGCGGCGTGCTGTCGCTTGTTTCCTACTCTGCCACCGCCGATCATGCCTGCGTTGTTGAGCGCACGTTGTCCGATCGAGTGCGCATTACGTGCCGCCCAACACTGCTCAACATCTTTGGCAATACGTCGCACCTTGACTTCTCGATTGGGCTCGATGGCCACCTTGTGGCCGTCTCCACCGAGACCTGATCCTGGGTACACACCCCACACAATCCGCCGTAAAGCAAGAGCGCACGTTCAACGTGCGCTCTTGCTTTTTGTGGCGTTCTGGCATCGCCGACGAGTTTCAGAAAATGTCTGGACGCAGCCAAACCACAGCTGTTTCGCAAGCGTGTCATATCCAAACAATCGAAAGAAGGACCCCCAATGAAACCATCACTGAAAGCCAATCGCCGGCTGACCATCGCTCTCACACTCAGCGCAGCTGCAGTGCTCGGCATCACCGGTATCGCATCGGCGACGAGCCGGGTGTTCGAGGACAGCCCCGCCGTCACGACACCGAGCACGGAGACAACAGTTGCTTCCGAGTCGCCAGAGACCACGCTGAGCAGTGTCGACCCATCAGCGCCGTCATCAAGCATCTACGCCGACGAAGCCGAAGACGAGTACACCAGCAGCAGCATCGACGGCGCAGCACCTTCATCGAGCATCGACGACGACGATGACGACGCCACTTCAACCAGCATCGACGGCGCAGCACCTTCATCGAGCATCGACGACGACGATGAGGCCGAAGACGAGTCGGATGACGACGACAGCGCCACCTCAAGCACCATCGACGACAGCGTCACGTCAAGCACCATCGACGAGAGCGTCACGTCGAGCACCATCGACGACGGCAGCCCCTCGAACAGCAACAAGGGCGCCAGCCGCAAGGGCTCCCGCAAGTAATCGCTCCTTCAAGAGCAGCGGCCGCGGTAGCGATGGCGGAAAATCGCTACTGAGGCACCTCGAAAGAACCCGGCGCCGATGCGCCGGGTTCTTTCACGTTCGGGGTGTGGTGGTAGACACGTGCAGCAATGGCAAGCGACTGGGACCCTCTGCTTCGCACCGAAGCCGGCAAGCCCTACTGGAATACGCTGCAAACCTTTGTGGCCCACGAACGCGAGACCCACGTGGTGTACCCCGCCCCAGCCGATGTACTCGCTGCGCTACAACTCACGCCGCGCGCAGTCGTGCGGGTGATGATCCTGGGCCAAGATCCGTACCACGGCGCCGGACAAGCACACGGATTGAGTTTCTCGGTGAGGCACGGCATGCCGATTCCCCCATCCCTGGCGAACATCTTCAAAGAACTTGTTGCCGACCTCGGTGTCGACACGCCCTCGCACGGCAATCTCGAACGGTGGGCCGCTCAAGGCGTGTTGCTGGTGAACTCGACGCTCACCGTTCGAGCAGCCGAACCAGCGAGCCACCAAGGCAACGGTTGGGAGACGTTTACCGACGAGATCATTCGCACGGTAAACAACAAACGCGAACACGTGGTGTTCGTGTTGTGGGGTAATGCCGCGCGCAAGAAGAGGGCCTTCATCGATACATCGCGACACACCATCATCGAGTCAGCACACCCGTCACCACTGTCGGCGCACCGCGGGTTCTTCGGCAGTAAACCCTTCAGCCGCACGAACGCGGCGTTATCCAAGGCCGGCCAGCCAACCATCGACTGGGAACTCACCGAGCCCTGAAAACAACAAAAGCGGAGCGACCAAGAAATGATCGCTCCGCTCTGTTGTCACAATTTCAGCTGTAGCTTCAGCGATCAGCCCGCCGGGCTCGGATACGTAGGAGCGTTCTCGTTACCTGGCGCCGTGTCGTACATTGTGACGGCTCCGGTTGGATCGAAGAACTTGTCAGTGCTGGGCCACGCGCCGGGAAGGTAGCGCTCGCCGCCATCGACGAACTGGTACATACCCACGCCGGGCTTGCGGATCTCGTCGAGTCCGGTTGCAGCCGGATCCCACCAGATCATCGTGGCGTCGTCGACACCGTGATAGTCATCCTTGATAGCCCAGATGCCCTTGTTGCCCCACGACAATGATGGCTGTGTAACAGCCGAGCGTGTTGGCTCGGCGTTGAACAACGCTTCTTTCCATGTCTGTGGCGAAAGGTTGGGCCCCATGCCTTGCAACACCGCGTAGAACACCGCTGGCAGTGGAGCGAGCAACGCAATCGTGTCCTTGGCCGGCGGCTCGTTGCCGGTGAACCACTTGTACAACGCGTAGGCGCCGGTGGTTTCAGGAGCGAGACGAGCCGACAGCGACGTATAGCCAAACGCGTGCTTCCACTGCGCCTGATCGTAGGTGCGAGCGAACGCATTCACGTCGACCAACGCCGAGTTGCCGATGAACCACTCAGGGAAGTAGCCCTGCGCAGTTGCTTCCCTGGTGAAGTCACGAGGCGCAACGGGATCACCGTCGAACACGATGGTAGTCACGCCGGCGGCCTTGAACTTGGCGATGGCCTGTGACGCAGACTGCTGAATGGTGCCAGGGTCGAGCGCATAGGCAACCGTCTCGGCTACTGACGCACCGGCGTCGGCCATTCCCTTTTGAAACTGGTCATTTGAGATCTTCGAGGAGGCGCTGCTCTCGAGGTAGAGCGACCCGAACTTGCGAGGGCTGTTCACGAATTCGTCGCCCGCGTGAGTTGCGTTCTTGCCAACGAGTTGTTTCTTGATCAGTTCGACTTCGTGGATTTGGGCCTGATCACCGCTGCCGCCGATGCCCCACACATACGGATCTCGCTGTACGTAGAACTCGTGTGGCTGGCTAGGGGTACAGCTCATGCACAAGATTTTGTGAGCAGCGAGTTCGTCGCCGAATGCGCTGTTGAGGTTTGGTCCACCCCACACCATGAACGGCTTGATCTCTTCGGCAATGCGCACCGCATCGGCACGTGCAGCAGTCTCGTCGAGCGCATTGCCAGTGCCAACAAACGGCACGAACTTTACGCTGCGGCCGTATGTCTCGTAGTACGTCTCGTAGTACTTGAGCAGGTTCTGCATCGTCTCGGTGGCCTGCGCATTGGTGTCCGACACCTGAACCGCGTCGGTGATGTAGGCCATAATCGGGTCACCCGGTTGGCCTTGATACATCACGATGGTGATTTCGTCAGCGGTCACGCCCTCGGCGGTAGCGCCGCCGTTATCGCCGGTGAACGGCACGTAACACTGCGATGCGAAGAAGTCGGGAACGGCTACCTTGCCCGTGGTGGTGTCGCAGCGTGTGCCCCAGTCGACCGTGACGCCGGCCTCTTGAGCCTGCGTGAAATTCATCGGATACGTAACTTCTCCAGGAGCACCGGAGCCTGGCGTAGACGATGACCCGCCGGCTTCAGTAGAGACAGGCGCAACGACCTCGTCGTCTGTACCGCCCGAGATCACCAACACGCCAACACCAATGGCAACCACTGCAACGAGGCCGATGACGGGCCCGAATCGTTTCAGGGTGGTGGATTTCTTGGCTTCACTTTCTGCGCTTACTGGTTGCATGAGGTTCCCCCTTGTTATCGGATTATGTTCCGGATCTTGTGATTGCCACAGCTGAGGTGCCGAGATAGCTCTCGACCACTCGTGGATCTTCGAGCACAGCGCTGGGCGTGCCCGTTGTGACTATTGCGCCTTGGTCAAGCGCGATCAAGCGATCAGAGATCGAACTGATCAGCGGCATGTCGTGCTCGATGATGACCAACGCTGCGCCCATTTCTGCACGCAGGCGCAACAACACCGGCGCGAGCGCCTCGACCTCGCGTTGGGCGATTCCAGACGACGGTTCGTCAAGCAGAATCACCGTGGGTCGATGCGCAACCTGGCAGGCAAGATCGACCACTCGACGTGTGCCGGTAGACAACTCGCGAATGAACGATTGGCGATACTCAGTGAGACCCATCAGCTCGAGGAGTTCGTCGACTCGCTCGGCCACCTTCTGCTCGGAGTCAAATGTCTGCGGCAAACGAAGCGCTGCGGCAAACATGCCGCGGCTCTTGACAAAACGCTCGGTTGCGACAGCGAGTGTTTCGCTGACGGTGAGCTCTGGGAACAACTTTGCGTCTTGGAAGCTACGGCCGAGACCAGCGGTAGCGCGCTCTGCAGGTGAGGCTTCGGTTACCTCTTTGCCGCTCAAGAACAGTCGACCAACTTCAGTTGGCGTAAAGCCCGAAATGAGATCGAACAGGGTTGTCTTGCCGGCGCCATTGGGACCGATGATGCCCACAATTTCGCGAGGCGCAATCTCGAGCGAAACATCGTTGACCGCGCGGATTCCGCCGAACGAGCGCATCATGCCCTCGACCTTCAACACCGCAGGTTCGCCCTCGGCGGCGGCGGCAGGCACTTGCTCTACTGAGTCGCCAACGCTGGCGTGTGAAAGAAACACCGAGCGCAGCAGGTCGGGACGTGCGAGCAGTTCGGCGGTTGGCCCGCTGAATCGCACTGTGCCGCGCTCGAGGAAGTAGGCGCGCTTGGCGACCGACAAAGCGACGTTGACGCTCTGCTCGACCATGATGATTGCAACCCCGCTGGCCGCAAGGCGCTCGACAATCGGTAACAGTTGGCCAACGATGATGGGTGCGAGTCCCAACGACAGTTCGTCAATGAGCAGCACGCGCGGACGAGCGATAAACGCCATGCCAAGCGCAAGCATTTGCTGTTGGCCACCGCTGAGGTTGGCCGCCGCATCGTCGAGGCGTTGCTGCAGAATCGGGAACATCTCAAGCACCTCGGCGGTGCTGGCCTCGACCTCGTCGCGCTTGCGTCGCTGTGTCCACCCAGCCAACTGCAGGTTCTCGCGAACCGACAACGAGCCGAAGACTCCGGCTCCACCGGGCATCTGCGAAACACCCAACACCGCGATCTCGTTTGGCGGAGCGTGAGTGATGTCGCGACCATCGAGCACCACGGCCCCACGATCGGCCTCGACGATGCCGCTGATGGCTTTGAGTAACGTCGATTTACCGGCGCCGTTGGTGCCGAGCAGCGCAACAATCTCGCCCTCTTTCACGTCGATGTCGACGCCGAAAAGCACTTGGCGGCCGCCGTACCCGGCGTCGACCCCACGCACCAGCAACAGATCGGACTCGCCCGCCCGGCGCTGATACAACGCCTCAGAGCGAGCTGCTGCGGCGCGCCACACTTGGGCGATGTCGGCGTCGATGACATCGGCGATGCTGCGCAAAATGAGACTGCCGATGATGAACAGCGGCACCATCACTAACATGCCGACTCGCACGTTCCATTTGTCTGCTACCCAACCAATGAGCGGCAGCACCACAAGGCCCGGGATAACCCACAACGATGCAACGCTGAATCCGGTGGCTCGAGCGCGGGCCGGAATGGCCAACGAGAACGCAACCAGAATGCCCGGCCCAAGCGTGGCGAGTGTGGCAGAGATAGCGCAGTTCATTGCGATTGCTGTGCCGATGTTGGGCGCCAACGCGAAAGCCACGAGCAACACCGATGTGGAGATAGCGATCCACGACAAGAAGCGGATGAGGCCCTTCATGTTGTTCATGAAGTTGCGGGTGACGAACCGGGCGCCAAGCACAATGCCCACAAGCTGGAACGGTTCAGAGATCGCTGCGGCGAGACCACGACCACGTTCGTCGAGACCGAACTCTCGGTCGTAGAGCACCGAGGCAAGGGTTACGAATCCGGTGAGCGCTGTAGCGAGAAATGGAAGCGACCACCAGATTCGGCGAAGGCTCTGCACCTTTTGAACCGTGCGCCAACTCTCGGCGAATGAAGCCGGAATTTCTTCGGTGTTGATGACCTCTTCTGAGGCTCCCGTTGCGGCACGTTCCCAACGTCCGCGAATGGGTTCGCGCATTTTGAATGCAAGCACGGCGAAGATGATCGTGGGCACCATGAAGACAAAAAACGGCGTGCGCCATCCGAAGTAATAGGCCAACATGCCGGCCGACAACGGACCCACAAACGAGCCCACAGCATTGGCGGCGCGGTGGGCGCTGAAAACCCGGCTACGACTTTCAATCGGGTAGTAGTCGGCCAGCAGCGAGTTGTGCGTAGGGTCAACAACGGCCTTGCCAATCGACGAACCTGACCGGGCAATGGTGAGTACCACCACACCCATTGCAAGGCCGGTCATGCCGCTGAACAGACACCACAGCAGCGCGCCACCTATGGCGAGCGGGATGCGCTTTGAACGGTCGGCGTACTGGGCGATAGGCACCTGCAATGCGAGTGCCGCGATTGATGCAAGGGCCACGAGCGCGAGCGCCGTGGTGAGGTTGATGTTGAACTCTTCACGAATGTTCGGCAGCAAGATGCCGAAGGCTGTGCGGTCGAGTTCGTCAACAGCATTGAGCCCGAAGAGGACCACCAGCGGAAAGGCAGACTCACCGCCGCAGATGGTGCGAAGCCACACCATTGGGTGCCTGAGCCCCTGGAGGAACGCCTTGATCATGCCTGCACCTCGTGGTTGGCTTGCGAGTCTGTCGGGCTCGCTACGTGACTCGCTGCTGCGGCCTGCGGTGCGGCTTGCTGTGCCGCTTGTTGTGCCTCGGCACTGCGACGTCCCGTTGAGTACTTCGCAAGCAGGTCACGCAACTTGGTCACCTGGCTGCCAAGTCCGCCAGGCATCACCAACAGAATGAACATCATGCCCACCGAGGTAGACAACAGCCGCCATTCGATCGAGGGCAGGCGCAACGAGCCGCGGGCGTAGACAGCGCCGATAACGACGCCAGTGATCGAGCCAAGCCCACCAATGATGGCTGCCGTAAAAACGCCAAAGCTTTCACCCACCGAATACTGAGACAGGCTGAAAGCGTGGTTCGAGTGCACCAGCAATCCGCCCGCCACGCCGGCGATTGCGCCGCTGAGCATGAAGGCTGCAAGCTTGGATCGCACGGTGGCCACCGAAAAGCTCTGCGCAGCACGCTCGTTCTCGCGAAGCGCAACAATAACCCGGCCTGAGCGCGAGCGGCGAATGCCGCGCACCACCAGAATGACCAGCGCCAACACGACCATCGAATACACATAGAAGCGAGTTGGGGTATCGACATTGATGCGGCCAAACAGCGGATCAATTTTCAGGCGCGTATTCGGGATCCATCCAAAGAACCGATCGTTGAGTAACCATGACGACACGCTGAGACCAAACGCCAGCGTGGTCACGGCGAGGTACAAACCCTGCAGCCGCAACGCCGGTAAGCCAACAAGCAACGCTGCGATGGCGCCAGCGAGAGCACCTGCAAGTAGCGCCAACGACAGATCAACGTGCCAACGCGACGTGCACAGCGCACTGACTGCAGCACCCACTGCAACGAACCCCATTTGGCCGAGCGAGATCTGACCGGCCCAGCCCGACAGCACCATCAGCGACAGCCCAATGACCACGAAGACGATCACTTCGGTGAGTTGAATGAGGCGGTCGACTCGCAGCGTCATCGGAAGCAGCACGAGCGCTGCGGCGAGCAGAGCAGCCCCACCCCAGCGAACCACGCGCATCGGGGTCAAGCGAGCAACTCCGGCGTCGAGTGGGCGAACTTCTTCGGAGCCACGCCACGACGACGACGCGTCGGTGTCGCTACGACTGACCGAGCGTCGCTGAAACAGCAAGACCACGAGCACCACTGCCGAGACCATCGGCACGACGAGCAGTGGGCTCTGCGCATGCCACGTGACCCAGTAGTCAAGAAACCCAATGGCGATACCAGCAATGGCAACCGTTGCGAGATGCTGCAAGCGCCCGATTACAAGGGCTGCCATAGCGAACAACAAGTTGGTGACGTCGAAGGCGCTACCGATAGGCGCACCGAGGATGCCCGCACGAAGAAACAACGCCACGAACGACAACGCTGCGGCGAGTGCCCACACCACGGTGGACAACCGCGACACAGGAATACCGAGCATGTTGGCTCGGTCGCTGCGCTCGGCCGATGCGCGCACGGCAACACCGATGCGCGTGCGGTTGAGGAACAGCGCCACGAGCACCATCACGATTGGCGCAACGATCAGCGCAACAAAGTCGTTCGACAGCAAGCGGAACGGCCCGATATCGAGCTTCCACGGAAACATCTGCGGCAAGCGCTGTGAGGCGGCGTTCTTGCCCCACCAACGCGGCACCAAGATGCCGAGCAGCACAAGCACCTGCGTGATGCCCAACGTCGCAACGGTGAGCACCAATCGCGACGCATTCCGAAAACGGCGAACGATTGCCAGCTCGACGATGGCACCAAGGGCAACAGCAATAACTAAGCCAACGACAAAGCCCACTGGATATGGCCAATGCGAGAAGACCACCAAAGCAACAGCGAACGAGGTGGGCACAGAACCAAGATCGGCCTGGGCAAAGTTCAGTACTCGGTTGGCTCGGTAGACGAGCGCAAGCCCGATCGCCAACAATGCGTTCAGCATGCCGAGCACAAGCCCGCGCACTGCACCACCCCAAGGCAGCGGCCACAAGTTGAACGCGACAATGAGCGCGACAACAACTGCGAAGCCAAGTGCGGCAAATCGTGCACGCCGCGCGGGCTCGGATCCCCTCATCCGGTCGAACATCCCCATGTAGGCAAAAACGTACACCGTTGGCTGGGCACTATTGTGAGTTGGATGACCGCGCCAGCCAAGCCGCCGAAACCGGACTGGACCAGTCGTGCGTTCGCGCTGCGACTCCGAAGCCGCTCACGAACAATCGATTTTGTGTTCGATGGCATCGACGGATTCCGGAGGCATCGCACCGGACGCCATGCCGCGTTGCTTGCCCACTACGGGTTCCTCTCGATCTTTCCGTTGCTATTGGTGCTCACCACCATTTTGGGTTTCGTATTGCAAGGCGATCCGGGGTTGCGCAATCGCATCATCAACTCGGCGCTGGCCAACATCCCAATCATCGGCCAAACACTGCGCGTGAACCCGGCCGATCTTCACGGCAACGTGGTGGTGCTCGTAGTCGGACTCGGTGGAAGCTTGTGGGCCGGCACAAAAACGTTTGTGTTTGCGCAGACCGCAATCAACGACATTTGGGAGATCCCCGACCATCAGCGGCCGGCCATCGCTGCACGCCGAATTCGCGCGCTCCTCGCTATCGCTGTGGTGGGCGTGGCCCAGATCGGCACCGCCATCGTCACCGGAATCATCGGCGTCAGCGGCGTCTCGTGGCTCAACCGAATCCTGTTGGCGCTCAGCGCTGTGCTCATCAACGTCGCCGTCGTCGCTGGAAGTTACCGAGCGCTTACGGCCCGACACCTCACGAGGCGCCAACTGCTCCCGGGTGCAGTGGGCGCCGGCGTCAGCTTCGCTGTGTTGCAAGTCTTTGGGGCCACCGTGGTGCTGCACGCAATCACCAACGCAGCTCCGGTCTACGGCACCTTTGCATCGGTCATCGGACTCATCACTTGGATGAGCCTTCATTCAATAGTCGCACTCCTTGGAGTCGAGGCCAACGCTGCGCTCGATCGGGTCCCCCAACAAACCTCTACGCTGACGACATCATGAAACTGCACCCGTTCAACGAATCGTTTGCATGGCGCTCCACTCAAGCCAACAACGGCCACACGTTCTTGTCGGCAGCGCAGATCGAGCAGTTCGACCGCGACGGTTACTGCCTCGTCGAGAACGCCTTCTCGTCTGAGACATTGGCAACGCTCACTGCGGCCATCGATCCCCACGAGCAGCAAGGCACCGACTTCTTGCGTACCCAACCCGATGAGAGTTTCTTCATCGCTCAGGCCGACGCAATCACCTTCACTGTGCACCTCGTGGCACGCAACGAAGTGTGCCGCCAATTCACACGGCACGATTCGCTACTCGGCGTGACCGGCGATCTCATCGGCGACAACGTGAGCATGTACTGGGACCAAGCCGTCTACAAAAAGCCCGAGCCAAACCGCGACTTTCCGTGGCACCAAGACAACGGCTACGCATACGTCGAGCCCCAGCAATACCTCACCTGCTGGGTGCCCCTCACCGATGCCACCCTCGACAACGGTTGTCCGTGGGTAGCCCCCGGAGTCCACCGCGTCGGCACGCTCGAGCACACGGTTGGCCCATTCGGATTGACGTGCCTCGATTCGTTCGACGACGCCATTCCAGTAGAGGCCCCGGCCGGCAGCATCGTGGTGTTCTCGTCGCTCACACCGCATCGCACCGGGCCGAACCGAACCGACCAGGTTCGCAAGAGCTACATCGTGCAGTACGCACCGACCGGCTCGATTATCCGCAACAGCGCGGACCCATCCGACCGCACCGCGGCCAGCGATCCCAAGCGCCAGTACGAAGTCCTGCGCCACGGCATCGCCGTCGCCTGACCCCCGCGCCCCATCCCCCACGTTTGGTTACATGGGCGCGGTTTGGGAGGCGGAATCAACAGCTGTCCCAAACCGCGCCCATGCAGACGGGTCGGGGCGAATCGGGGCGGATGGGGCGGATGGGCGGGGCGTGTGAGACAAGATTCACCCTGCAGGCAGCGGCTCAATCGTCGGCCCCGATGCGGTGGCCGTTAGTTTCTGTGCGCCGGTTTGGAATCAATTTCACCGCAAACGGGTTCAATAGGCACCTCCACATCGCTCACGAAGGACTCCGCATGGACAAGATCGAAATCACCGGCCTCCGCGTGATGACTGTCGTTGGCGTTCTGGCGCACGAACGCGAGGCGACCCAGCCACTTGAGTTCGACATCATCCTCGAGGGTGACCTTCGCGACGCTGGCATCAGCGACGACCTTGCCGATACCGCTCACTACGGATTAGTCGCCCAGCGCGCAGCAGCTATCGCTCGCGAATCCAAAGACGAACTGCTCGAACGATTGGTACACCGCATCGCCGAAGACGCACTCACCTTCGATCGCGTCGAGGCTGTCGATGTCATCGTGCGCAAACTGCGCCCGCCAATCCCCGAAGACCTGCAGCACACCGCCGTGCGCATTCGACGCACGCGGGCCGACCTTCAAATTCCCGCCCGCACCAGCCACCGCGCCATCGTCGCGTTGGGCACCAACCTTGGCGACCGCGTCGCCTATCTCAAGCTCGCCGTCGAAGAACTCGGCAATAGCTTGATCGGGCAGTCGCAGGTGTTTGAGACCGCCCCAGTTGGCGGCCCTGAGAACCAAGGTGCGTACCTCAACATGGTTGTGGCGATCGAGACATCGCTCGATCCATTCGCGATGTTGCGCCGCTGCCAGCGCATCGAGTCGCTCGCACTGCGTCAGCGCGTGGTGCATTGGGGTCCGCGCACGCTCGATGTCGACCTGTTGTTCTTCGGTGACATCACCATCGCCAGCCCCGAACTCACCATCCCACACCCGCGCTACGCCGAGCGGCGGTTCGTACTCACCCCATTGGCCGAAGTCGCCCCCGAGCTGTGCCCCGCGAACTGGCAAACAACGCTGCCCCCCGACGACATCACGCCGCTCGGTCTGCTGGCCGATCTGTACTGATCGATCGCTCGTGAGTCACGTATCGCTAGTCGATCAGGCCGAGCTTTCGCTCGAGTGCGCGCACTTGGTCGGGATAATGCACACGGCCGTACTCGGGCCGCTGACGCAGCACGATCTCCATCAGTTCCCAATGCTGCGGCGTGTCTTTCCATGGCAACGCGATGTACAACGGCAGATCCCAGCGACGCAACTGATCCAGGTTGCTGTACACCCGCTTTTGATACACGTAACGGTCCTCCCAAGCCCAGTTGCTGGGAGCAAAACCAGTGCCCGGATCGATAATGCAGCGATGGCGCATCCCGAACCGATCGGCGTCGGCGAGCCGAGCCTCAAAGAACTCAACCAGCGTGTCCACCGGATCGGCCTGAACGTGCTGCATCTCTCGCGGGTTGGGGCCGCTCAAGAAGGGCAGCACAATCGGCACGTCGAACTCGGCGGCAACCTGCCACATCTCGTCGGTCTGCATACCATCGGCAGCGTTGAGCACCGTGGCGCCGGCCTCGATAGCTCGGCGCGCCACTTGCGGGCGCCACGTATCAACGCTGAGCGGAGTGCCCAACGCAGCCAGAGCAGGCACCAAAAACTCAAGACGCTTCCACTCGGTCTCCCAGCCCACCACGGTTGCCGCGTCGGTGCTGCCTTGGCCTCCAAGGTCGATCCCGTCGGCGCCGTCGGCCAACACTTTGCGCGCTCGGGTAACTGCTTGCTCGACCCCCGAAACAATCGAGTCAGTGTTCAGCGAGTCGGGCGAGGCGTTAATCACGGCAAACAGTTCCACGTTCAGCGAGGTTATTGGTCGTGAGTCCATCTACCCTCAGCGACGTGAGTCCCGTGCGCACTTTTGATTCATCGTCGTTCACCATGAGTGAGGCGCTCTCGGCCAAGGGAACACGCACCATCAGCGTGTGTCTTCCATGTAAAAACGAGGCCGGCACCATTGGCGAACTGGTGCACATGTTGCGAACGATGCTGGTCGACAGCCACGGGCTGGTCGAC
>CAMASN010000064.1 GCA_945861025.1 Ferrithrix thermotolerans DSM 19514
TGATGGTGCTGTGGGCATTGATGGCCATCGTCTGTGGACGTATGGCCATTCTCTTTGGCCGACCAATCAGGGTGCTCACGCACGAGACGCGATGACTGCAGTGACCTTTATGCGGCGATCGGGTAGTCCTCGTCGCTTTGCGTTGTCTCGTTCAACGCAAGGCGTGACTTCGACGACCCGTGGCGATGTTCCGCCGTTGTCGCCGCGGATGCAGTTGGTGCGGGCATGCTTGGTGCTGCTGTTTGCGCTGACGGCCACGTTGCTGTTGCAGCTAATGTTCGTGAGTTCATTGCAGAGCCGCGCTGGCCAGCGTCAGGCGTTCACCAGCTTTCGAGCCGAGCTCGCTAACGGTACGGCACCTATCGGTCCGACAACCGAAGCTGGTCGCGTGCTCGCGCTCGGCACCCCCGTCGCGTTTATCGAGATCCCATCGATCGGACTTCGTCAGGTAGTTGGCGAGGGAACCGCCGCCAGCGAATTGCTGCATGGCCCAGGTCATCGTCGCGACACGCCACTGCCTGGTCAGGTTGGCACCAGCGTGGTCTTCGGCCGTCGGGCAGCGTTCGGGGGCCCGTTCTCGCGTATCGCCGAACTCACCAAGGGTGCAGAGATCAAGGTCACTACCGGTCAAGGCGCCGACTTCACGTTCCGCGTCATCGCTGTGCGACGCGACGGCGATCCTGCGCCGGCTGCTGCCGCCCGTGGCACTTCTCGTCTCACATTGGTCACCGCCGCTGGCCGCGCATTCTTTCCCGAAGGCGTGCTGCGGGTCGACGCCGACCTCGAGGCTCAAGCTGTCGTTGGACCAGCGCGGCTGATCAGCGCCTCAGGTCTTCCTGCCCCAGAGCGTTTGATGGCTGGCGACACGCGCACGCTGTGGGCGCTCGCGTTGTGGTTGCAGGCGTTGATTGCGTTGTCGATCGGCGCTGTGTGGGCATGGCATCGCTGGGGTCGCGTGCAAACGTGGATTGTGTTCTTGCCGGCGCTGCTGCTGGTTGGTTTGTGTGTTTCCGGCGAGGCGGCCCGTTTGCTGCCCAATCTGTTGTGACGATCAAGGAGTACCTGCTGTGACATTCGAGTCGATTCAGACATCAGCAACCGAAGTTCACGGTGGCGGCGCAGGATCCGAAGTGGAGCTTGTCTCACTTTCTGGTTCGGCCGTGGTGCAGGTGGTTCGCGGCGATGCACACGATGCTGACGCCATGGTCGCCGACCTCCACGCGGCTCGCGTCGTCGTCACCGATCGTCGGATCTTGGCAACCGAGGGCGACATCGAATGGTCGTGGCTGGCATCAGACCTCGAAGCGTTCATCCATGGCGCTCAGGATCCATGGACCGTGTTCGTGGTGCCTGGCATCGCCGATTTTGGGGTCACCGTGCCTGCGGATCGCGTTGATGAATTCCGCAGTGCACTCGCAACGTTTGCATTGGTCGAGAACCGTATGCAGGTCACGTCGGTGCAAGTGAACCAGACCGAAACCATCACGGCGCCAGTGCTCATCGTCCCCGCCGACGCCGACGCCGAAGCATCGGCGTTGTTCGAATCGTTGGCTCCATTGGCGGCGCCGTTGGCTGCTCCTGTAGCTGCACCGTTAGCTGCACCTACCGTTGCGCCTACTCAGGTCATTCCTGAGGCCGTTGCGACGGCTCAGTCAACGCGCTGGTTCGGAATGCGTAAGCGTGAGTCCCAGCCGGGCTCGGTCGCTGCGCGCCCTGTTGTAGAACGCGCTTCGCTTGCCGGGCTTCATGCGCGAGATATCTCGGCGTGGTTCGGTACTCATCAGGTCCTCGACCGCGTGTCGCTCGACATGGCTGCTGGCGAGGTCACCGCGCTCATCGGCCCATCGGGCTGCGGCAAGTCGACCTTCCTTCGCATTCTCAATCGCATGCACGAGATGATTCCATCGGCGTCGCTCGCTGGCGAGGTACTGCTCGATGGCCACGACATCTACGACCCAAACAGCAAACTCACCGATGCCCGACGCGAAATCGGAATGGTGTTCCAAAAGCCCAACCCGTTTCCGGCGATGTCCATTTACGACAACGTCGTTGCCAGCCTGCGTCTCACTGGTGCGAAAGCCAGCGTCGAGATGAAGGACGAAATCGTGCAGTCATGCCTCAGTAAGGCCGGCTTGTGGAACGAAGTGCGTGACCGCCTGCGTCAGCCCGGCGGCGGACTCTCAGGTGGACAACAGCAGCGCCTCTGTATCGCCCGCGCGCTCGCGATTCGGCCACGCGTGTTGCTGATGGACGAACCATGCTCGGCACTCGATCCGACCTCTACGCGTCGTATTGAAGAGACAGTCATGGAGCTCGCCTCCGAGGTGACAATTGTGATCGTTACGCACAACATGCAGCAGGCTGCGCGTGTGTCGAACCGATGCGCCTTTTTCCTTGCTGAGCAGGGAACTCCTGGCGTCATCGTCGAGCACGGACCAACCGATGCAATGTTTGGATCGCCTCAGGATTCGCGCACCAACGACTACGTTTCTGGTCGTTTCGGATAGCCACAAGGTGTCTGCTTGGTGGCCGCCAGATGAACCCTTGACAAGATCTTGATCCGTTCATCTGGTGGCCAACCTGCAGCAAAGTTGCCCTGTCATAGTCGCAGTTGTCGGAAAGAAATCTCCGACACTCCGTCACTTGAAGGGACCTATCCACACCATGCTGAAATCAGCTCACACCAAGCGACTTGCATTCGCAGTCGCAATGACCGCCACACTCGGCACCACATTTGTTGGTGGCTCGGCACAGGCAGACCCTAAGCAGCTCACCGCTGCGGTAGGCGTCGGCTCCGACACCACCCAAGAGATCATGAACGCAATGACCGGCTTCACGAACGCCGTCAACTACACACCAATTCAGAGCTCGTCAGCCTCGGGTTACCGTCAGGTCATCTCGTTCGACGCCCTGCCACCAGCCGGCGTTGCGGATGCCTGCATCACACCAAAGGTCGGCGGCCCAACGTTCGCTCGTCCAAACGGTTCAAGCGCTGGTCGTAAGGCCCTTAGCCGTGCCCAAGATGGAACCAAGTACGGCAGCGTTGCTTGCGGTGGCGTTCAGGACGTCGCCGGTCTCGTCGACTTCGCTCGTTCATCGGCTGGCCCAGCATCTGGTGACGTCGGCACCGCCCTCACCTACGTGCCATTCGGCCGTGACGGTATGAGCTTCGCTTACTACCGTGCCGCTGGCACCCCAGTCACCTCGTTGACCCGTGCCCAGCTCACGACCTTGTTCACCACTGGTGCACAGACCGTTGGTGGCGTTCGCATCTTGCCTTGCGGCATCCAGACCAACTCGGGAACCTACGCGTTTTGGAACTTGGTCACCACCGCCAGCTCAACGACTGAGAACACCGCCACCACCGAGTGCAACGCCTTGCTCGCGGCAGGCCGTGCAGAAGAGAATGCTGGCGATCAGTTGAAGGCACGTGGGGACGCTGCCGACGCTGCAACACCTGGTACTCAGGTCATCATCGGCTTCTCGGCCGGATCGTTCATCGCTAAGTCGAACCTCGTTTCTCCTGGCACACCGCCAGCGGGCGTTGGCATCGGCTCAATCGACGACGCTGGGATCATCACGTCACCAGTTCTCGGTACAGCACCAAACCTGACCCCGAACTCGGTCCATTACGCCAGCACCATCTACGGCCGCAACGTCTACAACGTGTTCCCAACAGCCGTCATCACCAGCGCATTCGGTAACGACGACCTCAAGAGCCTGTTCTCGGGTACCACTTCGGCAATGTGCTCAGCCACTGCGACCATCGAGAAGTTCGGTTACCAGACAATTGCCACCTGTGGCAGCACCACCCTCAAGGGCAGCCTGATCTCCGGCCAGCTCTGATCTTGAATATCAACAACACACTTTCTCACCACAAACTCTTTCAAAGGAACAATTTCATGCAGACAAATATCAAGCGGCTCATCGCCGGGGTAACGGTCATCGCCGTTGCCTCTGTGGGCCTCATTTCAACAGCTGCGTCGGCTTTGCCGGCCGGCACTGCAGCAGCTGGCGCAGCGACGATCTCGCCAACCAGCGGCAACAGCGCAACCAGCCTCAACGTCCAGCCTCCATCGGGCGCAGTGTGCCCAGGTGACTCGGCAAGCGGTGGCTACCGTTGGCAGACATTCATGGTTCCAAACGCGGTTGACGCAGCGACGCTGACCTACACGGCGGCCGGCCCAGATATTGTGGCGCCGAACACGTTTGCCATGCCGCTGTTCGCAGCTGGTTCACCAGTAACCAACAGGAACACCGCTGTTACCACGGGCCTCATCACGGGCATCCCGTTCTACAGCTGGTCGATCTTCCCCGCCGGCACCTTCCCCGCTGGCGCTTACAAGATCGGTTACGCATGCACCCTGAGTGGCGTCACCATGAGCTACTTCCAGACAACCATCAACGTCACAACCGACGCTGCAACGGGTGGCCCAGCTCAGATGAGCTACAGCCCATTCGTGGTTCCTGGTGCTCCAACGCTTGCGAGCCCATTGACATCAGGTAACGGCACGCTCGCTGGCACGTTCACGGCTCCTGCCGCTACACCAGCAGCTACCAGCTTCCTCGTCACTGCAACATCGGCGGGCAACCCCACCGTGACTGTTGCTGGCTCAGCTGGTGCGTTCACCCTCACGGGCCTCGTGAACAAGTCGGCATACTCGGTTACGGTCACACAGACCAACGCCGCCGGTACCAGCCTTGCATCGAACGCTGTTGTCGGAACGCCAGCTGATCCAAACGAGCGCGACGCGGTTACCTTCCCCGTCGCTGCGCTGGCGCTGGTTCTGGGTACCCCAGGTGGCAGCAATGCAGTGCTTTCTTGGAATGCACCGACGTCACCCCCTCCCTCGGGTCAGTACACCGTTGCTGTTACCAATGCCGGCACACCAATCGCTGGTTCGCCATTCACCGTGTCGGCAACGACCGTGTCGATCCCTTGCTCATTGGCGCTTGTTGGTGTCGTGCTGGCCGCAGCTGTCACCCCGGTGTACGTCGCCCCAGCATTTGCCCCGTCAGTGACCTTCACGGCTGCTTTCTGCGGCTCGGCAACAACAGTGACCCAAGACATCACGGTTACCCGCCCAGTCGGTGGCTTGGTGCTCACCCAGACCTGCGCCAACTACGGTGCGTTGCCAATCGAGCCAACCTCGCTCGGTTTCGACGTAGCGCTCCCAGCGTTGTCAGCCTCGGGCACCGGCGTTGCGCCAACAATCAACGACCTTCGTACGATTGTTGACCCAGCATTCAGCCAGTACCCATACCCAGTCGATGCCAACCAGGTGCCAAACCCCACATACCCAACACATTGCGCACTCAACTTGGGTATCGCAAAGTTGATCACCTCGGGCACCGAAGCCGGCAAGTACTTCAAGGTCGATGGTCGCATCAGCCAGGTCGCAATCGTCGACACCCGTGACACCGACGCAGGTTGGGTTGTCAATGGCAAGGTCAGCGATTTCGCCAGCGGCGCCAACACCTTCAGCGGCAACTACCTCGGCTGGACCCCGGTCAAGACCTTGGACTCAACTGCCACACTCGAAGGCTACGACCAGACAGTTGTTGCTGGTGCAACGGTTGTCCCATCGTACGCCACCGGTCTCACCACCGACAAGGTGCTCGCCTCGGCAGCTCCAAACTTGGGCTTGGGTATCGCTTACCTCGATGCTCGCCTCAAGCTGCTGATCCCAGTGACCGCCAACAACGGCGTGTACTCAGCAACGCTGACCATCTCAGCACTCTGATTCAGAACAAACACAATATAAAGTAATTCCCAACTGTGATGGTGGTGTGGGGTGGCTTCGGCCGCCTCACACCACCGCCAGAGACTTCTACTGAAGGCGACGCTGCGCACAACATGAGAATCAGACGAAATACGGTCCTGCTGGCCGCCGCTGTTGCGGTGGCCTTTGCTGCGTCTCCGGCTCTGGCCCACGGTTCGGCCGCCGCAGTGGCACCGCCAGTGCCTTCCCCGATTGATTCGTCAGCGCCGCCGACCCAGCCGTCTGACCCTCAGATCGTTGAGAGCTGGCAGCTCTCGCCGGGCGGCAGTGACCTCAACCCTGGCGCAGGTAACAACCGCCCCAACCTGTCGTACTTCTCGAACGCCGGTGAGCTCATCAAAGATTCAGTCACCGTGTTCAACTATGGCAATGTCCTCGAAACGTTCCGGGTTTATGCCACCGACGCATACAACGACGAACAGGGTCAGTTTGCAACGCTCGAAGGCTCGAAGCCCCCGGTGGATGTGGGCACGTGGGTCACCTTTGATCAGGAGTACGTCACCGTGCTTCCCGGCAAAGCAGCCACCATTCAGATGGTCATCAAGGTCCCCGTCGATGCAGTTCCAGGCGACCATGTGGGCGCCGTCCTTGCATCGAGCCCAACCATTGGCACCGGCGAGTCCGGCGACATTTTGACCCTCGACCGGCGTACCGGCACGCGTTTGTACGTGCGTGTCAACGGCACCATCAACTCAGATCTCGCTGTCGCCAACGTCGACAGCACGTACCATCAGGCCACCAACCCGCTCGCCGGGTCAGCAACCGTGAAGTTCACCATCGAGAACCGCGGCAACATTCGCATGAGCGGCACCCCAACGGTGTCGGTCGGCGGATTGTTCGGTATCGGCGAGCGCAAGGTCACCCTGCCCGATATCGCCGAACTCTTGCCCGGCCAGAAGGTGACGCTCACCCAAGAGGTGGCTAAAGTGCCGGCGCTGTTGTTCAACTTCACAAACGTTCGCCTCGAACGTAAGGGCGCCGATAAGCCCGGCAGCTCTGAAGGTAGTGCCATCTCGTTTGCTCCTCCGATCGCATTCTTGCTGGCGTCGCTCGCACTCACCTTGGCCGTCCTTGCAGTGCGCGCACGCGGACGCCGAATTGATGACTCCGATGGTTCCGCTCACGGCGGCACTGGCGAGGCCAGCCGCGAACTCGAGCGCCAGTCGCGGTGAACAGTCGATCGCGCGCCTTGTTGTCTTCGGCGATATTCGCCGTTGTTGGCGCGCTCGCACTGACGCTCGCATCCTCAAGCGTCGGCGCTTCGTCGTCCATCGTAAGCCCCATCGTCACCGTGAACCGCCCTCGGGTTGCTCTTGGTGAGCAGATTCGTCTCACGCTCGATGGGTTCAAGGCGCCGTTCGTTTCGATTTCCATTTGCGGCAACGAGGCTCGACGCGGATCATCCGACTGCAACATGGCTGCCAGCGAAGGCGTGCGCATGAGCCGCACTGACTCGCCCACGTTTGCGTTCATGCCTGTAGGCGCCCCGCCGGTTCCGTGTCCGTGCGTCGTTCGCGTGTCAAGCACCACCAACGACGAGGTGGCCGTCGTTCCTCTGGATATCACCGACCATCCGGTCGAGGGCGTTATCGAGGCTGCCAACCCCGATGACCCGCTGCTCACGGTCAGCATTGGTACTCGCGTGATCAACGATGGCCTCTTTGGCTGGGCTCGATCAAACCTTGCTGGGTCGGTGAAGTATGAGGTCACCGTCACGGTGAAGAACCTCAAGACCGAACCGCTGAGCAGGGTCAAGCTGTCTGGGTGGGTCGGACGCTCAGCCACTGACCAACTGGCGACGCTGGCGCTCGATGATCCGGGCGAAATCGGGCCAGCACAAACGTGGCAGCAAGTTGTCACCGTTCGCGTGCCTGCGCCAACCGTGGGCAGCTTCGAGTGGCGTGTTGCCGCTTCGGGCGCCGGGCCCACCGTCACGACGCCGCTGACCACTCGTCATCGTCCGCTGCTGTTGATTCTCCTGCTGGTTGTGCTCATCGCCGACGTTGCCTACTTGGTGATGCGCGCACGGATGCGACGTCGGGCGGCCCTCGCCCCGGTGTCCGATCCGGCGTTTGGTGATGCCGATCTCGATGCCGATCAGCTGGTCGCCGCTGCACGGTGAAACACGTGGTCGCGAAGTTCTGAGCGTGCTCGTGGTGGTGATTGCAGTGCGAATGCGGCACCGGCGAACCGGCCGCTCTACATCGACTGATTGAACAACAGGTGTCTTCGGGTGAAGCCGCAGATTGGCTTCAGTTCTCCGTGATTGCCCTCAATCACCCACGAAATGCAAGGTGGGCCCCATAAGTTTGGAGTCTGTTAACCCTGTGTTCACCAATTTGGGGATCAGCGGTCACCTTCGTTACTTACCGTTGGGGTTGCTTACTTCCCCCAATCAAGGAGCAAACAACGTGAACACTTCAAGAAGGCGTACAGGTGCCGTCGTTGGCATCCTCGCACTGTCATTCATTGGCGCCGCTTGCTCAAGCAGCAGCAGCACCAAAGACACCACTGCCGTAACGACAGCAGACACTTCGGTCGCCGAAGAGACCACAACCACGGTTGCAGGTCTCGACTACTCGAAACTGTCGGGCTCGCTCGTCGCTTCGGGTGCAACCTTCCCAAAGAGTTTCTACGACGAAGCCATTGCCAACCTGGCCACCACGGCTCCTGACCTCACCGTCGAGTACGGCGGCGGCGGTTCCGGTAAGGGTCGCTCAGACCTGCAGGAGAAGGTTGTCGACTTCGCAGGCACCGATGGTGTCGTGAAGGCCGAAGACATCGCCAAGTTCACCGGTGGTGAGTTTGTCTACGTCCCAACCGTGATCGCTCCGATCACGTTGTCGTACAACCTGCCCGGTGTCGACACCTTGCAGTTGTCGCCAGCCACCATCGCCGGCATCTACCAGCTCACCATCACCAACTGGAATGACGCAGCAATCGCTGCCGACAACCCAGGCGTCACGCTGCCAGATCAGGCCATCGTGGCCGCACGTCGCGCCGACGGTTCGGGTACCACCGAAAACTTCACCAAGTTCCTCAAGGCTGCTGTTGGCCCAGACGCCGGCGGCACATGGGCACTCGGTAGCGGTTCGACAGTCGAATGGCCAGCAGGCACGCAGGCCGGCGACGGCAACAGCGGAGTCGCACAGCTCGTGAAGAGCACCACCGGCGCCATTGGTTACGTCGACCTCAGCGATGCCAAGGCAAACGGTCTCACCGTTGCCCTCGTGAAGAACAAGGCTGGCAAGTTCGTTGCGCCAACGCTCGAAGCCGCATCGGCCGCAGCCGAGGGTGCAACCATCAACGACGACCTCACCTACTTCTTGGGCTGGGCCGACGGCGATGCCGCGTACCCAATCGCTGCACAGACATGGATCATTGCCTACACAACCCAGGCAGATCCTGCCAAGGCTGAAGCAATCCGTGGCTTTTTGACCTACCTGTTGAACGATGGTCAGGCACTTGCCGCAACCATCGACTTCGCACCATTGCCCGAGAGCTTGCGCTTGAAGGCCATCGAGAACATCGCCAAAATCGGCGCCTGATTACTCTGAAATCGTCAGCGAGACCGGGCCTATATAGGCCCGGTCTCGTGGTCGTTATGGCGAAGGTTTGTGGTGTCATATGATCGCGCTAGCGCATGCGCAGGAAGGTACGAATGGCTGTCACTCTCGATGACCTCAAGGGAAACAAACAACTCGCTGACCGCACGTTCCGCGGGGCAACGCTCATGGGCGGCACCGCGATTGCAGTGATCCTCGGGCTCATCTCGTGGACCATCGCAAGTAAGTCGTCGCTGGCGTTTCGCACCGAAGGCTTGAGCTTTTTCACCGAGCGTCGCTGGGCGCCTGCCGACGATGTCTTTGGCGCACTCAGCTTCATTTACGGCACCGCAGTGACCGCACTGATCGCTGTTGTGCTCGCAGTGCCGGTGAGCCTCGGCATCGCACTCTTCACCACCCACGTTGCACCCAGTTGGCTCAAACGTCCTCTTGTCGCGATGACCGACCTTGTGGCGGTAGTGCCCTCGGTGGTGTTCGGGCTTTGGGGAATCATTTTCTTGGCACCGAAACTCGTGCCAGTGTTCACCAAGCTCAGTTCATGGTCGGATGGCATACCGATCCTTGGCAGCATCTTCGGCAAGGCCTCGGCCGGACGCACGTTTATGACCGCCGGGTTGATCCTGGCGCTGATGATCATTCCGATCATCACCTCTATCTCACGCGAAGTCATCTTGACGTGTCCTCCCACCGACAGCGACGGCGCCCTAGCGCTCGGCGCCACGCGCTGGGAGATGATTACCGGTGCAGTACTCACCCATTCGGCTGGCGGCATCGTGGGTGCCGTGATGCTCGGACTTGGCCGGGCAATGGGCGAAACCATCGCAGCCGCCTTGGTCATCGGCTCGTCGCCGGCCATCACCGCCAACTTGTTCTCTTCGGGCGACTCGCTGCCATCGGTCATTGCCTTCGAGTGGGGCGAGGCCACCAGCGACACCAAGCGCAGCGCGCTCATTGCAATGGGCCTCACGTTGTTCCTGATGACGCTGCTCGTCAACTTCATCGCCAACTATGTGGTGAACCGAGCCATGAAGCGCATGCGAGGAGAGTCGTGACCACAGTGCTCGAATCCTCCACTGGCCCGGCGCCGATCTCGCCGCTGCTCACCGATCTCACCACGGTGAGCACGCGCCGTCGCGTGAAGAACACGGTCATGACGACGCTCATGGGCATGTCGGTGGCCGTGGTTGCTGTGGTGCTGTTCTTGGTGCTGGCCACCGTCGCCAGCAAGGGCTGGTCCATCGTGGCTAGCGAGTTTCCCCAGTGGTTTACCAAAGACATTCAGCTGTCGCCGCGCCGCCCTGGCCCGGGCATGAAGGCCGCCATCGTCGGCACACTCGTAGCAACTGCAACAGCCACGGCGATTGCCGTTCCATTGGGCATCGCTGGCGCTGTGTATCTCAACGAATACGGCAAGACCTCGCTGTTTGCTCGCACCCTTCGTTTCCTCTCAAACGTGATGGCCGGTGTGCCATCCATCGTGATGGGCCTGTTCATCTATGTGTTCTGGGTGGTTCCTCGCGGTGTCGACGGGCTCAACGGCTTCAGCGGCGCGTTGGCGCTGGCATGTCTGATGCTGCCCATCGTGGTGCGCTCTACCGAAGAGATGCTGCGCCTGGTTCCACAGAACCTGCGTGACGCAAGCCTCGCTCTGGGTGCCACCACAAGCCGCACCACGCTCACTGTTGTCATCCCGCGCGCAGCGTCGGGCATTATTAGCGGTTCGTTGCTGGCAGTCGCTCGAGCAGCAGGCGAGACGGCCCCATTGATCTTTACGATTGGCGCTGCGAAACGCACCAACTGGAATCCGTTCTCAGGCACGAACACGTCGTTGTCGTTGCAGATCTACGCCAATGCCAAAGAGAGCTTCCCCACAGCGCAAGAGCGCGCGTGGGGTGCTGCGCTCACACTGATCATCGTTGCGTTCATGTTCACGTTTGTTGCTCGTGCCCTGTCGGGCCGCTTTGCGAAGAACTCAACGTGATGCCCGACAACGTGCCAGCAATTGAGCAGGCTCCCGATGCTCCGTCTCGCGGGTTTGCTGGGCGCACTGCCGCCGCCGGGGTGGCCCCTCGGTTGGTTTTTCAGGTCACCGATCTGTCTGTCGCATATTCGGGGTTCACTGCAGTGCGCGATGTCAACCTCGACATCCGCGCCAACGAGATCACCGCATTTATCGGCCCCTCGGGATGCGGTAAGAGCACGGTGTTGCGCTGCTTCAACCGCATGAACGACACCATCAAGGGCGCCAAGGTCAGCGGCAGCGTTCAATATCACGACCTTGATCTGTACGGCCCCGATATCTCAGCAACCCAGGTGCGTCGCCACGTTGGCATGGTGTTCCAAAAGCCCAACCCGTTTCCTAAGAGCATCTACGACAACGTCGCGTACGGGCCAAGGCTTGGCGGGATGAAGAACAAAGCCGAGCTTGATGAGATTGTCGAAACGTCGCTTCGTGGCGCAGCGTTGTGGGACGAAGTAAAAGATCGTTTGAAGTCGTCGGCATTGGCGTTGTCGGGTGGACAACAGCAACGTCTGTGTATTGGCCGCGCCATTGCGGTGCGACCCGACGTGATCTTGATGGACGAACCCTGCTCGGCGCTCGATCCCATTGCAACGGCGCGTATCGAAGATCTCATGCAGGAGATCAAAGAGCAGTTCACGATCATCATCGTCACTCACAACATGCAACAGGCCGCTCGCGTCAGCGATCGCACGGCGTTCTTCAGCACCGAGGCCAACGCCGACAGCGACCGTCCTACCGGTGTGCTTGTCGAGTACGGCCGCACTGATCGCATCTTTTCGTTCCCTGGCGACTCGCGCACCGAGCAATACGTCACCGGACGCTTTGGCTGATGGAAAAGTGGCGCTGGGCTTTTGACCAAGAACTCGAAGCCATTCGTGCAGCGGTGTTAGAGATGGCGGCGTCGTTGGTCGAGGCTATTCCGCGGACCACGCGGGTGCTGCTCGACGCCGACCTTGAGGGTGCTGGATACATCATCCAATCCGATGCCAACTTTCATTCGGCGGCGCAGGCCATCGAGCACCGATGCATCGACGTGCTACGACTCCAAGCACCAGTCGCAGCCGATCTGCGGCAAGTGGTGTCCGCCATGCAGATCACCGCCGAGATCGAGCGGTCCGCAGACCTGCTCGCCAACATTTGCAAGGCGACCCGGCGCATCTATGGGCACTCGTTTGATCACCAACTGGCCGGCATCATCACCATGTTGGGCTCGCAGGCGACCCGACTGCACGTGGCCGCGATCGATGCGTTCATCGACAACGACGCTGCGAAAGCCTCGGCTCTCGACGACATGGACCTGTACCTCAACGATCTGCACGGGCAGTTTCTCAACGCAATCTTCGAGAGCCAAGCAGCGGGACGAATCGATCTGCAGGTCGCAATGCAGTTGGCGTTGGTGGCTCGTTTCTATGAGCGAATTGGTGACCACGCTGTAAACGTTGGCAACCGTGTGCACTACTTCGTGACGGCGCGCCTTCAGCAGCGCCAACACGTTGAGCGCTAGACGTTGTTGGGCGACGTCGGAACGAGGGCGTGGCTGAGCGCCATGGTGATTTCGGTGACATCTTCGCTTGAAGTCACCTTGTTGCCGTGCTGATCGCGCACGTAGAACGCGTCGACTACATCGTTGCCCAGTGTTGTCACTTTTGCGCTGGCGATATCGAGATCGAGATCGGCGATGGTGCG
>CAMASN010000065.1 GCA_945861025.1 Ferrithrix thermotolerans DSM 19514
AGTAGCAGCCGAGATGAACCGGTTGTTCGTGAACGTGAAGGTCGACCGCGAGGAACGGCCCGATGTCGATGCCATTTATATGGATGCCGTGCAGGCGCTCACCGGCCGAGGCGGATGGCCGATGACCGTGTTCCTCACTCCCGACGGCAAGCCGTTCTACGGCGGCACCTATTTCCCGAAGCCCAACTTCTTGCATCTGCTCACAACCATCGACGATGTGTGGCGCAACAAGCGCAACGACGTGAACCAAAACGTGACGGCACTGATGGAGTCGCTCGGCCGCAACGCCGCGATGAAACCGGCCGACACGTTGCCAGGCAATGACTTCGTGAACGCCGCCCTGCACCAACTTGGCCAGAGCTTCGACTACGAGTGGGGCGGGTTCGGCAACGCACCCAAGTTCCCCTCAACCATGAACCTCGACCTTGTGCTGCGTTCGTATCTCGTGAACCCCAACGAAGCCGCTCAAGTGGTGGTGACCACATCGCTTGATGCCATGGCCAGCGGCGGCATGTACGACCACATCGGCGGCGGGTTCGCTCGCTACAGCACCGACCGTCAATGGCTGGCCCCGCACTTCGAAAAGATGCTCTACGACCAAGCGTTGCTCGTGCGCAGCTATCTGCACGGATGGCTCGTCTTTGGCCACGAGCAGTGGAAACAGGTGATCGAAGAGACCATCGGGTATGTGCTCACCGAGATGACTCACCCCGATGGCGGCTGGTACTCGGCCGAGGACGCCGACTCACTCGACGCCAACGGCCACTCCCACGAGGGAGCGTTCTACACATGGACCATCGACGAGATGACCGCGGTGCTCACTCCAACACTCGGGTCCAATGCCGCTGAAGAAGCCATTGCTTGGTTCGGCGCCACCGCCGAGGGCAACTTTGAGGGCCGCAATATCTTGTGCCGCCTCAATCAGCGCGGCCAGATCAAACGACCAGCCGCCATCGAACAAGCCCGCGAGTTGTTGTTCGCCGCACGCGCCGCACGCCCTCGCCCTGGGCTCGACAACAAAGTGCTCACTGAATGGAACGCATTGTTTTTGGCCACGCTGGCCGAGGCTGGAGCCGCGATGGGTCGCGCCGATTGGATAGACGCCGCCATCCGCAACGCCGAGTTCTTGTTGCGCGAACTCCGCCAACCAGACGGTCGCTGGCATCGCTCGTGGCAGGCCGATGGCTCGCCAAACGCCCGCCACGCAGCACTCGCAGCCGATCACGCCAACCTCATCGATGCCTTCACGCGTCTCGCTGAAGCAACCGGCGAAGCCCGCTGGATCGATGAAGCAACGTCGGTTGCCGACACCCTGCTTGACCACTTTTGGGACACCGACTCTGGCGGTGTGTTCACCACGGCCGACGACGGCGAAGCGCTCATCGTGCGTCAAAAGGATCTGATGGACAACGCAACTCCATCAGCCAACTCGGTCACGGCGCTGGCGTTGTACCGGTTGGGAGCGCTCACCGGCGAGGCGCGGTTCACCAACCACGGCGACCAGGCATTACAGCTGATCGCCACGGTAATGACACAGGCCCCAACCGCATGCGCGAACGCACTGGCCGCCGTGTTGCTGCGTGAACGCGGCGCGACCGAAATCTTGATCACCGGCGATCGACCCGACCTCGTCGCGGTCATCCACCGGCATTGGCTACCTACAGCGGTCTTGGCGTGGGGCGAGCCCTACGAATCTCCCCTGTGGCAATCGCGTCCCGACGGCTTCGTGTATGTGTGCCGCAACTTCGCCTGCGAACTACCGGTGTCAGATATAGCCGCCCTACAGGACTTATTGCTCAAACCTTGACAGAGTTTGCACACTGGTTTGCTCTAGAGTGCTGCACAACAATTTTTATGAAAGGCATCTCACCATGAAGTCCGCACCATTCGTGGCGTTCGGCATCGCATCATTGCTGAGTCTTAGCGCCTGCAGCAGCTCGTCACCGAAGGCTGGGCCTGTCGATACGGGAAGCACGTCTGAGTCCACCGCCGACGTCGGCAACCAGACCACCGTACCGGCTGCGACCACCACCACTGGTCCGCCAAAGCCGCTGACCCCCGACTGCATCGACTTCATTGACGCACAAACAGCAGCCTTCCCAGAAAAGCAGCGCACCGAGATGGGCGACCTGCCAGATCAGTACGCCAACTTGGCAAGCAAGTACGACGCACTTGCGGTTGGGGCTCCTGACACGCTGCAGGCCGACTTCACTCAGGTGAGCAAGACCTACCAAACCTTGTCGACACTGGCTAACCAAGCGGGCGACGACATCGCCAAGTTCGGCAGCAACCCTGCCGCGCTCAAAGCCATTCAGGACAAGGCGTTCACGGCAGCGATCGAGAAGGTCACTGCCTACACCGACAGCACTTGCCCGAAGCCAAAGAAGTAGCTATCACCGCGGCGGACGGTATCGCTACCATCCGCCGCGGTGAATGATTTCATCAGCAGATCGCCGTGCGCGTGTTGCACTGAGTCCGTCGCCGCGCTGTGAGCGTGGCTGATCCGACCAACCCAACGCGAGGGCACCGAGCAGTTGCAGTTCGTCGGGAATGTGAAGCGCCGCGCGCAGTTCTGCTTCTCCTGAGAACACTGCGAAGAACAACGCACCAAGGCCCACATCTTCGGCAGCCAGCAACAACGTGTTCAGAGCCATTGCTGCGTCGACGGTCCAATATGGGGTGGACCACGCATCGACGCCTTCACCGAGACCGCTGCGGCGCTTGTCTGGTTCGGCGTAGCGCTGCACGTAGGCCTGCGGATCGGCAAACGCCAGCGCAATCACCGGCGCTCGCAGCAATCCTTGCCAACGAAACGTTGCTCGCCGCTCGGCTGGCAAGGTGACATCCCAAAACCGAGAGGTGTCGTGGCCTTCGAGCACAACAAGATGCCAGCCCTGGGTCTTTCCTGCACTTGGTGCTCGGGCAGCGAGCGAGACAATGTCGTGCAATACCTCGGCCGCAACGGGGCGACTATCGAACGATCGAGTCATCCGCCGTGAGCGGACAACCGAAGCAAATGACTGGCTCAGCGCGCCCCGAGCTTCACAAGGTTCTCGGCCATGGTCCAACCATGCACCACGAGCACGCCGCCCTTTTTCGCGTTGACGGTGGCGAACTGCGCTGCAACTTCGGGCGAGATCTTCTCGGGCTTGAGTGTCTCGTGATCGAGGAAGCCGCTCTGGCCGTTGGTCTTAGCCACAAAGGTCTGCTCGTCGTAGGTGGCGTCGACGCCAAAACGCTTGGCCAAACGACGACCCCACGCACGCTCTTCGCCAACGGCGCGATGCGCTGGCCGTGGAATGAGCTCGGTGAGTGACTTAAACGCTTCGAGCCCATCGGGGCGCACAAAGCGAGTGCCGACCACTACATCTTCGTCGGGGAACGCCATGAGCGCCCGGTGATAGGCCTGCGCCATGAGACTCTTGAGTACTTGATCGCGCTTTGATGAACGCTTCACGCTGAGCATGCCCAGCAACACGCATGGCGTGCCACCGATGCGCTCGAGTGTGGAGAACATAAAGCCGTGCAGCACGCCATCGACGCGCGCAGCGGTGCTGAGCACCCAATCTTCTTTTGCTTTGGAGACGCTGCCGATATCGAAAGCGCCGCCCATGGACGCCATCTCATCAAGGTCGGCGTCACTAAGAGCCGCGCAGTCCCTGGTGTCAACCTGGATTGCCATTGCGCTATTTGCTCCCCGTCGTCGTGCGCCGCAAGAGTGCGGAGCGATTCAAACAGCCCCTATTCTGCCACCAAAAGTCACCCTTTTTGACATCACTGCAAAATCGGGCTGATAACGACCTAGGTGTCAGGGCATTCACAGGATCACCGCATCGTGCCCGAAGGCCACTCGTAGCTCACCAACAGCACGGTCGAGGTCGACACAGAAGTCGTCGGCGAGACGCAATGTCTTGCCTGCGCCGAGCTGCACAAAGACCTGCGAATCGCCCTGATGATCACGAAGAATACGCTTGAGCAGGTCGATCTTGTCTTTGGTGAGGCTGGTGGCCGGCAGCCGCAAGCGCAGCGGCGCAGCGTTACCGGTGGCGAGACCCTCGAGAATCGAGATGTCTTGGGCCATAAAGCCCACGCGAGTTTCGTCTTTTCGATCGAGGCGACCCTTGACGGTGACGATGGCATCGTCGATCAACTTGTGGCCCTGCTCGGCAAGCGAGCGCGGGAACACCGTGACCTCAATGGCTGAATCGAGGTCCTCAAGCGTGAACACCGCCATCTGATCACCCTTTTTGGTGAACTTGCGCGCCAGGCCGGTGATGACTCCACCAATGGTGAGGATGGATCCGTCTTCGCGCTCGGCTACCTCGGCAATGCCGCAGTCGACCTTGCGTCGCATTGCTGCCTCGATGCCCAACAGAGGATGATCGCTGATGTACAGACCGAGCATTTCTTTTTCGAACTTGAGGCGATCGGCTTTATCGAACTCGGTGTCGGGGATCGCAACTCGTTCGTTGAACCCATTTGATTCGTCGGAGCCAATATCGCCAAACAGACTCATCACGCCCTGATCACGTTCGCGGCGACGCACCACCGCACCGTCGATGATCTGTTCGAAGACCGCCAGCAGGCCGCGACGTGGATGGCCCAAGCCATCGAACGCTCCGGCTTTGATGAGTGACTCGATGGTGCGCTTGTTGAGCACCATTTCGGGCACGCGCTCGACGAAGTCGTAAAACGACTCGTAGGAGCCGTTCTGCGCTCGTTCGCCCACCAGTTGCTCAACGAGGCCCTCACCCACGTTACGCACCGCTGAGAGGCCGAATGCGATGGCCCCAGGGCTACCCGCAGGGAGTTCGACGCCGGACGGCACCTCGCTGGGCGACAGCGCCGCGAAGTCAGACATTGAGCGGTTGACATCGGGCGTGAGCACCTTGATGCCCATCGTGCGCGAGTCAGAGAGATACACCGCTGCCTTGTCGAGGTTACCTTTGACGCTGGTGAGCAAGCACGCCACGTATTCGACCGGATAGTGAGCCTTGAGATAAGCCGTCTGATACGTGATAAGTCCGTAGCCAAAGGTGTGGCTCTTGTTGAATGCGTAGTCGGCAAACTTCTCGACGATGTCGAACAGTTGCTTGCCCAGCGCTGTTCCGTAGCCGCTGCGCTCGCAGCCCGACTCGAAGTTGGCCCGCTCTTTGGCCATGATCGCTCGGTCTTTTTTGCCGCAGGCCTTACGAAGGTTGTCGGCATCGGCCAACGAGTAGCCAGCAAAACGCTGCGCAACGCGCATGACGCTTTCTTGGTAGATCATCAGACCGAAGGTGTCGGCTAAAACCTCTTCGGCATCGGCGTGGAAGTACTCAACCGGCTTACGCCCGTTCTTGCGATCGGCATAGTCGTAGTGCATGTTCACACTCATCGGGCCAGGCCGATAGAGCGCCAACACGGCCGACACGTCTTCGAACGAGTTGGGCGCTAACGACTTGAGCAACGCTCGCATCGGCAATGACTCGAGCTGGAACACACCAATGGTGTCGCCGCGACTGAGCAGATCGAATGTGACTTGATCGTCGAGCACGACCTCGTCGATATCGAACGTGGGATCAACTCGGGAACGAACCATCGCCACAGTGTCGGTGATGACGTCGAGGTTGCGTAGACCCAAGAAGTCCATCTTGAGAAGCCCGAGCGCCTCGACGCCGTGCATTTCGTATTGGGTGACCACAGGCGACCGAGTGGGGTCACCGTTGGGGTCGGGCTTGCGCTGCACCGGCAGATACGTGGTGAGCGGATCTTTGGTAATCACCACCGCGGCAGCGTGAATGCCATCGCTTCGCTTGAGACCTTCGAGGCCCTTGGCCACGTCGACAACCCGTTTGATATCGGGATCGGTTTCGTACATCGCGCGCAGTTCGGTGGCGGCTTTGAATCCGTCGGCGTACTTTGGGCTCTGCTCGAAGCAGTACTTGAGCGGCGTGTCGCGGCCCATGACCAACGGCGGTATTGCCTTGGCGATCTTGTCACCCATGCCGTAGGGGAAGCCCAGCACGCGGGCCGCGTCGCGCACGGCGTTGCGCGCCTTGATGGTGCCAAAGGTGATGATCTGCGCAACGTGATCGCGCCCGTATTTCTCGGTGGCATAACGGATCATCTCGTCGCGATATCGCGAGTCGAAGTCCATGTCGATGTCAGGCATGCTGATGCGACTTGGGTTCAAGAAGCGCTCGAACAGCAGGTCGTAACGAATGGGATCGAGCTCGGTGATACGCAAGCAATAGGCCACCGCACAACCGGCCGCTGAACCGCGGCCCGGGCCGACCCGAATGCCTTTGTCCTTCGCGTATTTGATGAGATCCCACACGATGAGGAAGTAACTGCTGAACCCCATGTCGGCAATGACCTTGAGTTCGAACGCGATGCGCTCGGCCGCATCCGCAGGAATCTGCCCAGAGGAGTCGCGACCCCAACGCATGGCCGCACCTTCCCACGCAAGATGGTTGAGGTACTCGGTGTCGTTATCGAAGCCCTCGGGCAATGGGAAGTTGGGCAGTTGCGGCTTGCCAAACTCGATAGTGACATCGGCGCGCTCGGCCACCCACAGCGTGTTATCGCACGCCTCGGGATAGTGGCGAAATAGGTAACGCATCTCGTCGGCCGACTTGAGATAGTGCTCGTTGCCTTCGAACTTGAAGCGCTTGGGGTCGCTGAGCATCGCCCCGGTCTGCACACACAGCAACGCATCGTGCGACTCGTGGTCTTCGCGGTGCGTGTAGTGACTGTCGTTGGTGGCAATGATCGGCGCGCCGATCTTCTTGGCGATCTCGATCAGTTGTGGATTGGTTTCGAGTTGAGCTGGCAGGCCGTGATCTTGCAGTTCGACGAACAGGTTCTGCTTGCCGAAAATGTCTTGCAACCTCGCCGCTTTTTCGAGCGCGCCCTTTTCGTCGTGATTGAGCAGCGACTGCAACACATGGCCACCAAGACAACCGGTGGTGGCGATGAGTCCCTTGCCATAACGCTCGAGCAACTCCCAGTCCATGCGGGGCTTGTAGTAGTAGCCCTCGAGGAAAGCGAGGCTGCTCAGTTGGATCAGGTTGCGGTACCCCTGGTTGGTCTCGGCCAACAACGTGAGGTGGTAATACTGTTTCTTGCCGCCTTCGGCCTCACCACCCGAATCGTCGACTCGACCACGGCGAGCGGGTCGCTCGGTGCGGGTCTCGTAGGCCATATAGGCCTCGGTGCCGATGACCGGTTTCACGCCTTGCTCTTGGCACTCGCGATAGAAATCGAGCACGCCGTACATGTTGCCGTGATCGGTCATGCCCAGCGCAGGCTGACCATCGGCTGCTGCCTTTGCGACGAGTTCATCGAGACGAGCAGCACCGTCGAGCATCGAGAACTCGGTATGCACATGAAGATGCGTAAATGAATCAGCCATGGCATTCCCTTTCTTCTCGAATCAACGACGCCCATCGCAGCACGGGCAAACTACAGAGCTGTGATTCGGGCGACTCTAGCAGCTGGGTGGCTCTGCGCCAGAGGGAAAACTTGGGGTCAACGCTGCTACAGGTAGGTGCCAGGTCGATCGGAAGTCGCCGCTTGGCCGCCTTGTGAGGCACTGGGGCCACCGACGAAACGGGGGTCGATAATGCCAGGGTCTCCCCCACCTTGAGGCAGGCCACGCATCTGCTCGATCTGCTGACGCGACACCATCTGCTGCGCAAACAGCGTTGCCTGAATGCCGTGAAAGAGCCCCTCGAGCCAGCCCACGAGCTGCGCCTCAGCGATGCGAATCTCGCCGGTGGATGGCACGGTGTCGGCCTTGAACGGCAAGGCGAGCATGCGCAGCTCATCTTGCAGGTCGGGCGACAAAGCCTCGCACAGCTCAACGATGGAACGTTCGTAAATCTCGGCAAGGCGCTCGCGACTGGCGACGTCGAAGTCGACCGACCTCACTTCATCGAGCAGTTGACGAATCATCGAACCAATGCGCATCACCTTTGCCGGCGAGGTCACCGTCTCGCGCGGCACCTCACCAACAGTTGGCTGCTCCAAGCCAAGCACGATGCCGTGCTCAATGCCATCGCCACGTGCATCAGTTGATTCCGTCTGTGGCTGGCCTAGATCGTCACTCATCATGATTCCTTATCTAGCTTGCGCTTGTTCCAACAAGCAACGGTACGTACATTTCGGCGCTCGTCAGACTGCCATGGCGGCAGACCAACTCGAATGGTCCAGAGTCGGCTTTGTCGAAAAATGTGATGTCGTCTCGCGCCACGAGTGCAACGTCGCCGAGTCGTGACGCCACAGGCGAAGACACTGCCGGACCAAACCATCCTTCGTCGATGGTCTGCGCTCGGCTCACCACCCAAGCGTGATGCCCATGGTCGTGTTGCGCTGCGCCGAGTAGATCGGTGTGACATCCGGGTCGGGCGTGCAGCCAGCGAAAGCGACCTTCGCCAGATTGGTTGCGCACCATCGACAACAACGCGGCCGACGGGTGAACGATGTTCTTGCCGACGTGCACCTGACCATGATCGGCAGTGACAACAAGCGCTGCGCCGGCGGGAAGAACCGACAGCACATTGCCGACGAGAGCATCGACCGTGGCGAGTTCGGCATCGTAAAACTCACCGAAGCCGCGCTCGTGAGCGATCTTGTCGATGCCGTCGTAGTAGGCGTAGACGAACCGCTCGCCAGCGTTGAGTTGGCGGCCGATCTCGACCGCAATGCTCGACGCTGCGCGCCACCCGGCCGGGCGTGAGCCACGAAGGTGAGCTTCGGTGAACGACGAGTTCTCGAGTTCGGCACGGCTGATTACCGGCGGGGACTCGCCAAGAAACGGCGCATACGGTTGCACATCGCGAGGCGGATGCGAACGACGCACATCGCCGCGCTCGCCGTGCCAGCGCAACATGTTGACGATGTCGCCACCGAGCTCGATGCGGTAACCCAGCACACCGTGTTCGCCTGGTGTGAGGCCCGTGGTAATCGACGTGAGCGCCGTGGCTGTTGTGGACGGCGCCACCGTAGTGATCGCCGAACCCTGCATCGCTGCCAGCGTTGGGGCGAGATGGATTCGGCTCTGCAACTGCTCCCACCCAAGGCCATCGATGACAAGCACCACAACCTGATTGGCTTGCGAGATGGCCGCAGGCATCCACGCTGGCTTCGGCGCACCGCGAGGAGCCAGCAGCGCCGGGATGATGCCGCGTACGTTGGCGCCCGAGTAGGCAGGAAGGATGGGTGCAGTGTTCACGACCGCCCTAGTGGACCACTAACTCGACGAAATAGCTACTCGCAGACGCATCGTCAATCCGCGTGGTCTCCGATCGATCCAAAGTCTTGTGTTGTTTGCGCCTACTATGGACATGTGCGCGTTTCCACAAAAGGTGACTATGCCTGTCGGGCCCTCTTGTCGCTGGCCTTACATATCGAAGAACCGGGTCCCACCTCGGTCAGCGACATCGCTCGGCGCACCGGCCTGCCACAGCCGTATCTTGAGCAAATTCTGTTGGCCCTCAAAGGCGCCGGTTTAGTGCGCTCAAAGCGCGGAGTTGGCGGCGGCTATGTGCTTGCCCGGCCAACCGTAGACATCAAGTTGTCCGAGATTCTGTCTGCCGTCGATGGCCCCATCTCGCTCGGCGACTTCGGCGAACCGCACCAAGACGGCTCGTGCAATCACGAAGGTCAGTGCGTGCTCTTGGCTATCTGGAAAGAAGCCGGCGAGATCATGCGGTTGCACATGGAGGGTTTCACGTTGGCCGACATTGCCGAAGCAGCCCAGGGCTCAACACCATGGCCCGACATGCTCGCCGCCAAGCGCTAAACAAATTGCACTCGCCGCGCTGGGGAGTTATTCGTGCAGTTCGAGCAGAACGTCGAGCAGATCGCGCGGCAACGGCGAGGTGAAGGTCATTGTTTCGCCCGTGCCTGGATGCACGAAAGCAAGTTCGGCGGCATGCAGAAACGGCCGTGGCGAAACAACACCAGAACGGATGCCGCCATAGGCGCCGTCGCCCACAACCGGGTGACCAGTAGCCGCAAGGTGCACGCGAATCTGATGGGTGCGACCCGACTCAAGACGACACTCGAGTTCGGAAACATCGGATGGATCTCGATAGTTCGCAATCGTTCGGTAGCGAGTGCGCGCCGGCTTGCCATCGATGACCACTGCCATGCGCAACGGATCGCGATGATCGCGACCAATCGGCGCGTCGATGACACCGTTCGGCGACTTGAGATGTCCCCACACCAACGTGAGATACGAACGAGTCACAGTTCGCGCCGCAAGCGCTGAGACCAAGCTCTCGTACGCACGCTGACTGTGAGCTACGACCATCAGCCCGCTAGTACCCACGTCGAGGCGATGCACGATGCCCGGGCGCATGGGGTCGCCCACAACAGCCACATCGGGATAGCGAGCCAAGATGGCGTTCACCACGGTGCCATCAGGATGGCCGTGTCCGGGGTGAACAACAAGACCCGCAGGCTTGTCGATAACGATGACATCGTCGTCGGCATAAACGATGGGCAGTTCGATCGAGGCATCGGCTTGAGGAAGCTGCGGCTGCGGCAATTGCGTCGGGTCGATCTCGACCACTTGGTTGAGCGTGACCCGAACCTTGCCCGACATGGCCACGACGCCGTCGAGGCGAGCACCACCGGCAGCAACGAGCACTGCAGCATCTGCGCGACTGGCGTCGGTGAGCAACGCAACGATGCGGTCGAGTCGTTCGCCAGCCAATGCTGCGGGGATTTCTTCTCTGATCATGACGCCCTTACCTTCGATGAGAACAACGCTGCTAACACAATCAGCGCACCGCCGACGTTGATAGCCATGTCGGCGACGTTGAAGATGGGGAACCACTGAAAATCGATGAAGTCGACAACTCGACCTCTAAAAAATCCTTGCTCACGGAAAAGCCTGTCGGCGACATTGCCTACTGCGCCGCCAACCACCAGACCCACCGCGATGGCGTTCAAGCGACCGCCCGACTGACGCAGCGACAGCAGCATCACTACAACGACCACCAAAGCAAGCACCCCAATGATGGGACCAATGCCTTGGGCGGCCGAAAAGGCCATGCCGCTATTGAACGACAGGTTCCACTGCAAGGTCCAAATCACGTGACGAGACGCACCACCGGCAAGTGCGTTGACTGCCCAGTGCTTCGTGAGTTGATCGACGGCCACGACACCTGCGGCAATCGCAATGCTGTTGCGCAGCGAAGGTCGCCGCGACACAGCAGCCTCGGTCATCGCCGGCCGATCCCGCCGACCTTTTCTTCGACGAGTTCGGTCGACCACGGAATAGCGTCAAGACGCTCGCGTGGAATTGGCTTCATAGACAAGCGCGAGTAGCCGTAACTGCCCTGGCGGATGCGCTCGAGAGCGCTATCGATTTCGGCGATGTCGTGACGAGCAATGCCCGACAGCATGTTGTCGCGCTCGCGCTCGACAACCATCGTGTCGCCTTCGCCCGACTCGTCGTCGAACTGCACATCGCCCATCTCTTCGTCGATCAAGGAAAACGCTTCGTCCTCGAGTCGCACGGCCTGACGGGTGAGCGACTCGCGTGCCTCAATCAACAGCTTGCGTTGAATGGTGAGGAACTTGACGTCGAAGTCCTTGGTGTACTTGATGCCGTCTTTTGTCTCACCTTTAACAGGAGGCAACGTAGGGGCGGGAGCGGGGGGCGCAGCCTTTTTGGAGGGCGCTGCTTTCTTCACTTGCATTGGGGTAACGGCCTTCGTGTCTGCGGGGACAGACGGTATTGGTGGTGCAACGGGGGCTTTCTTTGCGACTGGAGCAGCCTTGGGGGCTGCAGCCTTCGCTGCGATCTTTGGAGCAGCCTTGGGGGCTGCCGCCTTCTTTGCTACAGGCGCCGCCGCAGCCTTCTTCGCGACTGGTGCCGCCTTCTTCGCGACTGGTGCCGCCTTCTTCGCGACTGGTGCCGCCTTCTTCGCGACTGGTGCCGCCTTCTTCGCGACTGGTGCCGCCTTCTTCGCGACTGGTGCCGCCTTCTTC
>CAMASN010000066.1 GCA_945861025.1 Ferrithrix thermotolerans DSM 19514
CGGGGTTTATCGGTCGGTTTATCGTGCACCGATCACCCATCTGCCGGGTGGCAGTGGCTAATGTTTCCATTTGCTTACCACTAAATGAAAGGTTGTCAGTTTATGAACCAAGTGTTAGAAAATGCGCAGATGAACCAACTCGTCTACAACGCCCTGTCCTTCGGAACAGCGGTGATGCTCGGCGCCTTTGTTTACTTCCTCACCCAGATCAAGAGCGTTGCTAAGCAGTACCAAAATGGTGTTGCAGTCTCCGCTGTTGTCGTTGGAATCGCCGGATACCACTACTTCCGCATGTGGAGTGGTTGGGCAGAAGGCACTGTTAACGAGGGCTACCGATACGCCGACTGGTTGATCACTGTTCCGTTGCTCGTCATTGAGTTGCTCATCGTCCTCGGTGTCACCGCCGATCGCCGCAAGAAGCTCATGACCACATTGGTTCCAGCAACCGTGTTGATGATTGGTCTCGGTTACCCAGGCGAAGTTTCGACAAACGATTCCGCCAAGTGGCTCTACTGGGCACTTGCAATGCTTCCGTTTGCTTACATCTTGTTCACTCTCAGCGGTGAGCTCAAGGCTGCTAAGGCACGCGAAACTGGCGCAGTTTCCCAGTCGATCACGAACGCAACGAGAATCCTTCTCGTCACGTGGTTGGTCTACCCAATCGCATACTTGATCCCAGTTGTTTTCACGGTAAGTGATGGCGCTGAAGCAGGTCGGCAAGTGGCTTACACGATTGCCGACATCACAGCAAAGGCGCTTTACGGTTTGATGATTCTCAGCATCGCCAAGGCACGCTCGGGCGACAGCCACTAAGCAGTTCCGTCACTCAGTGACACGAATGGTGTCTGAGTCGCAACGTGCGGCTCAGGCACCATTGAATGTCCCGGCCTGTTTGGCCGGGACATTCTCGTTTTCAGCAGACTCTCCTGTGGGTGAGGCCTCAGCGCGTTGATGTCAATATCGGCAGCAGTGCTTTGGCAACCTCGGCGGGTCGCTCTTCGTGCGCGAACAGGCCTGCGTCTTTGATGACCGCAAGGCGTGCGTCGGCGAAGTCGGCGAGCATCTCCTGGGCCCACTTCACGGGGAAGAAGCGATCGTGTTCGCCCCAGACCAGTTGCACGGGGACGGTGATGCGGCGGTGTAGTTCGCGCAGGTCGCGCACGTGTTGGTAGTCGAAGCTTTTCAGTAACTGAATCGCGGCCTTGCGGTGTGCTGGGGACTGGTTCAGCGGCTTCAGGAAGAACTCGTCGAACTCGCCGTCGAGCAATGAACGGTCAACAAAGGCGTCGCCGAGCACGAGTCGGTTGCGCCGTAGCCGTGGTTGTCCGGCGACCCAACCGAGGCCTGCGCCGAATCCGGGAATTCGCCGGCCCGCAATGAACGATTTGAACTTCCAACTCAGGCCGGTGGACTGCTCGGTGTCGATCAAGCCGAGCGCGCGCAGTCGGGGACTGCCGGCTACTGCATGTCGGGCGATGAGCCCGCCGCTGTCGTGACCGACCACGGCGACATCGTTGAGATCGAGCACTTCGAGCACGCGTTTCACGCTATGGATGTGGTTCTCGATGGTGAGCGGAGTGTCGGTCGTGAACCTGCTTGAGCCCGCTCCGGGTAGGTCGATCAGGTGACAGGTCACGTGGTCGACCAAGTGTGGCAGCAGGGTGCGGAAGGTGGCGCCGCTGACGGGCCACCCGTGCACGAACAACACGTCGGGCCCGCTGCCGATGCGGCGGTAGGCCACTTCGCCGGTGCCTACGTCGATGACTTGGTCCGGCGCTTTACGGAACAGATCGGATGCTGCGACTGCGGAGATGCTCATGCTTCACCAGCGTCATGGTCGGTCATCGGGGCCTCCGTTGAGTTTGTAGTGGTCACTACGAAACCATAATCGCAGTGACCACTACGATCAAGACCCAATGGGCCACAAGCACTCCAAAGCCGACATCCTCACCGGCGCGCTCGCCGTTGCATTTCGCGATGGACTGAGCCAGCTCACCTTCGGACGAGTTGCGAAACACCTCGGCATCAGCGATCGAATTGTCGTCTATTACTTCCCGACGAAGGACGACCTCATCGGCGAGGTACTGAGCGCAATGGGGGCCGAGTTGCAGGCGACGCTGGCTCCTGTGTTCTCAGCTCCGGTCGCTGATCACCTTGAACTCCTTCGTTCGGCGTGGCCGGTGCTCGCTCGCCCTGCTGCAGACCCGGTATTCGCCTTGTTCTTCGAAGCAGGCGGGCTTGCCGCTGCGGGGCGCGAACCCTTCAACGTCATCGTGCCCCATCTCGTGGAGGCGTGGATTGAGTGGGCGGCCGAGCGACTTGCTGGCACTCGAACCCGTCGTCGGGCAGAGGCGGAGGCCGCTATTGCGATGCTTGATGGGCTGCTCCTTATTCGTCAACTCGCTGGTCCAGCGGTCGCCAATCGCGCAGCGAAACGGATCGTCGGCGCCGTATCGGGTGCGTCGAACGGTGTCCTTCCCCGACCTAGCGATTCCTCATCTCACGTACAAATATCCAGATGAGCCACAACCCTCCAGTGATGATGGTGAGAATCACATCGGACATAAAACTAAAAATGCCGTATCGATTGCGCGCCATTATTTCTCCTCTATTTTGTGTAGCTAATCCCCAGATGGCGCCAAGCTCCGGCCGGGGATATAGGCAGGGCTAGTTCGGGATCGTGCGAACCGTTTGACGGTCTGCACAATAGTCCGGTACGCGCCTGAGCTCGCCTTTTTCGCGTGGTGCTCGGTCAGTAGTGACCACAGCCGTTTCATGTTCGTTTATGTACGTCACTTGCACCGTTTATCGGGAAGATTTCAGTGTGAAATCCGCGCTGATGTGAGTGACACCAGTTCGGACAACACTGTGACCACCACGTTTGCAACGAAATCGGTGGTATTGGCAAGCGACATTCGTTTGTTGCCGCCGGCGCTCAAAGGCCCGCCGAACCCATAGACCACAAAGGCGGCCGAAGGCCGGTCCCAGTCGCAAGGCCAAACGTTCGGCTGTCGTGGTGGGGAGTGCCTCAGGCCGGGAGGAGCAGTTGAGCGTTGCGTACGAAGAACGCCTCGACGGCATCGTCGCCGAGGGGCCCGATGTCGTCGGCAAGACGACCGATGGGGTCGGTGCCGCCTTCGGGGTGGGGGAAGTCGGTAGAGAACGCGTAGATCTCAGGCATGCCGTAGCGCTGGATCTGACGGGCGGTACGTTCCCAGAAGAACGGTGTCACCCGGATCTGGTCGACGAAGACTTCGGCGGGGCGGCGCTGCAGTCCGTCACGAAGGCGGCGGGACATCTGGAGTCGGTCTTCGAGGAGGTCGACGAACGGCCCCACCCACATGGCGCCGAGTTCGATCACTCCGACTCGCAGGCCGGGGTGCCGGTCGAATACACCGCCGTAGAGCATCGCGGCGAGATAGTTCTGCACGGGGAGGTGCATCGTTGCCAGCATGTGCGGACCGACGGGCTCACCGGTCGAGAAGCCACCGGGCCGCAGGGCGTTGGCATTGGGCCACGCGTCGCTGGCGAAGAAGCCTTCTTGGCCTCCGATGTGGAACGTCACGGGCATCCCGGCCTCTGCGAGGAGGGCCCACAGCGGGTCGACCTCGGCGGCAGCGGGTGAGAAGCCCCCGGGGGCGATGCCGTCCTGAAGCAGCACCGCCCGGGCGCCGCCTGCTGCGACCCGTTCGGCTTCGGCGATGGCGCCTTCGATCGTGGTGAGGTTGAGCAGCGCCGTCGGCCGGAGGCGGCCCGAGCCCGCCGCTGTCCAGTGCAGCACGGCGTCGTTGTACTCGCGCAGCACCGGCGCGGCGTTCGGGTGGTTGCCCCACGCGGACGCCGCCAAGATGACCTGCGGGAAGATCAGTTGGCGTTCGATCCCCATCACGTCGAGAGCGGCGAGGCGACCCTCGGGGGTGCAGGCGCCTGGCGCGGCGGTACTTTTGGTTGTCCACACCGATTCAGCGTTGAGTTCGGGTTCGTCTGTGTCGTCGAAGAAAGGGATGTGCGCGTAACGCTCGCCGAAGCGAGCGGTGGCATCGCCGAACACCTCTCCCCAGCGCGAGATCGGAACCTGAAGGTGACTGTCGAGGTCGTTGATGCGGCCGTGCACGGCGGGAACCTTTGTGGTCATAGGTAAAACCGTACTGGGTTGATCGGTGGGTCTGCCGTGTCCAGCCGACGTTGCGCATACTTAAACCGTTTCTTGGGTGGGCTTGACTCGATGTGGCACATCGCGGGTTGGTGCATCGGTGGCGGCGCCCCATCGGGTGCGTCTAAATGACGTCTACAGTCTGCGTATGTCATCTATGAAAGCCGAAGTTTTCGAGACGCTCCAAGTTCCCGCTGAGCCCGACGGCATGGCGCCCGATGGGGCTGAGGTGCGTGTGCTCCTTGCGCTCGCTGGCGGCAGCATGGCCGAATTTTCGCTTCAGCCGGATCAGACGTCGATTGCTGTGCGGCATCTTTCGGTTGAAGAGCTTTGGTACGTGCTAGATGGCACCGGCGAGATGTGGCGATCGTCGTTGGATGGAAAGGAGTCGGTGGTCGAGCTGACGCCCGGAACATGCGTGTCGATACCGGTCGGCACAACGTTCCAGTTTCGAAGCCTCGAGAGCGGCCTGCGCGCGGTGGGCGTGACGATGCCTCCCTGGCCGGTTGATCGCATCGAAGCGGTGCGAGTAAAGCCATCGCAATGGCAGCCCACGTTGGCTGAGGGACCAGGACTCGGGCCGGTGGAGTAGTCGGTTGCACTTGCGTTCGCCCGATGGCGGCACCTCGTCAACATTCTTCGGGTATCTCGCCACGCCGGGAACTTTTCGCTGAACAACGGCGACTTACTGCGTATGCAAAAGAACCGTATTGCCCTCCGTCTGTCTGCAGCGCTTGCCGCCTGCACCGCCGTAACTCTCATGGTGTCGGGCGTTTCGTATGCCCACGTTGAGTCAGATCCAACGGCTGTTGAGGCTGGCAAGAGCGCAACCGTAGCGTTCGCTCCTTCCCATGGCTGTGACGGATCGCCGACCATAAACCTTGCGTTCAAAGTCTCGGCGTCGGTCACCGATGCAGCCCCCATAGAAAAAGCCGGGTGGACGGGCGAAGCAAAAGATGGTGTGGTCACCTTCTCCGGCGGATCTCTTGATGCCAGCATCGACACCGAACGGTTCGAGATCACATTCACAGCGCCGGCCGAGGCGGGACCGATCTATTTTCCAGTAGTGCAAACCTGCGTGAAGGGCGCGATCAGCTGGATTGATCCTCCGAATGCCGACGGCAGCGAAGCCGAACATGCGGCGCCCTCAATCATGGTCATCGCTGGCCCACCAACATCGGCTGACCTGACCCCGGCCGAAGAAGAGGAATCGATCGACACCATGGTCGCCTCGGAGGAGTCGACAACCGACGTCGTCGCTGCTACCAATTCTGACAGCACCGTAGTCTCGATTTTGACGACCGCTGCTGGTTCAAGTGATAGCGACTCAAGCAACACCGGACTCATCGTCGCCATCATCGCCGCAGGTCTCGTGGTCGTTGGTGGTGGCGCCTTCGCAGCGAGTCGCCGCAAGATGTAATCGCGCTCAGCTACTGCTGGCGCGTCGACTTGTTACGACAGCGCCGGCAGCAGCTGGGTGAGCTCGATGAGGCGGCTGTCGATGAGCGCGGCTGCCCGCACGAGCGAGATCTCGCGGTACGTCGGGTCGTCGAGTTTGTCGATGAAGTGTTTACGAGTTGGGTAGCGAACCAAGATGGCTACGTCCCACTGTTCGTCGCCGATGATCGTGCGATTCGCCAGCCCGAGCCAGATGGGTTCGCTGTCGAAGCGCACACCTTCGCCCTCGTTCAGTTGGCCGTAGCGCTGGAAGGCTTGTTGCCCAGTGAGGCCGTCGACACCGAATCCTTCGAGCGCCTGATCGCGGAACCGCAGCAGGTTGAGCATCACGATTGGCTGCGATGGATCTGCTTGGCGCATTGCCTCAAGGACTTCTTCGTTTGGATCGATGTGGAACATCTGTTGAGTCTTGCGCATCAGGGGCCTGTCGTGTCAGCCCGACTCGAAGCAACTATTCGGGCAGGCTGTCAGCTCTTGGCGCGTGTTGTCGCTCTTACCGCTGCTGGCGCAAACGTGGTCTCGCACTGTCGACACCAGAAACCTTGCTCGAGTTCAGTGCCGCATGGAGCGTGCACCAACACCACGTCGTTGTCGCCATGGTGCATGTGATGTTCGCCCCATTGCACCAGCGCCACCAGCGCAGGTGAGAGCGCAACGCCCGCTGGCGTGAGCCGGTACTCGTAGCGCGGCGGGGGTTGTTGGTATTGCTCCTTGGCCATGACGCCACCGTCGACCAGACGGCGCAAACGGTTGGTGAGGACGGGTCGGGCGATGCCGAGGTCGGCTTGATACTCGCCGAATCGACGTAGACCGCGCAGTGCTGCGCGGATGATGAGGATGCTCCAGCGGTCGCCAACCAACTTGAGCGTGCGTTCGAGCGTGGTGATCGACGAAGGGTCGGCTACAGCCATGCGAAGACTGTAGTCATTCTCGTTGTACGGTCAGTTTCGATTTAGAACTCACTACGGGTACGCTGCGCCGATGGATCTGCTGACGGCACCACTCGACCAACTCATGGCTGCGGCCCGTGAGGTGCGAGATCAGGCGCACGGCACGCGCATCACGTTCTCGCCGAAGGTGTTTATCCCGCTGACCATGTTGTGTCGCGACCGGTGCGGCTACTGCACATTCGCTCAGCCGCCGGCGCGTTTGCAGGCGCCGTATCTCACGCCGGAACAAGTGCTGCGCATCGCGAGTGATGGAGCGCGCATGGGATGCCATGAGGCGCTCTTCACGCTGGGCGAGCGTCCCGAAGATCGCTACGAGGTGGCACGAGATTGGTTGCGCGAACAGGGCTACGACAGCACCGTTCACTATGTGCATGCGATGGCGAAGTTGGTGCTGACCGAGACGGGCTTGTTGCCTCACTCGAATGCGGGAGCGCTGTACGAAGATGAATTGAAGTTGTTGGCCGAGGTGTCGCCGAGCCAGGGGATGATGCTCGAAACCTTGCGCGACGATTTGCCGTGTCATCGCGGTGCGCCCGACAAAGTGCCGGCGCGTCGGCTCGCAACGCTTGAGAGCGCTGGGCGCTTGGGCATTCCGTTTACCACGGGCATCTTGGTGGGCATCGGTGAGACACGTGAAGACCGGCTCGATGCGTTGCGTGCAATCGCCCGCTCGCATGCCGAGCATGGCCATATACAAGAAGTGATCGTGCAGAACTTTCTGCCGAAGCCGGGCACGGGGATGCAGCACGAAGCGCCGTGTCCGCTGGATGAGTACCTGTGGTCCATCGCTGCGGCGCGCGTGTTGTTGCCGCCCGAGATTCATCTGCAGGCGCCGCCGAACCTGAGTGACGACTTTGGCGTGTTGCTTGATGCGGGCATCGACGACTGGGGTGGCGTGTCGCCGGTGACACGCGACCACGTGAACCCTGAGCGTCCGTGGCCCGCGCTTGATCAGTTGCGTGAGGTGACCGAAGCGAAGGGCTTTGCGCTTGCGCCTCGACTGACGATCTATCCAGAGTTCGTGCGTGAGCCTGCACGCTGGTTGCAGCCCTCGCTGCGTTTTGCAGTGATGGATCGAAGCGACGCTGAGGGCCTGGGTCGCGACGACCCGGGTGCGGTGTGGCCCGAGAAGGTGACCGCCGCGGATGTGGTGCTGGATGGTGCCGAAGTGGTGCTGATTGGTCACCGCTCAACGCAGTGGTATTCGGGTGCAACCCGTGAACCGATGACGTTGGTGCCAGGGGCGCGTCGTGGCTCGGCGGTCGGCGCGATTGGCGAGGTGCTGCAAGGCGTGCGCGCCGGACAAGAGGTTGGGTTCGATGAGATCGTCACGCTGTTTCGGGCTCGTGGTCCCGAGGTTGTTGCTGTCGCAGAGTTGGCCGACGAGCTTCGTCGCGAAGCCGTGGGCGATGCAATCACGTGGGTTCATAATCGCAATATCAACTACACCAACGTGTGCACGTTTAAGTGCAAGTTCTGCGGCTTCTCGAAGGGGCCGTTGTCGTTGAACCTGCGCGGCACGCCGTATCTGCTGACGCTCGATGACATTGCCGAGCGCGCTGCCGAGGCGTGGAAGTTGGGCGCCACTGAGGTCACCTTGCAGGGCGGTATCCACCCAAGCTTCGACGGCGATTACTACATCGACGTCACCCATGCAGTGAAGAGCGCGGTGCCAGAGATGCACGTGCACGGGTTCACTGCGCTAGAGGTGACCGAAGGCGCCAAGCGTCTGGGTGAGGACCTCACGACCTACTTGTTGCGGTTGAAGGAGGCGGGGTTGGCGTCGCTGCCGGGAACCGCCGCTGAGATTCTCGACGACGATATCCGCGCCATTCTGTGCCCCGACAAGATCACCACTGACGAATGGCTCGACTGTCATGCGGCGGCGCACGAAGTGGGCTTGCGTTCGAATATCACGATCATGTTTGGCAGCATCGAGCACCCCGAGAGTTGGGCGCGTCACATGCTGCGCACCCGAGCGTTGCAGAAGGTGACGGGTGGGTTTACCGAGTTCGTCGGGTTGCCGTTTGTGCACATGGCGTCGCCCATTTACCTGCAGAAGAACTCGCGGCGTGGACCTACGTTTCGCGAGACGCTGCTGATGCACGCTGTGGCGCGCATTGCGTATCGCGGGCTGATCGACAACGTGCAGTTGTCGTGGGTGAAGATCGGCGAGGCGGGCGCAGTGCAGTTGCTGCAAGCCGGCTGCAACGATCTCGGTGGCACGTTGATGGACGAGAACATCTCGCGTGCGGCCGGCGCAGCGCATGGGCAAGGCATGACCGAAGAAAGCTTTGCGCACATCGTCGGCCCGCTGGGACGGCGTTTGCAGCAGCGCGGCACGCTGTATGAGCGCATCGATTCGGCTCGTTCGTAAAAGCGCTTACGGCTTGTTGCCCGCCCACGCCTTATTGTCGAGGGTCTTGCTCAGCGGTCGTAGACGTTTGAGGAATTGATCGCGATGCTCGTCGGTTGCTGCAGCCGCGAGTGCGGTAAACAGGCCGTGGCGGGCAGCCGTAAGAAAGCCTGCGTCGTCGAGTCGGCCCGAACTCCACAGGGTTGCTGCGCCTGAATAGGACAGGAATATTTGGCGAGCCAGGCCGGCGGGGTCGATGTCTTTGCGGATGATGCCCATCGCTCGTGCTTTGCGCATCGCTGTTACTTGAAAGCTCGATGGATCTACCGCTCCGGGGCGCAGGCCGGCGGTGACCTGAGCGATGGAGACCACCTGTCGATATGCGTTTGAGTTGCTGACCAACGCCTGCACGCTCTGATCGATGATCAGCTGCGCTGCGGCGATCGGCTCGGTTGGATCAAGAGCGTTGATCGACTCGCCCAGCTGTTCGATGATGCGAGCCACGAGTTGGTGGATGACCTCGCCGCGCGTGCCGATCAAGTTGTAGACGGTGGCGGGGGAGACGCCAGCGAGCGCGGCGATTTCTTCGGTGGTGATGTCGTTCGAGTCTCGGGAGCCGAGCAGCGTGAGCGCGGCGTCGAGGATTGCGTCGCGGCGTTTTGCTTTGTTGAGATCACGCAGTCCGCTCACCGCAAGAGTCTGCCGCATCATCTACTGGTTCCTCTCTCCTTGCGCGTTTCGGCGGAGCGCCGCCTTGACCGCGCTCCAACTTTAGAGTTGACTCTAAGTATGCGTCACGACGAGCAAGTTCGACTGATCAAACAACTGTGTGCCCATCTCGATGCGGGCACGAATGAAGATGCCGGTGGGTTCCTTCGTTTGCCGACAGCGGTCTATACCGACCCGGTTCGGTCTGAGCGCGAATGGAACGAGTTTTTCATGGCCACCCCGCAGTGCATCGGCCTGTCGGGTGACCTTCCCGAGCCCGGTTCGTTTCTCACGAACAATGACTTGGGGATTCCGATCTTGGCCACGCGCGATCAAGACGGTTCGTTCAAAGCCTTCGTGAACTCGTGTTCTCATCGGGGAGTGATCGTTGAAACCGAAGAGCGCGGCACCACGCGACGGTTCAGTTGTCCGTTCCATGCGTGGACATATGACACGGGTGGCGCGCTGGTTGGGTTGCCGAAGTCGGAGCATTTCGGCGATGTCGACAAGAGCTGTCTTGGGTTGCGTCGGCTGTCGGCCGAGGAGCGCCACGGGTTGCTGTTCGTGCATCCGAATCCAGAAGCGACGGTTGATCTCGACCAGCTGTTAGGCGAATGGTTCAACGACGAGTTCCCTACCTGGAACTTCGGCGAGCTCGTTCCGCTGACGCGTCAGGAGTATGACACGGCGTGCAACTGGAAGCTCGCAATGGACACCTTCGGCGAGACGTATCACTTTTCGGTACTGCACAAGGAGACGTTGTTCAACGCGTTTCACGGCAACGTGCAGTGTTACGACGAGACCGATCATCTGCATCGGATGATTCTGTGCAAGCGCGACATTGATGCGATGCGGTTACTGCCCGAGGATCAATGGGACATCACCGTTGCTGGGTTGCCCGTGTATTGGATCTTTCCGAATGTGATTTTGTTGCCGATTGATGCCGGCTGTTTCTTGGTGCGTGCCTATCCCGATCGCAATGACCCCGGCCACCATGTGAGCCGGATGAGTTTCTACCTGAAGCCCGGGCTTGCTGCGATGGGTGACGAGATCACCGATTTCGTGACTGACCTTGCCCAGAAGTTTGGCAACATCATCCGCGAAGAGGACTACGTGATGGCGGCGTCGCAGCAAACAGCTGTGAATTCCGGAGCGGTGAAACACGTGATCTTCGGTCGCAACGAACCAACGCTGCATCACTATCACCAGACCTATTCGAAGTTGTTAGGTGAAGAGCTCTTGCCGCTGCTCGACGCAGCCGAAGTAACCGCCGGCCGATAGCCGCATGGTTGGCCGTGTGTCGCTGCGTGTTGTGGCAGGCTCACGTGAATGAAACCTGGGCCAAGTGAACTTCCTCCGGGGCTCTATGAGTCACTCATCACTGAGGGACTCGAACGCCGTCTCTCCGCTCTCGACGATCGACTGCTCGAACGAGTAGCGATACATCGCGCCGAGGCGCCATCGCGCTTCGCGCTTCACCTTGGTCGATTGATCGAAAATGTCATTGCCGCAGTGCCGGATGCGGATCGAGTCGAGGTCGGCATGGTTGTTGCGAGGGACCTCATCGCCCAACTCGATCGCCTGATTGCAAGTGCGGATCTCGACCTCGAGCAACTGGTCGAACCGGGCCAGGTGCTTCGCTCGATAACGACGCTTCGTCCCGACGGATCACCGAAGCCGATCGATAGTCCGCTTATTCCGCTGCTTGATACCACGCTCCTCACAAATGCTCCGGGCGAGCCCAGAGTCGGTCATCAAGTCGTCGCAGAGATTGGCTCCGCCGGCAGTATTGATGTGCTGATGGCCTTCATTCGCACGAGTGGGATCAACCCTCTGCGTGAGGCGCTGAAACGACATTGCGATGCTGGTGGAGCACTCCGCGTTCTCACCACGACCTACACCGGATCGACCCAGCGTGAGGCGTTAGATCGCCTCGCGGATCTCGGCGCTGAGGTCCGAATTTCGTACGACGTATCGTC
>CAMASN010000067.1 GCA_945861025.1 Ferrithrix thermotolerans DSM 19514
CGCCATTGGGGGGCCAACCACAAACGAAGTCCATCGCTGATGCTTCTCTGCAACAGCTGGCGCGCTTTGCACTGGTATCACCGCGAGCAGCGGGTAGTGAACGAGCTGCACAAACCAAATGACGCCCACCATGATGCACGCAGATACAAGATGCGCGATCAGTACGACATCATCCATGTGAAATCCCATCTCCTTGATCATCCCTGGTCGGGCTTCGCCCACAAAACGATACGCAACTGCATCCGATCACCACGTCACGCGTCGCGGCACACCGATGCGCACCGGAACACCGGGCGAGAACATGCAATGCGGTTCTCCGAGTGATTCGGGGAGGCCGGCAGCACGCACGAGTGTGTCGTTGAGCCCGATGATTTCGGCGCGATAGAGCGACCAGCGGGGGTGATCGACGGGGGCATACATCAGCCCACGTCCGTAGCTTCGCGAGTACAAACCCCAGCGCGCTGTCAGGAACACTTCGAACTCGGACTGCTCCGAAATCTCTTCGCCGACTTGAACGGTGATCTCGGTATCGGCCCCTCGATGAGGCCAACGCCTGCGAACTTGGGTGCTCAAGACATCGTCGTGCAACGTGTTTGATGCGCGCCCCCAGCAGTACGGCAACCGGTAGGCGGCGCGGGCGACGAGGGCCGGCAACAACCGATTCACGTCGAGTGAGAAGAACCAGACGCCGGGAATGCCGTTACGCACAACGTATGTGCGCACGTTGATCTCGGGGAAACTGCCGAGATAGGGGACTGCTGGCAGCCCCGGTACTCCGACTCCTTTCATTGAGAACGGAATCAAGCCCACCCATGCGACGCCGTCGAATGTGTCGACTTCCAGACCGGCGGGCAGCAGGCGCGCAACGTCGGCAGGATCATACGGAAAGTGCAGATACGCAAGGTCGCGCCACTGTTGCTTCATCACCGCGAACCGAACTGGGGCCGTGCACTCAGGCCTGAAGGCGCGGGACTCGCTCATGGCTGAAGACTACGGGAAGCACTCGATGAGTGAACGACGATGGTCGTGGTTGGTTGGCGATTTTGTTGAAGACAACAGGTTGAGGGTCGACCAATAGTCTTCAACAAACGGGGGACAGCGGGGGACAGCGGGGGACAGCGTGGGACGACGGGGGACGACGGGGGTCGGCGTCGAGTTCAGCCAGAAGCATTGGGCGAACAGCTCTAGAGGATGGTGTTGAGCAGTTCGGAGGCTCGCTGTACCTCGTGGCGGGGCACCAAGATGCGGAAGTTGGAGGTGGTTCTACTCAGCACGTTGTAGGTCTCGTGGCCGGTGGCGGTAAAGCCGTGCTCGCGCAGCGTGGCGAGCGTCATCGGGCCGCTGGGGCCGCTCACAACGATGAGTTCAACAGGCTGGTTCGGATCGGCCGGAGGACCCTTGCTGATCAACGCGTAGAACTTTTGAAGGATACCCATAGGGACTTTTCTACCGGTGCTGCCGGCCGTGCGTCAATAGACGCATTGGATCTCCTTTGATCACATTGATTCGGGTGACCCATAGCTTCTTGGGGTCGCATCTGCGATCGTGAAGAGATGGGTGCGGCGCGAGGTTCCTTAAGTTGGCTCATCGCGCTGAGCGCGTTGGTTCTGGCTGCTTGTAGCAACGCAACGACTCCGCTTTCTTTAAGCACCGATGAACCCACCACGTTCGGCACGAGTGGTGTCACGGCTGAAACGTCCGTCGCGTCGTCCGAAACATTCTTGACGGTGCTGGCTTCGGGAACTTTTGAAGTGCCCGCGGTTCAAGGCATCAAAGATGCGCCTGGGTTTCACGAGGTCTTCGACGCCACAGCGTTGGTCCCGCCGTCAATACACGTTGGCTCTGGTAGTCGCATCCTGATTCGCTTCCGTGATCGCACCCGCCCAGACGTGACGTGTGCGAGCGAACATCCGTTGTCGGGCTGCGTCACCCTCGATTGGTCCGATTTCCCTGAGCGTCCACGAGTGCCGGTCGGGGGAGCGTTCGAGCAACGACTCACACTCGATGCCGCGGCAGGCCACCAAGACCTCTTCTTGAGCCAATCCGGAACGCTCAATGCTCAACCCGATCATTACGAACCTGGTTGACCGCACAGTGCAGTGAGCGGGTCCGCTCGCGACTGGCCAGGCGTGTTAGCCGTAGACCTTGTGTCGGGCGATCACATTGGCGTGCACGTTGTGCTCAGCAACGCTGGGCCTGAACCATTGGTAGCTGTTGAGTGGCAGATACTGGTTGTAAACGCCAAGTGACCCCACTGACGAGTGTGATTCTCCGCATGTCGGTAGCAGCGCTGGGCAATAGTGATCACAGTCGGGCACATTGTTAGTGATTGTGTAAAAGTTGCGATTGTGAAACCTGAAATCATCTTGAAGTGCACTTTGCTGGTTGCGGCGTTCGCCAGTTTCTTGCTGAGCATCATCATCTATTTCAACGCTGGCGACGACACAAACGGCCGACTGAACGGCATCTTCATCGGCATCTGGGTGCCGTCAATCCTCGCCCTCGGTACGTTACTGCTTGCTCATCGGCGCACCCCGCAATGAGCCAGACCGGCATTTTCATTGCGGGCACGATTGTGTCGGGTGTCGTGTTCACCGGAGGCTTCCTCTACGCCATGTTTAGTTTTGGTCGTTGGGCAGATCGCAATGACGGCAAGGCCTCGCCGGGGTGATCGACGTTATTCGCGACAAAATCGTGGGATCCACGACGTCGCTGTTTTCGCACGGTCCGCAAGCGCTTGAGCACACGCTTGATTACCTTGGAGACCCGGGTCTTCTCGGCCCTGAGTCGATTTCGTGGCGAGTCATTGGTGACACAGCGGCGTTTGTCGGTGGAATTCGTGCCTTGCTGGTGCAGACCGCTCATCCCGAGGTAGTCGCTGGAGTCGAACAGCATTCCCGCTACCGCCAGGACCCACTGGGCCGCCTCACCCGAACATCCGCATACGTCACCGAGACCACCTATGGGGCCATGCCCGAGGTAGAGGCAGCGGTAAGCGCCGTGCGAACCGCCCATGTTCCGGTGAAGGGGCGCTCAGAACGCGACAAGCCCTACAGCGCTGCAAATCCGGCGATGGCAGCTTGGGTTCACAACGTGCTGACCGACTCGTTTCTCGTTGCCTATCAGGCCTACGGACGCGAACGACTCACGAGCGCGCAGGCCGATCAGTTCGTGCAGGAGCAGGCACGCATTGCTGCGTTGCTCAAAGCAGCGCCGGTGCCGTTGACCGCCGAGGAATTGTCGGCGTGGGTGAACGAACATCCAGCTATTGCGAGTAGTGAGGCGCAAAAAAACGCTGTGAAGTTTCTGCGCTTTCCTCCGCTGCCTCTGCCAGTGCAACTGGGCTACCAACCTCTGTTCCAAGCCGCTGCAGCCACGATTCCAACGCCTCTCGCCAAGCTCATCGGGATTGCCCCAGCCTGCGGCGCCGCCCAAATCGGCAGTGCCACGGTGAACGGTTTGCGGTGGGCCTTGGGCTCGTCGCCAGCGTGGCAGATCGCGCTGGTTCGATCAGGTGCGCCGGTGCCCGCAGGCCTGTTTCGACAGCCGCTGCCGGTTGTGCCCACGATGGCGTAAACCTGCACCAAGCAGTCGTAGCCGCACCAGCATTGGCGCCGCAGTTCATGCTGCGCATGGCAGGCTGCACAGATGAGTAGCGCACGACCCAAATCGCTCGCAGCAGAACACCTCAATTCGGTGCTCGCGAAGCTGGCTGGCGACGGTGCGGTCGCTCGTGACGATCAACTCGAGGCCGTTCACGCCATCATCCAGCCCGCCGCTCGCGTGCTCGTGGTGCAGGCCACTGGGTGGGGTAAATCGGCCGTGTACTGGGCGGCAACCTCGGCGTTGCGTTCCGTGGGCGCTGGTCCGTCGCTGGTTGTTTCGCCGTTACTGGCCTTGATGCGTGATCAGGTTTCGGCTGCGCAACGAGCCGGGCTCAGGGCAGCAACCGTGAACAGCACGAACATCGACGATTGGGATCCCATCTTCGAGGCGCTCGACGACGACGAGCTCGATGTCTTGCTGGTCTCGCCCGAGCGCTTAGGCAATTCCCGTTTCGCCGCACGGCTCGACGCGTTGATGGCGCGTGTCGGTCTCGTCGTGATCGACGAAGCGCACTGCATCAGCGACTGGGGCTTCGACTTTCGTCCCGACTACCAGCGCCTCGCGCGGGCGCTGCTGTCAACGTCCACCGCATCGGTGCTCGCAACCACGGCCACGGCCAACAAGCGAGTGACGGCCGATGTCGCTGCGCAGCTTGGCGCCAGCACGGTTACATTTCGCGGAACGCTGGCGCGTACATCGCTGGGCCTATCGGTGATTCCGGGATTGTCATCGATCTCACGCTACGCATGGGTCGCCGATGCGCTCGACACCATTGATAGGTCGGGCATCATTTATGTGCTCACCGTCGCTGAGGCAAACCGGCTTGCTGGGTTCTTGCAGTCGTGCGGCCACGAGGTGCAGGCGTACACAGGTCAGATGGAGACCGAGGCTCGAGTTCAGGTAGAAGAGCTGCTCAGGGCCAACAAAGTGAAGGCTGTTGTTGCTACTTCGGCGCTCGGCATGGGCTACGACAAGCCCGATCTCGGGTTCTGTATTCATGTTGGCTCGCCATCTACGCCTGTTGCGTACTACCAGCAAGTCGGTCGTGCGGGTCGAGCCGTCGAGCACGCCGAAGCGGTGCTGTTGTCGTCGCAATCTGACGAATCGATCTGGGAATACTTCGCTACGGCATCGATCCCGAACCCCGATGATGTCGCCAAGACCCTTGCTGCGCTGCAGGATCAGCCGCACTCGGTCATCGAACTCGATGGCCTCACCGGTGTGCGCCGGGGTCGGCTTGAGGCGCTGCTCAAGATCTTGGCTGTTGATGGTGTCACTGCCAAGAACGGCACAAAATGGGAAGCGACGGGCGTGCCCTACGTTCACGACACCGCCAAGTGGGCAATGTTGGCCGAAACTCGCCGCGGCGAGGCCGATCTGATGCGTCGTTACGCCCACGGCGACGGCTGCTTGATGGCCTATCTGCAAGAGGCGCTCGACGACCCGTCACCGGCGAAGTGTGGGCGCTGCTCGGTGTGTACCGGCGCATTGCCTGCGCCAGGCACTCAGCCAAGCCAAGAACGACTCGTTGCGGCCCGTAACTACCTTCGCGGCGCCGACATCACCATTGAGCCGCGAAAGCTCTGGCCGTCCGGAGTGAGCCGAAAGGGCAAGATTCAAGGGATTGGCGAAGGTCGCGCCGTTGCGTTCGCCGACGACCCAGCGTGGGACGATGAACTGCGCGCCCTGCAACGCAGCGGAAACAGCACCATTCCTGCAGAGCTGCTCGCTGGCGCGGTCGAAACGCTGCGCCGCTGGTCGAAGGTGTGGCCGTCGCGTCCGGTGGCAGTAGCGGCTGCGCCTGCGCCGCCCGCCGAGATGAACGCCAACCGTGTCCTGGCCGAGCACATTGCTGGTGTTGGCCGCCTTCCACTTCTCGACCTGTTCACATGGCAGGGCACCCCAGCCCCCACGAACACCTCCAGCGGCCCAGCGGTGCTGCACCTCGAGCAGGCGATCCAACTGAACCTTGCAACGCATGTGCCCGATGGCCCCGTGTTGATCTGCGCGACCACGATGCGTTCGGGTTGGACCCTCACATTGTGCGGCGCGTTGCTGCACGAAGCCACCGGAAAGAGCTTGCTTCCGTTGGTCATTCACAAGTTGCCGTGACGGCGGTATTTCGTACACTGTTTCTGTAAAAGCCCAGCTCAAGATCTACACTATTTTGACTTGTCGGATGGATCTGATCAGGGTGCGGCGCGAGGGCGCAGAAGAAGCGCGGGCAAACAGTTCGTGAATTGCTGGTACGTCGCGGTTCTGAAGGTGCCGCAATGTGTTGCATACAGAGATGCGCGAAGCATTAGTAGGGAGTCGGTCACAGACGTGGCTTCTTGCGCGCTGCGCAGTGGTGCTACTTGCGGCGGCCACGCCCCTCGTGTCGTCGGCTTCGGCGGCAGTTGCGCAGTCAGACTTCATCGTCGTGCTGAGACCAGGCCACAACGACGTGGCGGCCACAGCAACCGAATTGAGTTCCTCGGTTGGTGGCGAGGTTGATGATGTCTACGAGCATGCCGTGAAGGGGTTCGTCGTTACGGCGACCGATGCAGTCGCTGCGGCTTTGGCGCGCAACCCAAACGTTGCCTATGTGGAACGGGACCGTGCCGTCACGATCGACGCCCAGTCGACCCCCACAGGAGTGAGACGAACGTTTGCGAGCTCCAACCCGCTTATGTTTATCGATGGGTTCGATGACATTCGTGTCGACGCCGATGTTGCCGTCATCGATACCGGCATCGATCTCCAGCACCCTGATCTCAACGTAGTTGGGGGAGTCAACTGCCTTCCTGCCACCGGTTGTGTGCCTGGCGGCGACGACGACAATTACCACGGCACCCATGTTGCGGGCACTATCGGCGCCATCGACAACAACGTTGGAGTCGTTGGTGTTGCGCCGGGGGTTCGTCTTTGGGCTGTGAAGGTGATGGACAACACGGGCGTGGGCTCGCTGTCGTCCATCCTCAGCGGTCTTGATTGGGTCACGGCGAATGCAGCGACGATCGAAGTGGCAAACATGAGTTTTGGTGCGCCGGGATTCAGCCAGGCATTGTTCGACGCAACGCAAAGTGCGGTGAATGCCGGAGTAGCGATCGCTGTCGCCGCGGGCAACTCTCATGTGAGCGCAGCTGGTATCAGTCCGGCATCGTTCAACAACGTGCTCACCGTGAGCGCACTCGCAGATTTCGACGGGGCGCCAGGCGGTGTCGGCAGGCCAACCTGCGCTACCGATCAAGACGACACGCTCGCCGACTTTTCGAACTTCGGACCAGTCGACATCACCGCGCCAGGACTGTGCATTGCCTCTACGGTGCCCATCGAGCTTGGTGGCTACGGCGTATTGAGCGGCACAAGTATGGCGAGTCCGGCGGTGGCGGGGGCCCTTGCGTTGCTTGCCCGCGTGAGCAATCCGGCGAACGAGGCGCAAGTTCGAGGCCTCTACGCCCAAGTTATCGCTTCAGGAAATTTCAACTGGACGGATGATTCTGGCGATGGCGTCAAAGAGCCGCTGCTTGACCTCAGCAACCCAGCTGCGTTTGCTGCTGCGGCGCAACCGCCGTGTGTGACGCTGCCTTCTACGGGTCTCGTCGGCTCGTGGAAGGGCGAGAACAATCTGGTTGCGCAGGTCGGGCCAACGCTCACCGGATCAGCGACATTTTCTCCATCGTTGGTCGGTCAGGGCTTTACGTTTGCGCAGACCGACAAACTGACGATCGACCAGTTCCCAACGGTCGCCACGGCCATGAGCGTTGAGATGTGGATACGGCCGCTGAACACGGGTGCGCACCAGGTCCTCGCAAGCAGGTGGAGCTTCCCAAGCACCGACGATGCGGCGCGTAGCTTCGAACTCGCCCTCAGCCCGAGCGCGGAGTTGATGTGGAGCACCGACGAGACATCATTGCGGCGTCCTGATGAACTCCGCGTCGGGGTTCCCCAGGTCTTCGACGGCAACTTTCATCACGTGGCAGCTACGTGGGATCAAACCACGATCCGGGTCTATTTCGATGGGCAGCTCATTGCCTCGAAGGCGTCACAGGGCGGCACGCTGAACTCGGCGGCGACCACGCCATTTCGTTTAGGTGGCACGTCGGGACTCGGTGCCGCTTTCATCTTCTCGGGCGTTATCGACGAGCCAAGCGTTTGGAGCCGTGTGCTGAGCGCATCCGAGATGGCGGGAATCCGCGCTGCCGGCATCAGCGGCAAGTGTTAGCGACACAGTGTGCAGTCATGCCCCACGAAGCGCGCTTTGATTGTTAACGGCCGATTGAGGTTACAGAGATTCCGAAGGCACCGGCCTGCTTGTCGAGTAAGTACAGGGCCACCTGACGAACATTGGCGAGCTCAATTGGTGCGGCATTCGAAATAGGGTCAAGGAACGAAGTGACTGCCGCGAACTTGTCGATGGGTAACACGTAGTTCTGCTGTGTGCCGGCGACGGTGGTGAAGCGTTGAATGAAGCGCGTTTCGTCATTGCCTCGTAGCTGCAGCACATAGGTCTTGCCATCGCCAAGAGCATCGATAACGAGCGCCGAAGCACCAGCCGTACGTTGTCCGAGCTCGTTGTCGATTGGGCTGACCAACGAAGTGAAGCCGCCATTGTTCTCGAGCGAGAGTGTTCCCTGAAACACGAGCTGGCCGTTTGCCCACGTGCTTGTGCTCTGCGAGACGCCACCCATGACCGTGTCGTTCTGGGTGGCCCAACCCGCGGCTGATGCAGCATCTGCGAAGTCGAACAGTGCGGTTGACGTCGTTGCAGCCGTCGTGGTGGTGGTGGTGGTCGACGGCGCTGTAGTGGTCGTCGAAGGCGCTGAATCGGCTGCGGATGTTGCGGAATCACTGTTGGGCGATGACGACTCGTTGGAGCCGCACGCGGCCAACAGTGCGAGAGTGAGGATTGCGATGACGGTCTTGCTTCCCATATAGAAGTTCTAGTCGTGCTCGGGAAGCGATGCCAAGGAGTGCTCGCCGGCGAGGCGAGCGAATTCGCCAGCCACCGGCCGAGCGACGCGGGCAGCATTGAACAGGCCCACTTCAGTGACCTCGCCAATCGGTCGCAGTAACATGGTGTGCCAATCGAACTGATCGCCTCGGCTATACCAGCAGATGCCGCGGGCCGGAAGTCCGTCGGCACGGAGTCGTTCGAGCACTGCAGTGAGTCCACGTAGCCAGCGGATGCCGTCGTCTACCGGCAAGCCCAAGTTCGATGTTTCTGCAACCCAAAAGGGTCGGCCGTATCGCTTGAACCACAGGCGCGCCTCGCGGTCGTACGCAGCGAGACGGTCGTCGATGGTGAGGCGTTGGGCGAGTCGACCGTGAACGGTGACGCTCACGGGATAGAAATCGTGGCCTGCAATCACGCGTTCGCTGCGCCCGGCAAGAGCGCGGATGCGGCTCAGCACGGCGGGGTCTACAAGCTGCTCAACGTCGGCCACTTCGGGGCGGGGCTCCACGCCGAAATGGAGATCCCACACGAGTTGTTCAAGTGCTCGCGCAGCGTCAGCGGCGGGCTGGTCGGCGGGCGAGGCAGCGATGTGACAGCCGAAGCCTTCGGCGCCGATCCACCATCCGTTGCGGTCGGCGTCGACCAAGGCCATTGCCTCGAGGTTCGCAAGGGTCACATGGGCAAGCGCATTCATGTAGTCGCCGCGCGACGAGCGCCGATCGTTCCATGCGCCAAGAAAGCCTGAGCTCATTGCGGTGATCATTGGTTCGTTCACCGGCGTGAACATGATTGGCTCGCGGTATCTGGCGAGGAACGCAGCGACATACTTCACGAACCCTTCGACCCACGATGGGTCACAGAAACCTGGGTAGTGGTCGGGGAGGCCGAAGTGGCACAGATCGATCACCGGGGTGAGGCCATGGCGATCGCACGCCTCAAGTGCCTGGTCCCAAAGTGTCCAGTCGTACACGCCCGGCTCAGGCTCGGTGAGCCGCCACGGCATGCCGTATCGCCAAAGTGTTACGCCGAGCCCAGCGACAGCGGCAAGGTCTTCATCTTGATGGCTGAGGTGCTCGCTGGCGGTCAGTTCGTCTACGCGAACGACCACGCCTTCGTGGAGCACGGTGGGGTCAGAGGCTTCTTCGCCACAAGCCACCGCAAAGTCAGGAAAGCCCACTGCATGTTTCGACATGGATGAATCTTGCTCGCTCCCTGAGCGCACCGCAGTGATGACTTCGCCGATGAGGTCGTTTCGGCCCGCAACATCGGCACCAAACAGGGCAGCCGCAATTGCTTCAGCACCATCAACAAGGCGCGGCCCTGGGCGCACCACGACGGCATCGGCATCGATGGCCCACACCTTGGCTCGTGCTGGCAGCAGGTCGAGAATGTCGCGAGTCTGAGCAATGGCACCATCGAGGCCGTAGCCGCATGGCGACACAATGATGTGATCCGGGTCGGCCGCTGCGATCTCATCCCACGTTGTCGGCACCGATCGTCCGCCAGGAATGGCAAGCACTGGTTCGCCGCCTCCAGCGGTCACGAGGTCGGGCACCCAGTGGCCACCCACGAATGGGGGATCGATCCACTCGAGCATGAACACCGTTGGCCGGGGCGCGCCCTGAAGATGCGTCGCAACTCGTTGTGCAAGCTGGTCGAGCCGGTCGTGGAGCGCCTTTGTGAGCGCCTGGCCGCGCTCGGGCGCACCAGCCGCATCGGCAACGGTCTGCACCGACGCAATGACCTCGAGCAGAGTGTGCGGATCGATCTGCAACACGGTGGCGCTGCAGTTCAACCGAGCAACCGCGGCGTCTACTTCGCCGCTCGGAACGGCACAGACGCGACATAGGTCTTGGCTCAAGATGAGATCGGGATTGCAGCGGGCGAGTGCTGCGTCGTCAAGCGAATACAACTCGTCGCCGCGAGCCAAACGCTCGCGGACCATCGTGTCGATCTCGATTGGCGTGAGATGTTTAGTGTCCATTCCGCCCACGACAATCTCGCGCCCCGCACGAGCCTCGGCTGGAAAGTTGCATTCGAACGTAACGCCCAACAGTTGATCTGCGAGTCCGAGATCGAACACGATTTCAGTCGTTGACGGAAGCAAACTCACGATGCGCATCGCCGAAGAGTAGACCTGAGTCGCGGCCGTCGCGTGGTCTGGCGGCGATGTATTACGGTCAGCGCGATGAACACCATCGACGGCATGTGTCCCGGTTGCAACGAGTACGTCGGCGATGGTCCAAGCTCGCGCACCTATTGCCCCAATTGCGGGCAGACATTCACCAACGTTGATGACGACGACGAATAGACAGCGAGCCATCGATGCACGTTGACGAGAGCAACATCGACAGCTTCGATCTCGATGCTGCATACGCGGTAGAGACCCCCGACGACAATCGACAGCTCTATAAGGGCTGGGCTGCCACGTACGACACGGGTTTCGTCGACAAGAACAAATACAGCTATCCCCAGCGAATCGCCGAGATATGTGCGGCGTCGGTGTCGGTAACCGACGAGCTCCGAGTCATCGACATCGGATGCGGCACCGGCGTGGTTGGCGTGCGACTCAGTGAGTTACTGCCACGCGCAGCCATCGACGGCGCCGATATCTCGGCGGAGATGTTGCATGTCGCCTCCAGCAAATTGCGACCGGCTGGCAGCCCCGTCTACGGCGAACTGAGCGAGGTCGACCTCACGCTGCCGATCACGTTCGCTCGTTCGCGCTACGACATTCTCGTGAGCGCAGGCACGTTCACTCATGGTCATCTCGGTCCCGATGCGCTGATCGCTGTGGTGTCAACACTTAAACCAGGCGGTCAGGCGATTGTGGGCATCAACAAGCAACACTTCGTCGCGAACGGGTTCGAGCAAGCGCTGCAGCGCGCCGTCGCGGCCCATCTGATCACCGAACCCACCTACATCGAGATTCAGATGTACGACAAAGGCAGTGCGCATTACGGCGATGTCGCCATGGTCGCTCAGTTTCG
>CAMASN010000068.1 GCA_945861025.1 Ferrithrix thermotolerans DSM 19514
CTGCAGACCATCCGCATGGCCGCTCACGCGATCAAGTCGGGCGAAGGCGATTGCTTCATCTCGGCCGGCGTCGAAGCCGTGAGTCGTTACCAGTTCGGCGCCAGCGACACCGCCCCGAACCCAATCTTCAAGACCCCAGGCGAGCGCACCCGCGAGCGTTCGGCTGGCGGACATGCATCATGGACCCCGCAGGCCGGCTTGCCCGACGCCTACATCGCCATGGGCCAGACCGCCGAGAACGTGCGCGAAGTCACCGGCGTCAGCCGCGCCGACATGGACGAATTCGCCAAGCGCTCACAAGACCTCGCCAGCGCCAACGTGGCCAACGGCTGGTTCGAGCAGGAAATCACACCGCTCACGCTTGCTGACGGCACCGTGGTGTCCACCGACGATTGCCCACGTGCAGGCACCACGCTCGAAGCCCTCGCCGGCCTCAAGCCAGCGTTCCGCCCCGACGGCCAAGTCACTGCCGGCAACGCTTGCCCACTCAACGACGGCGCTGCCGCAGTCATGGTGATGAGCCTCGACAAGGCCAAGGCCCTTGGCCTCACGCCACTCGCTCGCATCGTTTCGTCGGGCGTGTCGGGTCTCAACCCCGAAATCATGGGCCTTGGCCCAGTCGACGCCGTTCGTCAGGCACTCAAGCGTGCCGGTTTGACCATCGACGACATCGACCTCGCCGAGATCAACGAAGCCTTCGCTGCTCAGGTTCTTCCTTCGGCCCGTGAACTCGGCATCCCAATGGAGAAGCTCAACGTGAACGGCGGGGCAATCGCCCTCGGTCACCCATTCGGCATGACCGGTGCCCGCATCATGACCACCCTCATCCACGGCCTGCAGACCGCCGACAAGACCTTTGGTCTTGAGACGATGTGCGTCGGTGGTGGCCAGGGCATGGCAATGATCATCGAGCGCCTCAGCTGACCAATCGAAGAACCCGCCGTCGGCGAACCTTTGTAGTTCTGGTCGCCCTCTGCAGTCTCTTTCAAAATCTGATGTTCGGGCCGCCTGGTTCGTTGTCACTTTCGGGTGACAACGTGCCAGTGCCGGCCGGACCATGGCCCGCACCGTCGCAACCTCAGCCTCAATGGAGTCTGACGAGCGACGGTGTTCCATTTTTCGGTGGTCGCCCGGCGTGCTCAAGGCGCTACGCCAACATCATCGCCAACCAGTTCGCGCGCGATGGCGCCAATGAGGCCACCCAGCAGTGGGCGGTGTACATCGCGTCTCGCGAGACCGGTTGCTTACACAAGACGGTCACCGTGAACGAACGAACTCGCGATGACTCACACTGTGCGTTTCAGCTCAACGTGCTGTCGGGAACCTTTGTACCCACGGGCGAACTCGGCCGGCACGGGTGGACGCCGGCCAAGGTGCGCAGGTCAATGCGTGACTGTGCCGATGCCGCCAGTGATCTGTGGGTGTCGTGTGGTCGCGGACCGTGGTCTCCGCCGTATTCGTGTCGGCCGCCCACCATCGGCGCCTAGGTCCGCGCCTGCGCTGACTCAACCGCGCGTTGACTCAACCACGGCGTTGCTGAACTCGGGCCACAGTTGCAGGGCTTCGGTGCGCCATTCGTCGAACGGCCTGTCGGTCAGCGCAACTACGCCAACGCCGGCCACCGGATCGATCCACATCAAGGTGCCTGCGCCGCCGAAGTGACCAAACGTGGCGGCACTGTTTGCTGACCCCATCCAGTGCGGCGACTTTGCGCCGTGGATCTCGACCCCAAGCCCCCACGGGCACGGCCGAAAGCTGCCGATGCCTGGCACCACGCCAGCCAGTTCGGCGAACTGAGCCGTTGTTGCCTGCTGCACGGTGGACGCAGCCAGCAACGTGGGGTGCATTACTTCGTTGATGAACCGCACCATGTCGTTGACCGTGCTCCAGATGCCGTGGGCGGGGGAGCCGTGCAACTGGGTGTGGGCCATTGCGAGTGGCTTCAGAATCGCTTCGTTGAGGTAGTCGCCAAACGGCATGCCCGTTGCTTCGGCCACCATGTCGGCAGCCAGTTCGATGCCGGTGTTCGAGTAGATGCGGTTGCGTTCGGGCTGTGCAATCGGGTCAACGCCATCGAACGCATAGCCGCCAGCGTGGCTGAGTAGATGACGCATCGTGCAGCCGGGCTGACCAACCGGTGTTTCGAGGCTGATTGAGCCCTCTTCAACCGCCACTAACATCGCCCAGGCGCTCAGCACTTTGGCGAGCGACGCCAACCGAAACAGGTGGGTTGCGTCGCCGTGAACAGCGATGGATCCATCGAAACGAACCGTGGCAGCAGCAGCGTGGTTCACTGGCCAACTGTCGATGAGCGACAGCGGCCCCACAACAGGGCTCAGGCGAGACCGCTGCTGCTGATCAAGCCAGCAGTGCGGAAGGCCAGATCGAGGCTCTGGCGGCCATTGAGGCGGGGATCACACACGGTCTGATAACGGTCGTCGAGCTGCGAGTCGAGAATGTTGTCGGCGCCGCCGATGCATTCGGTGACGTCGTCGCCGGTGAGCTCAACGTGAATACCGCCGGGCCAGGTGCCTTCGGCAGCGTGCGCTCGCACAAAGCCACCAATCTCGGCGCATACCTGATCGAAGTCGCGGGTCTTGCGGCCGCTTACAGCGGTGTATGTGTTGGCATGCATTGGATCGCAGGCCCACACCACAGGATGGTCGGCGTCGCGAACTGCACGCAACAGGGGTCGCAATTTGTCTTCAACCTGATTGGCGCCCATGCGGGCAATCAAGGTGATGCGGCCAGGAATACGTGACGGGTTGAGCGCCTGACACAGCTCGAGCACGAAATCAGCGTCGGTGGTTGGGCCAATCTTGCAGCCGAGCGGGTTGCCGACGCCACGAAGGAACTCAATGTGGGCTCCGTCGAGTTGGCGGGTGCGCTCGCCGATCCAGAGCATGTGCGCTGAGCAGTCGTACCAAGCGCCGGTGAGCGAATCTTGGCGGGTGAGCGCCTCTTCGTAGCCAAGCAGCAGTGCTTCGTGACTGGTGTAGAAGTCGACCTGGTGCAGTTGGCTGTTCGATTCGGTGTCGACACCGCACGCACGCATGAAACGCAGCGCCCGATCTATCTCGCTGGCCAACTGATCGTACTTTTGGCCCTCGGGGCTACTTGCCACGAACTCTTGGGTCCATGCATGCACCCGGTTCAGGTCGGCAAAGCCGCCTTTGACGAAGGCACGAACGAGGTTCAGCGTGGAGGCGCTTTGGTTGTATGCCTGCACCAAGCGGGCTGGGTCGGGGCGACGGGCCTCGGCCGATGGGTGCTCAGAGTTCACGATGTGGCCGCGAAAGCTAGGCAGGTCTACGTCGCCGACGCGCTCGAATGGTGACGAACGTGGCTTGGCGAACTGGCCCGCCATGCGCCCGACTTTGACCACCGGCACGCCGAGTGAATAGGTGAGCACCACGGCCATTTGCAAAATCACTCGCAACTTCTCGCGGATGTTTACTGCGGAGAAGTCGTCGAAGCTTTCGGCACAATCGCCTGCTTGCAGCAAAAATGCGTTGCCGGCGGCGACGTGGCCAAGTGCGGTCTGCAAACTGCGAGCCTCACCGGCGAACACCAGTGGGGGATAGCTCGAGATTTGTTTGAGCGCACCTTGGAGCAGTGCGTCATCGGGCCATTCAGGCTGCTGTGCGGCCGGAAATGACTGCCAAGAAGAAGGTGTCCACGTCTTGGCCATGATGAACTCAGGCTGCGAGGATGCGAACAGCGTCTTCGCGAAGACCAGCGACCGCACGGCTGACGAGACGGCGGGCCGCCTCTGCAGTGACGCCGAGGTTCTCGCCGACTTCGCGGAAGCTCTTGCGCTCGCCATCGAGCAAGCCGAAACGGGCTTCGACGGCGTAACGAGCACGCTTGTCGAGGGTTCCGAGCAACTCGTCGAGCAGATCGCTGTCGACCATGGCCATCACAGCATCTTCAGGGGTGCCGTCGCCGTTGGCCATGAGATCGCCAAGGGTGGCATCGCCGTCGTCGCCGATGGTCTTATCGAGCGACACTGGCGTGGTGAGACGGTGCAACTCGGCATTGCCGAGGTCGAGGGTCTCGCCGTCGCCGCTGGCCTGACGCAATGCAGCGCGCAGGCTGGCCGAACGGTCGCCAGGGATACGAATGAGGCTGGCCTTTTGGTCAAGGGCACGGCCGATGGCCTGACGGATCCAGAAGGTTGCGTAGGTGCTGAACTTGAAGCCACGGCGCCAGTCGAACTTGTCGACTGCGTGCTCGAGGCCTAGGTTGCCCTCTTGGATAAGGTCGAGAAGATCCATGCCTTGTGGCAATGGATAGCGGCGAGCAATGCTCACCACGAGACGAAGGTTGGAGCGGATGAACCGATCCTTTGCTTTGGCGGCGGCGGCGACCGCAGTTTTGTGCTGAACCGACTTCTCGCCGTTGGCGATACGCTCGGCAGCCTCACGGCCAGCCTCGATAGCGCGGGACAGTTCGCGCTCTTCTTCAGCGTTGAGGAGGGCAACTTTGCCGATGTCGTTAAGGTAAAGACCAATTGAGTCGTTCATATCAGGTTGTCTAACCGTTCTTGTTGAGTTCGCATTCCGCGGTGCGGCGTGGCAAGCGACACACAGCCTGTGTATCTCGGGCAACGCACCCACCGAGGCAAAATTCGTCAATACGCGCAAATAGGGCACGTAACGACGAAATCTGCTGTCCAAGGAGGGTGTTGGGCAGATCTTGAAGAGTACTTATGGAGGGGGAAGGACAGAGTACACCATCCGTCAAGTCATGTCATGTCAGAGCGCTGAGCCCCGCTCAGGGGCGTGGCGCAGATTCGAGGCTGGCGTCTTCTAGACTTCACGATCGTGCCTGCCCGTATTGGATTGTTCGGTGGCACATTCGATCCCCCGCACGTCGGACACCTCGTCACGGCTGTCAATGTGCGACACGCGTTGCAACTCGATGTGGTGGTGTTCATGGTGGCCAATGTGCCGTGGCAAAAAGAGTCCAGCCGCCGCATCACACCTGCTGAGGACCGTTTTGCGCTCGTTCAAGCAGCGGTAGCCAACGTGCCTGGTCTTGCGGCTGGCCGAACCGAAATCGACCTTGGCGGGCCGAGCTACACCGTCGACACGCTGGCAATTCTCGCTGACGAGAACCCGGGGGCCGAACTGTTCACCATTGTTGGCTTTGATGCTGCGGCCGGTTTCACCACTTGGGAACGCCATAACGACGTCGCCGCCCGATCGTCGCTGGTAGTCGTCGATCGCCCTGGGGTGTCGGCAACGCTGCCCGAGCAGTTTCAGTGGCACCATGTTGAGGTGCCGCATCTCGACGTCTCAAGCACCGACCTTCGTTTGCGTTTCAGCGATGGTCGTCCGCTTGACTATTTGATCACCGAACCGGTGTTGGCGGTTATCCGCGAACGCAGCCTCTATGTAGGAGCACAATGACGGCCCTGGATTCTCGTCGGCGCAAGCGAACTCTCACCGCCGCCATGGCTGGTGTGGTCGTGTTGGGTGCCGCTCCTGTGTTGGGCTATTTCGGGGCCGATGTGCTGCGCAACTCAAAGGCCGGCACGGAGGCAGTCACTATCCCCGAGGTGCCTTTTCCCTCGACCCCAACGGCTGTGTTGGCTGTTGTGAATGACCAGCAAGATGTCACGGCGCTGGCCGTAATGATTTTGGCCCCAGGAACTGGCCGTGGCGGCACGCTTGTGTCTATTCCGACCAACGCATCGCGGGCGCAGACAATGGACGACCTCAACGTGCCAGTGGCTGCCAGTTTCGTAACGGGCGGAGCCGAGGGCCTACTCGGCGATGTTGAGTCGCTCAGCAGCGTCACGCTCAACTTCAATGCCATAGCTACTGAGGCCGACGTCGCCACGCTGCTCGAACCGGTTGGCCCACTGGCGGTTATCTTTCCGAATCCGGTAACGAACACCGACGTAGAGGGCGCTGGCAGCACGTTGTTTCCGGCTGGTCCGGCCACCTTGTCGGCGGCGCAGGCTGCACGTGTGTTGACAGCCATTGATCCAACGCAGCCCGAGACCGGGCGCCTTGCCAACGTGCGTTCGGTGTGGACTGCGCTCGCAGCCACCGTCGGGTCTGGCCTCGCGACGACGAACGCCGCCGCTGCCGCACCAACGAACTTCAACGAATTTCTCGCTCGTTTCTTGGGTGGCCCGGTGCAGGTCTACAACGACCTCAACACGGTGGCGCTCACCGGCGCTGCGAATCCGGAACGTCTCGATGTGGGCAGCCTTGATCGGGCGTCGGTGGTGTTCGTGATGGCCGCAGTGGCTCCGGGCGCGATGATCGCCCCCAATCCAAACTTGAGTTTTCGAATCGAGAACGGGTTAACCGATGCCGAAGTGGCGGCCGCTGGCCTCGCCAGTTACACCAGTGCCTCGTTGAGCCGCGACGTCATTGCCCGGCTGATCTTCCTGCAGAGCAACGTGGTTTCTGTCTCCGCCGAAATCGCCACGCTGTCGACGAAAGTGGTTCCCGACAAGACCATTGTGTTTACGCTCAACGAAGTACAGCCCGCCGAGGAAAAAGACTTCGTTGCGCTGTACGGCCCGGTTGAGTTTCGCCGCCCAGCCGTGGCATATCCGCTGGTCGACATCGTGGTCGTTATCGGGCGCAGCTATCTGGCTGAGGTCAAGAAAAACCTCGACGCCTCGGCTGTTGGTTCTACCCCCGATGGCACCGCCACAACGGTTGTCGACCCATCCGCCGCTACCGTGTCGTCTTGATATGAATGCTGACCTGAGCTCCCAAGACTTGGCCATCGTCGCGGCCCGTGCCGCTGACGACAAAATGGCTACCGACACCTTGGTGCTCGAGGTGGGTCCGATCCTGGCCATCACCGAGTTTTTTGTGATCACTAGTGCCTCGAACCGCCGCCTTGTGCGTGCCGTCGCCGACGAGGTTGAGGCCAAGGTGCGTGAGGTTTCGGGTCGCTCGCCGCTTCGCGTTGAGGGTGCTCGCGAGCAGCAATGGGTGCTCATTGACTACGGCGATGTGGTTGTGCACGTGTTTAGCGACGAGACCCGATCGTTCTATGAGATCGAGCGTTTGTATCGCGATGCGCCGACCATCGAGTGGATCGATCCAGCACTGGCAGCCAAAGCGGCGAACTGATTCGCGGTAGCAGCGACGCCCTGATGTCGTGACGCCGTGACCAACGGCATGATCGCTATCAGGGATAGGTCGGGTACCGTCTATCATTGTTATGAATATTCTCCTGTCCGGCCCCTTCGATACTGCTGAATTGCCGCGCATTGCGCCGGCACCAGTAACGGTGACGGTGTCTCGAGTCGTTGAGCCTGGTCTCGAGCGCGAGTTTGGCCAATGGGCTGAGACGATGGTCGAACGGGCGAATGCCTTCCCGGGCAGTCTTGGTGGCGGTGTCTTAGCTCCAGGTCCTGATGGCGGCGAGTTTCAGATTGTGTTCCGTTTTGTCGATGGCCTGGCATTGCGACTGTGGGAGCGTTCGCCGCAGCGTGCGGTGCTGTTGGCCGAAGCTGATCGGTTTGTCACGGGCGAGCGGGTGCATCGCACTGTGGGCGTCGAGGAATGGTTCGATCTGCCATCGCGGTCAGAGCCGGCCCGTCCGTTGTGGCGCCGCATTGTCACTGACGTGGCATGGGTGTACCCAGTAGCGCTGCTCGCTTCGTTGTTCGTGGCGCCGCTGCTGGCCCGTATGCCGGTGAGCGCACGGACCTTGCTGTCGGCTGGGCTGATCACCTTGGTGATGCGTTTGGCCGTCGGGCCGATGCGTTCGCGGTTGCGGTCTCGTCGCCGACTCTAAGGAATCTCTCGCCTTCGCGTTTGTACCTTGGGTATCGCGCTGGTAACTTCATGTTCCCGATTCGGGGCTGTAGCTCAGTTGGCAGAGCACTTCCATGGCATGGAAGGGGTCAGGGGTTCGATTCCCCTCAGCTCCACAAGATCACCGCAGCTCAGACGCTCCGGTTGACTTCGAGGCCTTCGAATTTGCCGTCGGCGCGCCACTTCCCGAGAAGATCGATGTACTCGAAAGGTCGGCCCATATAGGCGCCGGATCGCGCCGAGCGCATGTCGCCGCCGCCTTCGTTGTTGAGGTATCCCGGAGTACACGTTTCGTTGTAGCGACCGAGCTTCATCAGGTTGGTCAAAATGATGTTGAACCATTCAACTTCGGCTTCGGCAGTTGGCTCGATCATGTCGATGTTTTGTTCCTCACAACGGGCGATCACGTTCGCGACGTGGCGCGCTGTCGCACTAATCGGATGCAAGAAATTGATCGCTTGACCGCCTTGCACCGTGCTGATCATCAGCAAGTTCGGAAACCCTCGGGTATGCACGCCAAACAGCGTGGAAGGACCATCGGCCCACGCTTCGCTCAGTGCGACTCCGTCGTGGCCGCGCGGATCAAAACCCAAGCGATGCGTGTAGTCCGTGGTTACTTCGAAACCCGACGCGTAGATCAGACAGTCGACAGGGTATTCGACGCCATCGACCACAACGCCCGTTGGTGTGATGGCTTCGACACCTTTGCCATCAGTGTCGACGAGCGTCACGTTGGGGCGGTTAAACGACGGCAGGTATTCATCGTGGAAACAAAGCCGTTTGCAGAGCTGGTTGTAGTAGGGCTTCAACGATTCTGCGGTCTTGGGGTCGTGCACAATGTCGGCGATGCGGGTCCGCACGCGTTCCATGTTTTCGAAATCGATGCGTTCGAGTTCGGCTTCGCGTTCTTTAGTTGCGGCCGGAGAGCGCGTGTCGACGAAGAGCATCTCGGCCCAACCGTCTTGGATGAGGTCAACTTCGGGCTGATCGCCGATGACCAATGCGGTGAAGTTGTCGATGCGTTCTTGTTGCCAGCCGGGCTTCAGTGATGCAACCCATTGCGAATCGGTCGTCTGATTGTTCCGCACGCCAACGCTGGACGGGGTGCGTTGAAATACGAAAAGTTCCTGGGCGGCTTCGGCGAGCTTTGGTATTGCCTGCACGGCGGTGGCGCCAGTGCCGATGATGCCAACGCGTTTGTCGGCGAGCTTGTCCATGAATTGCAGCGGACCGCCGCCGGTATACGCATAGTCCCAACGGCTGGTGTGAAAGCTATGGCCGCGGAACGCAGTAATCCCTTTGATTCCAGGCAGTTTTGCTTTGTGTAACACCCCGCCCGCGACGACTAAGAAGCGGCTCGTGAGGCGGTCGCCGCGCGAAGTAGTGACAATCCAACGATGCGCAACGTCGTCCCAGACGGCGTCTTCAACTTCGGTTTGGAACATTGCGGCGCGGTAGAGATCGAACTTTGTGGCGAGGAGTTGGCAGTACGCAAAGATTTCTGGCGCCTTCGCGTATTTTTCGGTAGGCATATAGCCGGTTTCTTCGAGCATCGGCAGGTAGGAATACGACTCCACGTCACACGCGGCGCCCGGGTAGCGGTTCCAGTACCAGGTGCCACCAAAGTCGCCGGCCTTGTCGATGATGCGGATGCTGTCGACGCCTTCTTTGCGCAGATTCGCGGCCGCGAGCATTCCTCCAAAGCCGCCTCCCACGATCACCACTTCAACGTCTTGTGCGATCGAGTCGCGGGTGAAGCCGGGTTCGGCATACGGGTCGGCGTCGATGTCTTTGAACACCGCATCGAGCTCGAGATACTGGTTCATGCCGTCTTGCCGCAGGCGTTTTTCGCGCTCGATGCGGTAACGGTCTCGCAGTTCTTCCTCAGAAAGTTGAACTGCGTGTGCGTCTTGCTGGGCCATTCGAACCGTGCTCCTTGGTCGTTCCAGCGCGACTGAACTGCGACCGAATCGAAATTCTAGTGGTAGCCGTTCGGCGGTGCCAGATCGTCCGCGTTCGACGAAGAAGTTGTTGGTATTACCTCGACACTTGGCGGCGGCGAACCATGCCGGTGCGGGGTCAGCGAATTGATCACAGGCTCCGACAGGCCGAATTTGGGCACTCGGGCTAGATTTCTCTAATGCTTTCTTCTGCGCGCGTGGACCACGTGGCTGACCTCTCCGACATTGATCTTGCCTCGCTCGGCATCGCCCGCGGCGACACGTTGCAGGCCGGTGAGTGGTTCGTGCGCCCCGATTCGCTGCGTCCGGAAGCTGTTCGGATGCCGCGCGAAACGGCCGTGACTGGTGCGTTCACTCACATCCGCGTGATCAACTCCTCGCTGGCTAGGGTCGTGGCGACAGCAGGCGTTCGCTTCGCCGATGTGCCCGCAATCGTTGAATGCACCACCCCGGGCCGCAGCGTGATCGTTACGGCGATCGAAGCCGATCGCTTGCGCAGCGTCGCCGAGCACCGCCGGTTCCTCGACCGCCTCACCACCCCGGCCGGGCGCAACACCGGCAGCGTCGGCGTGGGAATCGTGGGCTATGGGCCGTTCGGCGGGATGGGTTACACCCATGGCCTCGCAGCGACGGAGACCGACGGGCTTCACCTTGCTGGCATCTGCGACACCAACGCCGAACGGCGTGATGCTGCATTGGTCGACTTTCCGCACGTCAGCGCATATACCGAACTCGAAGCATTGGCCGGCGATGACAACGTTGGCGTGGTCATCGTCGCCACTCCGCCTGTTCTGCACGCCCCGATCGCTCTCGCGTTGCTGCGCGCCGGCAAGCATGTGGTTGTCGAGAAACCGATGTGCCTCACGGCGGTCGACGCCGACATGCTGCTCAGCGAAGCCGCCGCTGTCGGTCGAACCATCACTGTGCACCAGAGTCGTCGCTGGGATGGCGATTACCTTGCGCTGCGCCGGGCCATCGATGGCGGCACGATCGGCGATGTCTTCAACATTGAGACCTTCGTTGGATCGTTCGAGCATCCGTGCCGTTGGTGGCACAGCGACGAAGCCCTTTCTGGCGGCGCCGTGTATGACTGGGGATCTCACCACATCGATTGGATTCTGCAGATTTTCGGCGGGCCACCCGACACCGTGCACGCCTCGTCGCACAAGCGTGTGTGGCGCGACGTGACGAACTCGGACCAGATCGACGTGCAGATGCGCTGGGCCGATGGGCGCGAAGCGCGCTTTATCCAAAGCGATGTCGCCGC
>CAMASN010000069.1 GCA_945861025.1 Ferrithrix thermotolerans DSM 19514
CTCCCGATACGACAGACCCGCCCCGACCAGTCGCATCACCTCGCTCACAACACCAGCACCCAACTGCTTCGACACCAGCAACACCTCCACAAGTCAACGGACATCATCAACTCACCAAGGCACCATTGCGCACACCAGTTGATTCCGCCTCCCAATTCGCGCCCATGCAGCCGAGCAGGCTGGAATCGGGCAGAATCGAGCCATGACGCAACAAGCAGCCGACGTTCTCGTCGCTCACGAACTGCGCAAGACCTTCAAGAAGGTCGAAGCCGTTCGCGGCATCTCTATCACGGTGGCGCCCGGCGAACGTGTTGGATTGCTCGGACCCAACGGCGCGGGCAAGACCACAACACTGCTGATGCTGCTCGGCGCGATCCTGCCCGACACCGGCAGTGTCACCATCGTTGGTCACCGCCTGCCACGGCACCGCTCACGGGCGATGGAGAGCGTTGGTTTCGCTGCCGGCTACCTACCGCTACCTGACCGGCTCAAAGTGCGCGAGGCACTCGGCGTGTTCGCTGGGTGGTACGGCGTGCGCAACGAGAAGCAAGCTGTAAACGAGGCACTCGAACGTTTCGAGATCACCCAACTCGCCGATCGACTCTGTAACGCGCTGAGCAGTGGGCAACGCACGCTCGTAGGCATCGTGAAAGCCACGTTACACAATCCGAAATTGCTCGTGCTCGACGAGCCAACGGCATCACTCGACCCCGATGTAGCCCTGCGAGTGCGCACCGGCTTGCTTCAGTTCTGTGCATCCACCGGAGCGGCGCTGCTCATCACAAGCCACGACATGCGCGAGGTCGAGATGCTCACCGAGCGAGTCATCTTCTTGGCGAACGGACAGGTTGTCGCTAACGACACCCCCGCAGCAATCGCCGCAACCTTTGGCTACGACGATCTTGAAGGCGTGTTCATGCAACTCGCCGATGAAGCGAGGCGCGCATGAGTTGGCATCGCATCCGGGTCGTCATGCGTCGACACGCCTATGTGTTGTGGCGCGCCCCACACCGTTGGTTCGACATCGGTTTTTGGCCGCTGATGGACATCATTTTGTGGGGAAGCCTCGGCACCTACGTAGCCCGCAATAGCACGTCGGCCACCAGCAGCACCCCGTACCTCATCGCTGGAATCATGATGTTTCACATCCTGTTTCAAAGCCAGATCGCGGTGGGCACCGGGTTCCTTGAGGAGACCTGGAGCCGCAACCTGCTCAACGTGCTCACCACGCCAGTCACCGAGTTTGAATACCTTGCGGGCACGGCTGCGTTCGGCTTGTTCAAGGTGCTGTTCGCACTCGCCACATTGTCAATCACGGCCTTTGGATTCTTCCGTTTCGAGTTGAGTTCGATCGGTTGGTCGATCCTGCCCATCGCACTCATCCTCACCATCGTCGGATGGTCGGCGGGCATCGCCAACATCGGCATCGTGTTGCGGTTCGGGCAGGGTGCCGAGATTCTCATTTGGGGGAGCAACTTCATCTTGATGGCGTTCAGCGGCGTGTTCAATCCCGTCGACGCGCTGCCCGGTGCCCTGCAACCCATCGCCCGCATCCTGCCCAGTACCCACGCCTTCAATGCGCTGCGCGCGGTGCTCGACGGCAAGCCGCTACCCGGTAACGAGATTGCACTCGGCGTGATCGGCGCGTTCGTGATGTTGCTCGCCGGCTTCTCATTCACGGCTTGGATGCTGCACGTCTTCCGCCGACGCGGCTTTGTCACCCGGTTCTCATAACCCAGCCACCCCAGTGAGATGAGGACTCGGGCAGGTGATGTGGCAGCATTCGCTGATGAGCACCGAACTGTTCGACCTATCGGGAAAAGTTGCTGTAGTCACCGGGGGCAGCCGTGGACTGGGCCGAGAAATGGCACTGGCGTTTGCGGCAAACGGAGCCGACGTGGTCATCGCCAGCCGCAAGCTTGAGAACTGCGAGGCCGTGGCCGACGAGGTGCGCTCACTCGGACAGCGAGCCATCGCTGTTACCTATCACGCCGCATCATGGGATGGCGCCGACCAACTTGCCGAGCACGCCTACGCCGAGTTCGGTCATGTCGACATCCTCGTGAACAACGCAGGAATGTCGCCGTTGTATCCATCGGTCGACGCCATCACCGAAGACCTCTTCGACAAGGTTGTCGGCGTGAACCTGAAGGGCCCGTTTCGCCTATCGGCAGTTGTGGGAACCGAGATGGCCAAAGCCGACGGTGGCTCGATCATCTTCGTGTCATCGATTGCATCGCACCGCCCCACCCCCAACGAGTTGGTCTACGGCGCGGCGAAGGCTGGCATCAACAACCTCACCCTTGGCTTAGCGCGCACGCTTGGCCCAAAGGTTCGGGTCAACTGCATCGTGCCCGGGCCGTTCCTCACCGACATCAGCAAAGCATGGGACCTCGAAGCGTTCAGCCGCAGCGCCAAGTCGGGCTTCTCGTTGCAGCGTGGTGGCGAACCCAACGAGGTGGTTGGCGCAGCGCTCTATTTCGCCAGCGCAGCGAGCAGCTATACCACTGGTGCCTTGCTCAACATCGACGGCGGCCCGCGCTAGGCAATCCCAGCCTCGGGGAATAGCTGCCGCCGACACGATGTTTGATGAGCCAATGACAATTGCAATTCAGTCGGCCGATAACCGCTTCTCCACCGATGTCGGATGGTTGAAATCAAAGCACTCGTTCAACTTCGGCGGGCACCACTCGCCGCACCACAACGGGCACGGCCTACTGCTCGTCAACAACGACGATCTTGTTGCACCTGCAACTGGTTTCGGGATGCACGGCCACCGCGACATGGAGATCATCACCTGGGTGCTCAGCGGCACGCTCGAACATCGCGACAGCGAAGGCAACCACGGCGTGTTGTACCCCGGCCTCGCCCAGCGAATGTCTGCCGGCTCCGGCATCCGCCATAGCGAAGAAAACCCGAGCCCCGACGCCGAGGTGCACTTCGTGCAGATGTGGGTGCACCCCGACGCCACAGGAATCCGGCCGAGCTATCAGCAACTCGACATCAACGCCGAGCTCGCCAAAGGTGGGCTCGTGCCGATTGCATCGGGGCAGGGTCACGACGCGGCGATCACCATCAACCAGCGCGGCGCCGTGCTGTGGGGAGCGCGGCTCACCGAGGATCAAACGGTTGCGCTTCCATCGACCCCACACGTGCACGCATTTGTCGCTTTGGGCACCGCCGTTCTTGAGGGCGGCTACCCGCTCGATCAGGGAGCCGCCGTGCGCCTCACCAACGCCGACGCCATCGCAATCACGGCTGGGCCAAACGGCGCCGAACTGCTGATCTGGGCCACCGACTGATCAGGTTCAAGCCGCGTTGCTGCGATAGCAGCACAGGTTTGGCAAACGGCCTACGCTGCACGCATGGAAATGCATTTTGCAACAGTGTGGGAATCCCTCGCCGATGTAGTCGGTGACGCTACGGCCATCGTGCACGGCGACACTCGTCGCACGTGGACCCAATACGACAACCGCTCGGCGCGCATCGCTGCTGCATATGTCGACGCTGGTCTCGTGCCCGATAGCAAGGTCGGGCTGTTTCTCTATAACTGCAACGAATACCTTGAGGCCCAATACGCGGCGTTCAAGATGCGCGGCGTTCCGGTCAACGTGAACTACCGCTACCTCGACGAAGAACTCTGGTACTTGCTCGATAACAGCGATGCAGAAGCGCTTGTCTTTCATTCGTCACTCGGCGATCGCGTTGCTCGCATCATCGGTCGCCTGCCCAAGATCAAGCTGCTGGTCGAAGTCGACGATGGCGGCACCGGACAAGTCGAAGGCGCACGTCACTACGACAACATCGTCGCCGGCTACGACCCAATGCCACGCATCACCCGCGACGAGTCAGACATCTACATGCTCTACACGGGCGGCACCACCGGCATGCCCAAGGGCGTGATGTACGCGATGGGCGGCATGACCGGCGGCTTCATCACGAGCGGTTTCCCACTAGTCGGCGCGGCACCAATCGCCGAAGCGGCACTCGTGGCATCTGCTGTTACTGACATCGTCGCCGCAGGCAATCAGATCATCAGCATTCCCAGCTGCCCGCTCATGCACGGCACGGGCTTGTGGCTTGGCGCATTCATCCCCCACCTCATGGGTGGCAGCGTCATCACGTTGCCATCACGTTCGCTCGACAGCGACGAACTGCTCGCCACTGTTCAGAACGAAAAGGCAACCAGCGTTGTCATCGTCGGTGACTCGTTCGCTAAACCCATCGTGCGCGCCCTCGACGCAGCCATTGCAGCCGCCAAGCCCTACGACACAACAACGCTCAAGATGGTCGTCTCGTCGGGAGTTATGTGGACCTCCGAAGTGAAAGAGCAGATGCTCGAGCTCATCCCGCAAGCGGTGTTGCTCGACGCCATGGGCTCCAGCGAAGGCAGCATGGGAATGCAGATCTCGATGCGAGGCATGCCTATCGAGACCGCAAAGTTCAGCCAATCGCCCACGACGAAAGTGTTTACCGACGACGACCGCGAGGTCGTTGCCGGTTCGGGTGAGGCCGGCATGGTCGCAGCTGGTGGCAACGTGCCGATCGGGTACTTCAAAGACCCCGAAAAATCGGCACGCACGTTTCGCACGATCGGTGGCGTACGTTATTCATTCCCCGGCGACATGGCCACGGTCAACGCCGACGGCAGCTTGGCGCTGCTCGGTCGCGGCAGTCAGGTCATCAACACCGCAGGCGAAAAGGTCTTTCCTGAGGAAGTCGAAGAGGCCGTCAAGCGCTCAGAGGGCGTCATCGACTGCCTGGTCGTAGGCATCGACGACGAGAAGTTCGGCCAAAGCGTTACAGCGGTAGCGTCGCTCGCCGAGGGCGCCACTATCGACGAAGCCACCATCATCGCCTCGGTGAAAGGCCAGTTGGCCGGATACAAGGCACCCAAGCGAGTGATCTTCGTGTCGGCCGTTCCCCGTGCCCCAAATGGCAAGGCCGACTACAAAGCCGCCAAGCAGCAAGCTCTCGAGGCATTGGGCAAGGCATAGCCAGTTGGCCCGGCTGCGGGCGAACTGGACTCAACTCAGCAGCTTGTCCTGCAAGAAACTGAGTACGCGTTGCACGCTGGGCTCATCACGTTGCTCGGTGAGCACCGAGTGATCGGTTTTGGACGAGCTGGGTAGCTCGATCGCGATGAACGCATCGCCCAACAGTTCACGCAGCGAGTCGAACCGCGAGCCAACAAGCTTGTCGCCGGTGAAACGCAACCCAAGCACCTGACAACCTTGGGCTGCGCGTTCGGCAATCGCCAAGGCATCGTCGGGCGACAGGTTGAGATCGGCGCCACGAGATTTTCCGCCGACCGCAAATGGCATTGAGGGCTGCGACAACACAGGTGCGACCATGATGTCGTCGACCATCATGCCCAGCGCAAACCCGCCGCTGAAGCACATGCCAACAGCGCCAACCCCGGGTCCGCCGAGTTCGTTGTGTAGCGATCGGGCAAGCGCTCGTAGCCACGCAATGATCGGCGAGGTCTGCTTCATCGCCATGGTGGTGAACTCTTTGGCGACACAAACTTTGAGCATCGAACTCGCGATGTAGTTGCCGCTCGGACCGCGACCCGGCGTGCCAACCAGCGACGGCATCACCACAGTGAAACCTGCGTCGACAACGTTGTTCGCAAACGCTTCCACAGCGGGCGTGACACCAGGAATCTCGTGCACCACCACAACGGCTGGACCAGAGCCGCGACGGTACACATCACGCGTGAATCCGGCTGCGGTAAAGGTGCTCTTGGCCCAACCCTCGAGTACCGCTGTTTGATTGTGGGTCATGACAAACTCCTGACTGCAGCGAGTGCCCGCTCGGCGAGCCCCTCGGTTCCGGCCTTCATGGGTGCGAGATCGAGACCTTGGTCGCCCATCGCTCCATGCATGTATCGGGCGTACACGCCTTCGCTGATTACGGCAAGGCGCCAGCACGAGAACGCGACGTAATAGGCAACGGCGCTCACATCGCGGCCAGTGAGCTTGCCGTACATCTCGACCACCTCGGCGTACGTCAAAAACCCGCCGGCCGGCGTGGGGTCGTTGGCTCGAAGTGACGACGTTTCATCGCCATCGCTCCAGTAGACGCCAAGGTAGCCAAGGTCGGCGAGCGGATCGCCAAGGGTGCACAACTCCCAGTCGAGCACGGCAGCAACCTGCCCGCGCGTGGTGTCGACGAGGCAGTTGCCGAAACGAAAGTCGCCATGAACGATGGACACACCGTGTTGCACAGGAACCCGATCGCGCAGGCGCAGAGCTACTTCATCGAGTGCGGGCAGTTCGCGGGTTTTGCTGTTTTCCCACTGCGTGGACCAACGCTTGAGTTGTCGCTCGACGTATCCCTCGCGGCGAGCAAGGTCGCCCAAACCAATGGCGTCGATGTCTACGGCATGAAGATCGGCGAGCACGTGTACGAGATGCTCGCTGGCGGGCACTCGCAACTCACGAGGCAACGCCGCGGCGCGCTCGGCACTATCGAGCACAACGCCATCGACATAACCCATCACGTAAAACGGCGCGTCGTTGACCTCGAGGTCGGTGCACAATCCGAGCGCTGGCGGCACGGGGACCGTGGTCTTGCCAACGGCAGCGATGATGCGGTATTCACGTGCCATGTCGTGAGCTGTGGCCAACACATGACCAAGCGGTGGGCGACGCAGCACCAGCTTTCGACCAGCGTCATCGGTGACCAAGAAGGTGAGGTTCGAGCGACCACCAGCGATGAGTTCTACCGAGAACGGCGCAACGACATTGTCGATGTTGGCGAGCAACCATTTGGTGATGTTGGCGACATTGAATCCCTGCACAGAGCGACCGTATCGTGCGGGCGCCACACGGCACTAGCCCGGTCGAGCGACGCCGACCACTTTGTTCCAACGCACCTGGGTGTAGCTCACCGAGGTTCCGGTTTGCGGACTATGAATCATCATTCCGCCACCGAGGTACAGGCCCACGTGGCTGATGGGCGAGTAATAGAAAATCAGATCACCAGGCTGCGCTTCGCTTGCGGGCACATGCGGCAGGGTCGAGAACTGATTTCGAGATTGGTGTGGCAGCGAAACCCCAGCCGTGCCCCACGCCCACGCAGTGAGACCCGAACAATCGAATGCAACGCCGGGTGTGGATGAGGCGAATCGATAGGGAACGCCAAGCTGGCTCTGCGCGGCTCTGATGGCCGCGCCGGCCTGTCCCGAAACCGCAACATACGAGCCGCCACCGCCACCGAGTGAAGCCCCGCCGCCAGAGGCGCCACCTCGAGAGGCGCCGCTGCCACTCGTGCCGGAGCCCCTACGGGCCGCCGCAGCGGCTTGCTGTTTTTGAAGCTTCTGCTGAAACTGACGCTTTGCTGCAGCTTCTTGGCGCTGACGCTCTTGAGCGATAAGCGAACCGAGCTTCACCTTGGCCTTGGCGAGACGGGTCGTAGCCTCGCGGCCGGCCTTGTCGGCAGCCTTGCGGTTGATCTCGGCGTTCGCCGCGAGATCGGTGGCCTTGGTTTGTTTCTTCGTGAGCGACCGCTGCTCTTTGTCGAGCGCTCGCAACAGTGCTTCGAAATCGTCGGTGGTGGCTGCACCAGCGTTCACCGCAACCCGAGCAAGATGATCGCGTTGCAGTCCATCGTCGATGGCTGCTGGATCGGTAAACAACGGCCCCAATGCTCCGCTGCCGCCACCCATCACTTTTTGAACGGCCACATTCGAGAGTTGACCGCCGAGCACGTTGAGCTCGGCTTGCTGTGCGGCGATCTTGCCCTGCGCCACCACGATCTCGGCGTCAAGTTGCGACTTGAGGTCGAGGGCCTGCGCACCGAGTTCGGCGAACTGCCCCTCTTTTTGCTCGAGCGCATCGATGTCGGCGAGTACCCGCTTGACCTCGGACTGCTGATCGCTAATGCCATCGGCCGCTGCGGGCTCGAGCGAGACGGCTCCGCCGAACAAAGCAATGACGATTCCGAGACAGAATCGAATGGTCCGAGGCGCACGCATGACAAACAGGAATCTACCAAATATTACGGTTATGTTGCGAAACGGAGCGACGAACCTCTGGCACAGCGGCCGTGATCGCCGCTATTCCCACTCGATGGTGCCCGGAGGCTTCGAGGTGATGTCATAGACAACTCGGTTGATGCCCTTGACCTCATTAATGATTCGACTGGCCATCCGCTCAAGCAAGTCGTACGGAAGCCGCGCCCAATCGGCGGTCATTGCGTCGTCACTGGTGACCGCGCGAATGATGATTGGGTTCTCGTAGGTGCGCTCATCGCCCATTACGCCGACCGAGCGGATGTCGGCCAACACCGCAAACGCTTGCCAGATTTCACGCTCGAGGCCGGCAAGGCGGATCTCTTCGCGAACGATGGCGTCGGCCTCTTGCAACACCGCCACGCGCTCTGTGGTGACCTCGCCAATGATGCGAACACCAAGGCCCGGACCTGGAAACGGTTGGCGCCACACGATCTCGTCGGGCAGCCCGAGCTCTGATCCGAGGCGACGTACTTCGTCTTTGAACAAGCTGCGTAACGGTTCGACCAACTTCAAGGTCATGTCATCGGGCAGACCGCCAACATTGTGGTGACTCTTGATCACCGAAGCGGTGCCGTCGCTGCCACCACTCTCGATGACATCGGGGTACAAGGTTCCCTGCACCAAGAACAGCGCATCGGTGAGGCCGCCCGTGTTCTCTTCGAAGATGCGCACGAACAGTTCGCCGATGGCCTTGCGCTTCAGTTCTGGATCGGTGACTCCTGCAAGGCGCTCGAAGAAGCGTTGCCCGGCATCGACATGAATGAGCTCGATACCCATGTTGCGTCGAAATGTTTCGACGACCTGATCGCTCTCGCCCTTACGCATCAGGCCGGTGTCCACGTACACGCAGGTGAGCTGCGAGCCAATGGCGCGATGCACCAAGGCCGCAGCAACTGCCGAGTCGACTCCGCCCGAGAGACCACAGATCACCCGATGCTCGCCCACCTTGGCGCGCACTGCAGCGATCTGATCGTCGATCACCGAGGTCATCGTCCAGCTTGGTTTGCATCCGGCGAGATCGTGTAAGAACCGGCGCAGCACGTGCATGCCAAACGGCGAGTGCACCACCTCTGGGTGGAACTGCACACCCCAGATGCGGCGCTCTGCGCATTCGAGCGCAGCCACTGGTGCGTCAGGGGTAGACGCGGTAGCGATGAACCCCGTGGGCGGAGTAACCACTGCATCGAAATGGCTCATCCACACGTCTTGCTGAACAGGTAGGTCGGCCAACAGTTGCGTGGCCGTGTTGGTCACTGTGAGTTGGGCGCGCCCGTATTCGCCGCGCATGCCTCGGCCCACCTCGCCGCCGTCGAGTTGTTGCGCAATCAGCTGCGCCCCGTAACAGATGCCCAAGATCGGAATGCCGAGTTCGTAGATAGCCGGATCCAGCGATGGGGCGCCATCGACGTGAACGCTCTTGGGGCCTCCCGACAGAATGATCGCTGCGGGCTGGCGACGGATGACTTCGGCGGCAGTGATGCGATGCGGCACAATCTCGCTGTACACGTTGAGCTCGCGCACGCGGCGCGCGATGAGCTGCGCATATTGGGCACCAAAGTCAACGACAAGGACGGTTTCGATACGGTCGGTCAAGCTCCCGAATCTAGCCCCCGCTGGGCGAACACACCCATTACGCGCGACGATGGTTCTATGCGTCGATGGTTTGTACTCTCCCTGACAGTTCTGGCCGTGCTTGCTCCGGCACCGGCGGCTGCGGTGGGACCCCCCGACTCGGACGTGGCCAGCGACACCGTGGTCACCACGACCTCGATCAACAACGAGTTTCTCGACACCAAGCGCAACCTCACGGATTGCCTTGGTAACTCGATTAATCTGCCCGACTGCGGCATTGAGCCAACCACCCCCGGCGCACGCGGCGGAGCGCTGCAGTACGTCACGTTTGCGTTGATGGCATTCGGCCTCGGCTTTATCTTCTGGCGCGTTACTCGCGGGGTGAGAGCCCGCGATTCCGCAATTGATCCCCCGAAGCCCTCATAACTAGCCCGCCGTAAGGCGATCACCGCAGAAGGCAACCGTGCCGCTCACCAAGGCGTGGGCAGCTTCCCACGGAACAAAATGGCCGCAGTCGCGAAGCAGAAACGGTCCAACGTGATCTGCAAACACGGCCGCCGCCATGCGATCGAATGCCGGATAGATCACGTGATCGCTGGTGCCGTGCATGATCAGCGTGCGCGTTCGATCGTTCCGACCAATCATCGATGCTTCGCTGCGTGCGCTCGCCGAGAACGCACTCTCGTAGCCGCCAAAGCTCGCCCTAAGCGACTCAGCGTTGGCAAAGGGTTCGGTGTGGAACTCGACCTCGCCCGCACCGGCGAAGGCCCCAGGGTGGGCCCAGAAGCGACTGGTGTAGAACGTGGCGATGTATCGCTGGCGTTGCTCGACGGTGGACAGTTCGGCGGCCAGTCCGTCAGCGTCGGTGCCTTGACGAACGAAATAGTCGGCGGCCTCACGCGGCGCACGGGTTCCTTCGATGCCAGACATCTCCAGTTTCAGATAGGGCAGTGGCGAGTTGAACAACACCATTCGGTCTACCCATTCGGGATAGCGCAGCGCGAGATCTTGAATCACCGGGCCGCCGAGATCGCCCCCCAACAACACCACCGATTCATGCCCAAGGTGATCGTG
>CAMASN010000070.1 GCA_945861025.1 Ferrithrix thermotolerans DSM 19514
CACTGGCACCGTGTCGGACGAAAACAAGGCTTGGTTTGCGAGCCGCGGCCCCGGCGACTTAATCAGCAAGATCAAGATTCCCACACTGATCGTGCAAGGCACCGTCGACACCTTGTTCTCGCTCGATGAAGCAGTCAGCAACTATGCGCTACTCAAGGATTCGGGCGCACCGTCGGCAATGTTGTGGTTCTGTGGCGGCCACGGCATCTGCCTCACCAAGGCGGGCGATGTTGCTCGCGTGTCAGACGCCAGCATTGCCTGGCTCGATCGCTATGTGAAACAGGATGCTGCAGTGAGTACTGGCGCACGGTTTGAGTTCGTCGATCAAGACGGCATCTCATACGTGGCCGACGATTACCCCGTTACTGCTGGCGACGCCCTCAGCGCCGAGGGCAGCGGATCACTGTCGCTCACAGCCGACGGCGGAGCGGGCCCCGTAACCGACTCAAGCACCGGATCGATTCTCGATGCAGTGGTTCCACCGATCACGCCAACCAAGGCAACCAACGCCGTCAATGTGAAAGTAGTTGCATCTGCAACTACTGCGATCTTGATCGGCGCACCCGAACTGACCATCACCTATAGCGGCAGCACGCCCGATGGCGTGCGGCCCACTCGAGTGTTCGCCCAACTGGTCGACGACACCACAGGACTCGTGCTCGGCAACCAGATCACGCCCATAGCCGTCACGCTCGATGGCCAACCGCACACGGTGACGGTTCCACTTGAGGTGGTTGCATTTACCTCGCACCCCGGCACCAGTGTCACCCTGCAACTCGTGGCCACCACCGTCGCTTACGCCCAGCCTCGACTCGGCGGCACCATCGACTTCAGCGCAATCACCATCAGCATCCCAACCGGCACCGGCATCACCGCCAAGTAACCCACTCTCCCGCTCTCACCATCTCGGCTTTTGTCCGCATGGGCGCGGGCGGCGGGCGGGACCGCGGGGATTAGGGGATGTTGACCTTGGCGGGGGTGAGAGCCAGCGACTTGGGGTACCAGATGGCTAACCGGCCGTAGTTGTAGGCGGTGACCAGGCCGCCATCGTGAGTGACCGAACGGAGATCGGCGCAACAGCCTGTCGCAAACGCTTCGGGGTCAGTCCACTCTTGCGAGGCATCAACCTGTTTGCCCGTGTTGGTATTGATCAACATCCACGGCCCGAGATCGCTGATGGTGCCGTCGGCTGCCGCCGTGGGCTTGCCCGTAACGACGGCGAAACCTTCTCCCACAGTGGCCACCTCACGAATACCGGCGCTGTTCCACAAGATCTTGCCCGTGTCAGTGGCGACGCCGGCAAGGCTCATTGGGGTGCAGCCCCCGGTGGGGTCGGGCAGACCGAAGCATCCCGAAACCATGGTGACTTTGCCCGACCGCGCAGCCCGGAAGCCCTCGTTGGTCGTGGGGTTCACGTTGTCGTAGCGCCACACCACCCGGCCGAGCGCGTCGAAGCCGATGAGTCCGGTGCCTGCTGGCGCGAAATCGGCGCTGAGTGGATACGTCGAACGCAATACCGCAGGGCTGTCGGTCCACTGCCCATCGCGGTAGGCGGCGAGCACCGCCGGGACGTTGGCGCTAGAGCGCCCGGCCAACACAAGATCTCCCGAGTCAGCGAACTCGAACGACGAATAGATGTCTGCCGGGCGCATTGTCGCTGGCGGATACGGAACCGCCGTGAGCGCGAAGCTAGCCAGATCGACCATCACCATCTCGGCGTCGCTGCCCGAACCGGCAACGTCAGCACCGAGCACCACTCGATCAGGTGTCGCAGCGAGCAGTTGTGCGTTGGGCCCAAACACGCCAAGCCCTTGCTGCTTCACGAGGTCGGCGATATCGCTGATGGTCGAACCGTCGCCGAGCGAAATCACGACCCACTTGTTGGTTGTAGCGCCATACAACATGACCAAGGCTCGGTCGGGAGCTGGCGACAACGACGCGGGCGCCACCAGCATCGACGAGATGTTTGAGTCGTAGCAGCGGACCCAGCGACGCGCTCCATCGACACCAATCGCTGCTAACACTGCGCCATCAAAGTCGCCCATGCCAGAACTCACCGACAACAACACACCGCCGGGTATGCGCTCGACGCTGGCGGGCAGGTCCTGCGCCGTGCCTGCCGTGGCTCCCTGAACGCTGGGCAACGCAACGACCAATGTTGGCTCAGCGCCAAGAGGCCCGAATGCATCGAGCGCAGCCTCTTGAGCGAATGGAGTCGCCGCTGCGTCGCTGACGTACTGGGCACACGGCGGATCGAAGAGCTTCGCCGACGCCACGGGAGATGTTGTGGTGGTTGCAGGAACCGGATCGGTAACGGCCACGGTGGTGGCCGAAGCAGGCTCCGTTGACGCGACTGCCACGGACGTTGTGGTGTCGCCGATCAAAACAACATCGGGATTGTCGACACCGCACGCAGTAAGGACTAGAGCACAAGCAATCAGCAAAGTACGCATGCGAAAGTATCGCGCACCACTTATGTGACTTTGTGAAATAGGTGACGGTGAAGACACCCCTGAGCAGGCGTGCCCAGCTACGGCGCAGGAATGAACTGATCGAACCACGCGAGCGTGCGGCTCCACGCATGTGCGGCAGCATCTTGATTGAACACCGCAGGGCGAGCGTCGCAGTTAAAGCCGTGATCGGCATCGGCGTAGCGCACGATTTCGGTAGGCACCGAAGCAGTCAAGGCGCCAGCTCGCAACACCTCGACATCGTCGACCGGAATGCCCTTGTCGAGGTCGCCATATAGACCAAGCCATGGGGTGCGTAGTGACGGCGAGAGATCGATGAGCGACGGCAATCCGAAGCGGCCGACAGCGACCCCGCCGCCATAGAACGTGACCGCAGCGCCGAGCAGCGCACGAGTGCCTGCATACAGAGCCACCGCGCCACCCATGCAGAATCCGACGATGCCGCAACGATTGGCCACAAACCCGCGCTGCACCAGGAACTCGAACGATGCGTCGAGGTCGGCATCGAGACCCGCTGCAGTAAGCGCCTGCATCTGCGGGATCAGGCCAGCGAAGTCGTCGTATTCGAACACGGGCGAACCGTTGCGGTGAAATAGCGCTGGAGCTATCGCCAGCCAACCAGCATCGGCCAAGCGTTGGCAGATGTCGGTGATGTGCGGGGTTACACCGAACGCCTCTTGCACCACAACTATCGCGCCCTGCGGCACGCCCGCAGGTGCCGCGATCACTGCCGGCATCACGCCATCGGCCGTGGCGATATCTACGTATTCAGGAAGTGCAGCGCTCACGTTTGGTCTCCGCGGAAGTCAGTTGTCGAGGTACTCGGTCAAGCGCCGATCGGCGTCGGCACCGAACAAAATAGTGGCCACTTCGCGAAGTCCGCTCGACTGACGAATGTCTTCGTCGCGCACGACGAGATCGATCTTCGAGCGACGACGCATGAAGTCTTCGAGCTTGGTGATCATCTCGGTAGTCGCCGCAAGATGCAGCTCTACGCGCAGGTAATCGGCGCTATCCATAATGTCTTCACCCATCGCCGGGTCATCGCGAATCGCTTCGAGCATCGAGAATGCTCTGCGGCCATAGCGACGCCACAGTCGGTCGGTGAGCGGCTCGGTGTCGAGCTTGTTGCGCAGCGAATCGAGTTTCATCAGCCGCGCCTGGCGATAGAACTCGGCACGAGTGGCCTCAGCGGGTTCGCCGTACCAGTTGTGCAGATCTTTCTCGAGCGGCACACCCAACTGCTCGACAGCGGCGGCCACTTCTTCGCCAACATTGAGACAGTCGGTGAGCTTGCCGCCAAACACCGTGACCACATTGGCGTGTTGGTCGAGTTCGATCGCGTGCTTGCGGCTCAGCGTGGTCCAATCGACGTTGCGCTGATCGTCGCCAGAGCTGTTCACCACTAACGGGCGCACACCCGAACGCTCGGAGATGATGTCGCCGATCGCTAATGGCTTGTCAAGTGCGAGGCGGTTGTTGATCTGCTCGAGCAAGAAGTTGCGGTCGTCGTCGTTCACCTCGGTGAAGGGTTCATCGACGCGTGTGTCGGTGGTGCCAATAACCGACCGACGCCCCATTGGGATCACATAGAACAGCCGCTGCGTATCGTCGAAAAATGCGAGCACTCGCTGATGGTCATTGGTGGTGAGCCGAGGCACCACAAGGTGGATGCCCTTCGAATACACGATGCGATGTTTGGTCTGCAGGCCCCACGAGGTGTTGAGGTTGTCGACAAATGGCCCGGCGGCGTTAATGATGACCTTGGCCGCAGTGCTGAACACCTCGCCCGAATCGACATCGCGTAATTCGGCACGCCAGCGATCACCGTCGCGCCGAGCCGACACGAGCTCTACATAGTTCGCCGCTGACGCGCCTGCTTCGATGGCCGAACGGATGAACGAGAACACGAAGCGAGCATCGTTGTCGATGAGGTACGCATCGCGGTACTCGATACCGCCGCGCACCGATGAGGTGTTGATAGCTGGCTCTTCGTCTTTGATGGTTTCGGTTTTGAGCAGCCGTGGGTGTCGGGTGCCGAATTGGCCAATGCCCCAATACGCCAATGCGCCAAGCCCCGAGAACCACGGCGAGTAGGGCGACGACGTATCGAGCGCAGCAAGAAAGCTGATCTCTTTGATGTTGTCGGGATAGGCGCGCATGAGCCGATTACGCGAGCGACACAGGTTCCACACCAAGGGCAACTCGTAGTTCTCGAGGTACTTGAACCCGCCCCACACCAAGTTCGACGACTCTTGACTGGTGAACGATGCGAAGTCGCCACGATCGATGAGCGCCACCGATGCACCGCGCCCAGCGAGCGAGGCTGCGCTGACTGCACCGTTGATGCCGCCACCGATGACAAGCACGTCGAAAGATCCTCTACGGATCTGATCGATGTGCGACTCACGCAGTGCCATGTCACGAAGTCTGGCAGCAGCCGCTCACGAACACACCCGTCAGGTGAGCTCTGGTTCGATCAAGGCATCCTCGATCGCGAGCAACACTGCGTCGCCGTATTGCTCGAGCTTGGCCGGCCCGATGCCAGCAATGCCATGCAACGCGTTGAGCGTGGTAGGCAATGCCAACGCGATTCGTTCGAGCGTGGCGTCGTCGAAAACGATGTAGGCAGGCTTGCCGTTACGCAGCCGATCTCGGGTCTGTCGTAAGAGATCGTGAGCGCGGATGCTGGCCACCGATGGCCCGTCGGACTCGGCGATTCGCAACGGACCACTTTGACGACCCGCCGTGGACACCTTGGAGCCGGCAGCGAAACGCCGCGTGAGCGTGCCAAGTCGGGCAACAGCATGGCCATCATCGACTGACTCAATGATCCACTCCTGGCCGCCATCGATGATCACCAATCCAGGGGCGGCAAGCACCGCGCCCTTGATAAATAGTGAGTCGCGAGCGGACGACGAAGACGCAGATGCCGCTGCTGCCGATCGAGATGTATCGCGTGCACGAAGCACCGGTGTCACCAGAACCGGGGCGGTCGGAGGCGGAGGTTCGTTGCGCATCTCATCAACAAAGGGACTGGGTTTGGCGCCGACAATGACCGTGACCTGCTCGCGCCCGCGGGTGAGCGCCACATGGAACACGCGTCGTTCTTCTTCGAGGTCCTCGGCAAGACGATGCGGATATTGGTCGGCTTCGACATGGTGAAGCACCACCACCGGCCACTCTTGGCCCTTCACTCGATGCACGGTGGCAAGCGCAACACCCCCAGCGCCTCGGGGCTGCGACAACTGCTGGCGCAGCCAGGCGCTGAACAATCGTGGGTCGGGTTGTAACGAAGCCAACTGAGCCAGGGAAACGAGATCGTCGTTCTGTGCGGCGCGGTTCATGCCGCGGCGACTGTCATCGATAGTAGAGATGGATGCGCCAAGACCAACGTCGTCGCTGAGCGTGCGCAAGATTCGCGCTGTATCGCCGTGCCGTGCAGCCAACTGCATTCGCTCGATGTCGTCGGCGAACTCGTTGACCCGTTGGGCATCACGCTCGTTGTTGGCGCGCCCGGCGAGTCGACGAAGCCCGTCGAGAGAACTCTGCTCGCCCGCCCATGTGGCCACGTTGGGATGCAGCGATCGCGACGGACGACGCAGCGCCTCGGCGATGTCACCAGGGTCGAGACGACCGGGATCGGCCACGGCGAGGCGAACCCATGCCAACGCGGCGCGAATAGCAGTGCGCTCGCAGAACTCTGTGCCGACGCCGCCGCTAACGGCGACGCCCGCTGCACTGAGGCCAAGTTGCACAGGCGCGAGCAACGCATTCACGCGCGTGAGCACGGCGATATCGGCCGTGTCGACCCCTGCCTCAACAGCGGCAAGCACTGCAGCCACCGTGGCACCAAGTGCGTCGACAGCGGCAACAACGCGCAGCCCCTGAGTGTCGGGGCGCCCAGCGCGAATGACCTTGGCGACGCGGCGCCGATTGTGTCGAACCAAACGATCGGCGGCCTGCACCACATCGCTAGGACAGCGATAGTTCACCTCAAGCGGATGCATGCCTGCATTGGGAAACAGCGACTCGAAATCGATAAGCCACGCTGGGTCGGCACCGCTGTAGCCATAGATGGTTTGGTCGTCGTCGCCTACGCCGAACACGCTGAAGTCGGGTGCCGCCAACAGCCGCACCAACAGCACGTGCGCCGGCGTGAGGTCTTGAAATTCGTCGACAAGCAAGAGCCGACACGCGCGCTGGGCAACACGACGCGTCTCGGCATCGGCGAGCAACATCTCGATAGCGCGGTAGATCTGGTCGTCAAAATCGATGGCACCTTCGGCCTCGAGTACGGCGCGATACTTCGGCCAAAACGCAGCGAACCCATCGACATCGCCGTCGTAAATCGCCTCAACATCGGCCGGGCCGCGCAGGCCAAGACGTACCATGCTGAGCGCTTCGATCCATGTGGCGACCGGGTCTGTATTGCGTTTGCGCGGAAACTGCACGAGTCGCCCGATGATGCGACGCACATCGATCTCGTCGATGGTTCGGTAGTTGCGACTCTGACGAACAAACGGAGCGCTGCCGTTCACAATGGCCAACGCGATTGCGTTGAGCGTGCGCACGCGCAGCCCGCGCAGATCGTCGGTGCGAGCCTGCATCTCTTCTTGGGCACGCTTGTTGAAGGCCACAAGACTGACCGCGCTTGGCGGCAACCGCCAAGCGTTCACAAGGTGCCGAGCGCGCTCGGTGAGCACCCGCGTCTTGCCACTTCCGGCCGGAGCAATGATGCGCGCTGCACCGCCCGAGTGAAGCACTGCGGCGCGTTGGTCGGGTGCGAGTTCGATGGTGGCATCGGCGCCAACGGGCACCACGAGCGAGGCGTGCTCGATAGCCACGGCATGCAGAACAGCAAGGCCGTCGATGGGTCCGCAGCACCGGGCGGGTCCGCCATCGAGCCACACCCGCGACCCGTCGGGTAGCTCGACATCGCCAGGGCCGTCGTGCACAGCTGTAGCGCCGAGAGCGATGGCCGCATCGATTAGATGCCAATGAGGTTGCTCAGTGGTGGCGTCGATGGCGTTGCTCCACACGAGGTGATGCAGTAGCTCGAGAGCAAACGTGAATCGTGGACCAAGTTGGTATGGCGGCAGCGATGTGACCGAGCTTGCTGGCTCGCGAAACGACTCGACAACATCAGGCGCAAGCTCGACAGCAACCCGCCGACCCGCTGCGGCGTGAGCCGCCATTTCAAGCACGGTTGCGTGAGCATCGCCGAGAACCGCTTGGTCGATAACAATGCGAGCCGCACCCAACCACTCCGGGGGAATCTCTGCTCCGGCGCACAGCACAATGCCGCGGCCTAGCTGCGACGGACCGCTACGAGCCCACTGCACAAACGCTTTACTCGACACAGGCGACACAGGCGACACAGGCGACACCGTCGACACCGTCGACATCTCGGCGCTGGCGCTTTCGCCTCGTTGCCAACACTCGCGAACGTCGCTTGGGCGCTGGTGTTGGCCACCGCAATAGACACAGGCAATAGGCATACATACGTTCTATCGCACGCGACCGCCGCCGGCTACCGCGAACTGCTGCCGACCGAGCCAAGCCCTCTACGGGTGTGACTCGACCTCGGTCTTGATGCGCTCAAGGGTGGCACGCATGCCGTTGCGGTTGGTCTTGCCGCGAGCCCACCCGAGCAGCGCCCAATACACACGCATCGCCAGGTTGGGGGTGAGCCTGAACGACTCAGTGACATCGGTGCCATCGCCCGACGGCACCAGCTTGTAGCCCCACACGTTGAGCGGCTTATCGGCGCCGCCAACAGCGAACGCGAACTCAACACCTGGTTCACAGGTGACCACTTCGCACGTGGTCCAATAGGTCGGTCCCTTGCCGTTGCGCTTCACGTGACCACGAAAACGCGCACCCACAGCGGGCCCTGTCGCTCCATCGAGCCACTCGGCTTCAAAGGTCTCTGGGCTATAACGCCCGATCTTGGTGACATCGCTCACCAACTGCCAGATCTGCTCGGGAGTTGCTGCCATATACACCGTGACGGAGTCATGCATGACTGAACAGTAGGCCATCAGCCATGCAGGTACGCGCCCGACACTGGTACTAGCAACGGCGACCGGCTTGTGTTGCCAAATCGCGCAAGCGGGACCTGAACGGCAGCGATCGCTCACATTCGCCCGATATTTCAAAGCTCGCCATGAAGAACAGGGGTCGGAGGTCGTAGTTGCTCAAGACAGTCGAGTCGCCTGTTCTCGCAGCATCAAGGCTGGCACCATCGGCTTATGGCAATAAAGGCCGCACATTGTCACTGTTGTTCACAGGAACCGATGATCTCGCGAGAGGTCTGGACAGAAACAGGGATACCGATGAACAAGCGAGACACGGACGCAATGTCGTTCGACCCCAGCACCGAGAGCTCCGGCTCACAACGCAAGAGCGCCGCGACATACCGTCGTCGGCGCACCGCAGCGATCGCCATCGTGGCCTCGATGCTCGGCGGAGGGTTCTACCTTCCCATCTTCAGTGGCGTCGCCGGTGCGGTGCCGCTGATCAGTGAGCCGCCGCTCACCGGAGCGATCGTGTCGTTCCCTGCTCGCGATTTCATCTCCGCCGACGGCTGGTCGGCGTACCCATTCGTCAATGTCGACGTCATTCGAGACGGCGTTGTCGTTGGTTTCGCGCACGACCTGATTCCTGATGACGGCGGTGTCGAAGTGAACCACCCCGGCGGAGCATGTTGGAACACCGTCACGCCGAACATCGTCGGCGGCGACATTGTTCGCCTTACTGGCCTCGATGCTGCTCATGTTCCTCTTGCTATCGACCAGACCACAACCGCGAACGTCACGGTGACCGAAACCGTTCATCAAACCGGCCCCGGCCGCGTTGAGATGAGCGGCACCGCCCTAAAAGGCAATGGCGACGGGATGCGTGCGAGTGAGCTTGAGGCCGGCGCCCTGAGCGGCGCAGCAGCCCGTTTCACTGGCGGACTGCATGCCAATATGAGACTTCTGATCGCCGGGCCCCTCGACACCTTGGCAACCACCGGCACCCAGTTGACCGCCGATGACGCGGGCAACTGGACTGCTGTGTGGACAGAACTCAACGCTGTCGACATGGAGTTGGCATTAGCCAGCGAAAGCCGAATCGTTTGGCTCGGCGGCGGAACGGGTAGCACCATCTTCGAGGTCGCCGATGGAATCGCACCTGGCCCATTTTCTGCTGCTTGCAACGCACCGTTGGCCGGCCCGATCGTGTCGACCAGTTCGACCACAATCGACCTCCCAGCCACCACGGTCACCGCGCCCCTAACAACGTCGGCAGCCAGCCTGTTGCTCGTGACCAACGCCGGCTTCGGCACCGATGCTTCGACCGAACTCATTGTCTCCTCGGTTCGCGCTATTGGCCCCGACGCCGACCAGTTCGTGGTGACGAACACATGCTCGGGAACCCCAGTGGTTGTAGGCGGCACGTGTGACGTGTCGGTGCGCTTTCGCCCGACCACCATCACCCCAAGCCAGTTGAAGACGGCCACCATTGCGATTCTCAGCAACGCTGGCAACTCAACTGTGTCGGTACGCGCAACCGGCTACGCACTCACCGCCGGCCAATCGGTAGCCGTGCTCATCGCCAAGCCAGCCAACCTCGACTTCGGAACCCGCGCTGTGGCGAACACCTCGCCCGCACAATCCGTGGTCATCAAAAACATCGGCAACCTTGACGCCGAAGTGTCGGCCACCACGATCACCGGTGCCGCAGACTTCGCGATTGCATCGCAGAACTGCACCACCGGTGCCATCGCTCCGTTGGCGACATGCGCCATCGACGTGACCTTCGCTCCAGCAGCACAAACTGCCCGAGCAGCCACACTGAACATTGCCAGTAACAGCACAGCCCTCAGCGTTGGCCTAGCC
>CAMASN010000071.1 GCA_945861025.1 Ferrithrix thermotolerans DSM 19514
GTTCCTGCCTGGCATCTTGGCCGGCGAGACAAACTTCGCTATTGGTTACACCGAGCCCGAGTCGGGCACCGACCTTGCGTCGCTGCGCACCTCTGCGGTGCTCGATGGTGACGAATGGGTCATCAACGGCAACAAGGTGTACACCAGCGGAGCCAACCAAGCCGACTACGTGTGGCTGGCTTGTCGCACCGATCTAGAGGCCCCCAAGCACAAGGGCATCTCGATCATCATCGTGCCCACCAACGCACCTGGCTTTTCGTGGACACCCATCGTCACGGTTGGCGGCAACGTAACAACTGCCACGTACTACACCGATGTGCGCGTGCCCAAGGGCAACGTGGTCAGCGAGATCAACCGCGGCTGGCAGCTCATCACCACGCAGCTCAACCACGAGCGCGTTGGCCTCGCAGCGCTCACCGCTCTCACACACCGTCTGTACGACGACGTTGTTGCATGGGCCTTGCTCGAGCCATCCGGCGCGGCTAACGATCAGCGCATGCTCGATCTGCCGTGGGTGCAAGCCGACTTCGCGAAGTGCAAGGCCATTCTTGAGGCCCTCAAGCTGATGAACTGGAAGCTCGTGCGCTCCGTCAACGACGGCACGCTCACACCACAAGCGTCATCGTCGGTCAAAGTGTTCGGCACCGAGCGCGCCGTCGAGGTCTACAAACTGCTCATCGGGGTCCTCGGACCATTCGGTCATCTGCGCGCTGGGTCGCCCGGTGCAGTGCTGCACGGCGAAGTTGAGCAGGCCGGTCGCATGGCGCAGATCAATACCTTTGGTGGCGGCGTCAACGAGATTCAGCGAGACATCGTGGCCACTGTTGGCCTCGGCATGACCCGCGCCTCACGATGAAGTTTTGGTGCGCCACTGCATTCATGAACACCAACGAGTTGGTGCACATTGCGCACCTGCTCGATCAAGCCGGTTACCACGGTCTGCTCATTAGTGATCACCTTGTGTACCCGCGCGAACTCGTGAGCAAGTACCCCTACTCGCCACACCCCGACGGCCGTCCCATCTGGGCCCCCGAGACCTCGTGGCCAGATCCGTGGGTGCTCATCGGCGCGATGAGCAGTGTCACCACGCAGCTTCACTTCACCACCAACATCTACATCGCCGGTCATCGGCCCATTTTGCAAGTGGCCAAAGAAGTGGCCACCGCTGCAGTGCTTTCAAACGGTCGCGTTGCGCTTGGCGTCGGTGCCGGGTGGATGAAGGAAGAGTTCGACCTGCAGGGTCAAGACTTTTCTAACCGCGGTAAGCGACTCAACGAGATGATCCCAGCGCTGCGCGAACTGTGGAAGGGCGGATGGGTCGAGTGGCACGGCGAGTACTACGACATCCCAGCGCTCACCCTCGAGCCGCATCCCCCAACGCCAGTGCCCATCTATTCCGGAGGCCATACCGACGCCGCGCTCAAGCGTGCGGCCCGCTACGCCGACGGCTGGATCGGTAACGCCTATCCGTGGGACGAAGCCGCACACCATGTGGGTCGGCTCAAAGAGTTGTTGGCAGCCGAAGACCGCGACACATCGTCGTTCGAGATCATCTGTGGTCTCTACGAAATGCCAACGCTCGACATCTACCGTCGCGCCGAAGAAGAGCTTGGCATCACGGGCACTATTTGCATGCCGTGGGCGATGGGCAACGTGAGCGCCGGTGATCGCCGCAACCTCAACGAAGTTGCGGCGGCCTACAAGGGCTATATCGATCAGTTCGCGACCGACATCGTTTTGCCGTTGAGCTGAACTCGTTCAGTGGTCGGCCTCAGTCGGCCTCAGTCGGCCTCAGCCGGGCCAGACGATGGTCTGCATCTCGGTGTAGGCAATCATGCCGAAGTCGCCACCGTCGCGCCCCACGCCGCTCATCTTGAAACCACCAAACGGTGCGTCGTGGTTGCGCTGTGCGGTGTTGATGCCCACGTTTCCGCTGCGCAGTTGTTTGGCGGTGCGATAGGCGCGGTCGCTGTCGGTGCTGAACACGTAGTCGTACAAACCAAAATCGGTGCTGTTCGCAATCGAGATGGCTTCTTCGTCTTCGTCGAACGGAACAACCACAACCACGGGTCCGAAGATTTCTTCTTGCACCGGGGTCATGCCCTGGCGGCAACCGGCGAGCAGTGTGGGCGCTACGTAGAAGCCGCGGTCCATATGGGCTGGACGGCGACCATCGACCACGATCTCGGCGCCCTCGTTGGCGCCCGCAGCGATGTATCCCTCGATACGGTCGCGCTGGGCGGCCGAGATGACCGGACCCACCAAGGTGTCGGCGGCCGTGGGGTCGCCCACCTTGAGATGCGATGCATAGGTGGTGAGCCGGGTGACGAGTTCGTCGTAGCGGCTGCGGTGCACGATGGCGCGGGTTGGGGCAGTGCAGATCTGGCCGGTGTGGAACGACCACACGCTGCCGATGGCGCCCACGGCCACATCGAGGTTGGCGTCGGCGAGCACGAGGCCCGCACCCTTGCCGCCGAGTTCGAGCAACAGGCGCTTCATGGTCTTGCCACCTGCCTCGAAGATGCGCTCACCTACGCCGGTAGAACCGGTGAAGCTGACCATGTCGACGTCGCGTGTTTCGGTGAGCGCAACCGAGGGCTCTGGACGCGACGAGGTGATCACGTTGATGACGCCCGGCGGGAAGCCGACTTCGTGCATGATCTCGGCGAGTTCGATGACAGCAAGCGGATCTTGCGGTGCTGGTTTCATCACGACGGTGCAACCCACGGCAAGTGCCGGAGCGATCTTGCCAACCATGTTCACAAGCGGAAAGTTGTAGGGAGAAATACAAGCCACCACGCCCACGGGCTGACGGTTCACCACAGCGCCGATGAGTCCGCCAGGAGCAAGGGGAGTGGCCTGCGTTGGTGAAGGCGAGAGCGGAATGTTGAGGTCTTTCATTGCGCCGCGTGCGTAGCGCTCGAAGCGCTCGATGGCCACGGGCACTTGCATACGCGAACCCACGGTTGCGGTGGCGCCGGTCTCGCTGATGATGAGCGGGACGAGATCGCCTGCTCGTTCGCGCAGTTTGGCGCTGACGGCGTCGAGCAGGCGGGCGCGCTCTGCGGGGGGAGTGCTGGCCCACTTGGGGAACGCCTCTTGCGCGGCGCGTGCGGCGGCCAGTGCCTGGTCCACTGAGGCCTCAGGCGCTTCGCCCACGATCTCCTCGGTGGCGGGGTTCACAATGCTGTAGGTGCCGTTGGCTCCGTCGACCCATTCGCCGCCGATCAATAACCGATAGTGCTTCGACATGTCGTGTCCCCCTGTGTAGCTCTGAATGAATGAGCGGTACCTCGTGGCCCTTGTGAGGCCGCCGACAGTCTAGAATCTGACGGTCCGTCAGATTCTAATGGGGAGCTCCAATGGAGAGCAGGGCAATGTTTGATCTCATCGTTTCAGGTGGCACGGTGATCGATGGCACCGGTGCCGCAGCAGTGGTTGCCGACATCGGCGTCCGCGATGGTCGCATCGTTGCGATCGGAAACATCACCGACGCGGCCACCGAAGTGTTCGATGCCACGGGACTCGTTGTGGCCCCGGGCATCGTCGATCCGCACACGCACTACGACGCTCAATTGCTGTGGGATCCCACGGCAAGCCCATCGAGCAACCACGGCGTCACCACAGTCATCGGTGGCAACTGTGGTTTCACGCTGGCGCCCTTGCTTCCAGGTGATGCCGACTATCTGCGCAAGATGATGGCCAAGGTCGAGGGCATGCCTCTCGCAGCGCTCGAACACGGCACCGACTGGAGCTGGGAAACCTTCGCCGAGTATCTCGGTCGCCTTGAAGGCAACATCTCTGTGAACGCAGGGTTCCTCGTTGGTCACTGCGCGATCCGTCGTTACGTGATGGGCGGCGAAGCCGTTGGCAGCGCTGCCGACCCCGCTCAGGTTGAGGCCATGCGCGCCGAGTTGGCTGCTGCAATTCGCGCCGGTGCGCTCGGGTTCTCGTTTACCAATAGCACGTCGCACAGCGACGGTGAGGGCGAGCCAGTTGCGAGTCGGTGGGCAACACCCGACGAGCTCATCGCACTCTGTGAAGAGACAGGCATGCACGAGGGCACCACACTCGAGGGCATCGTGCCCGGCTGTCTCGATCAATTCGCCGATGACGAAATCGAACTGCTTGGGCGGATGAGTGCTGCAGCGAACCGTCCGATGAACTGGAACGTGTTGTCAGTTGATTCGCGTGTTCCCGAGCGCGTGCCACGCCAAGTGCTTGCCAGCGATCGCGCCACCGAACTTGGCGGTCGCGTCGTTGCGCTCACCATGCCGGTGCAGGTTCCTATGAACATGAGCTTCGCTACGTTCTGCGGTCTGTGGCTCATCCCGGGCTGGCAGCAGGTGCTCGGCGTGCCCGTGGCCGAGCGCGTCGCTCGACTCAACGATGCCGATACCCGCGTGCGCCTGCTCGAGCTGTCGCAGTCACCCGCTGCGGGTGTGTTCCGTCGTCTCGCCGACTGGAGCGAGTATGTCATCGGCGATACCTATTCAGCGGCCAACGAGGGCCTTAAGGGTCGCATCGTCAAAGACATCGCGGCCGAGCGCGGGTGCAGCAACTTTGGCACCTTGCTCGACATCGTGTGCGCCGACGACTGTCGCACGGTGTTGTGGCCTACGCCGCAAGACGACGACGACGAGTCATGGCGGATGCGTGCCGAGCTCTGGAACGACCCACGAGCAATGATTGGCGGCAGCGACGCTGGCGCCCATCTCGACCGTATGTGCGGAGCGCCATATCCCACTCGTTTCTTGGCCGACTGCATTCGCGGGCGTCAGCTGATCTCCGTAGAGCGGGCCGTGCAGTTGATGACATCGGCGCCAGCCGAGTTGTTTGGTCTGCGCGATCGCGGCGTGCTGCGCGAGGGCGCAATCGCCGACATCTTCATCTTCGACCCTGCCACCGTCGACAGCGATCAGGCCGCATTGGTCGTCGACCTTCCGGGCGACTCGGCTCGCCTCACTGCCGGCTCGCAGGGCGTGGCCCGCGTGTTTGTGAACGGCGTGTCGATCATTGAGAATGGCCAACCAACCGGGGCAACTCCCGGAACTGTGCTGCACAGTGGGCGCGACACACAAACCGTTACTGCACGCTGAAGGGCGCACGATGACCGATACCGATGACCTCCTGTATAGCTGTGAAGACGGCATTGCCCGAATCACGCTCAACCGTCCCGATGCTGCCAACGCGCTCACGCCCGATCAGCGCAACCATCTGATCGAACTCTTCGAAGCGGCCAGCGGCGATCTCAATGTGCGAGTCGTTGTGCTCACCGCAAACGGCAAGCACTTTTGCACCGGCGCCGATTTGCGTGTCTCACGCATCCCCGAGTCGCCACGCCCCGAAGGTGCGCCAGAGCGAACAATGGGCGATGTCGGTCGCAACATCAAGCGCGGCGCACAGCGTCTGGTGAGCAGCATTCTCGATTGCGAGAAGCCTGTCATTTGTGCTGTCAACGGAACCGCTGCGGGCATTGGCGCTCACATCGCCCTAGCGTGCGACCTCATCATTGCGGCCGATACCAGTCGCTTCATCGAAGTGTTCGTGCGTCGCGGCATCACGCCCGATGGCGGCGGCGCATACTTGCTGCCGCGCATGATTGGTTTGGCCAAAGCCAAAGAGTTGATCTTTCTTGGCGACGATCTGTCGGCCACCGATGCCGAGCGCATTGGCCTGATCAACAAAGTGGTGCCCGCTGCCGATCTCGCCGAGGCTGCTACCGAGTGGGCAGCGCGTTTGGCCAATGGCCCCACGAAGGCCGTGTCGTTGGCGAAGTGGTTGCTCAACCGTTCGCTCGACAGCGACCGCAAGGCTGCGTTCGAAGACGAAGCGTGGGCACAAGAGTTAGCCAGTCAGACCGAAGACTTCAAAGAGGGCGTCGCTGCGTTTATCGAACGCCGCGAGGTTCAGTTCCGCGGCTGGTAGGCGCTGATGCGCACGCGGTTGTCGTGATACACGGCGCCGCTGCCCATATCGCTGTCGCGTTCGGCCACGGTGACATTCACTGAGTGACCATCGCTAAACACCTTGGTCCATGCGCCTTTGGCGGTGACCGCAACGCCGGGTCGAGCCGCAGGTCCAACCTCGAGACGCGCCACGAACGAACCACGGTCGTTGCTGACCGATACGAGTTCGCCATGCACCAGTGCTTGCTGCGTTGCGTCGTGTTCGCACACGGTGACGGTGGGCTCGCCGCTGCGTTCGATGTTGCGGTCAATGCCTGCGAACACTGAGTTCACATAGAAGTGGCTGGCTGGCGAAACGAGAGCAAAGGTTCCGGGCTCGTCGTTTGCTGCTTCGCTGGGTGGTCGAAAGTTTGGAAGGCGTCCGTGCCCGTCGCGCTCGGCGCGATCTGACGCGAACTCGAACCGGCCCGATGCGGTAGCGAAGCGTGTTGCGAACGGCGAGTAGGCCTCGGTGCCAGGGATGCGCAGCCAACCCGCGGCACGCAATTCGGCCACGCCAATGCCGGCCTCGCGCCACAGCGGAGCATCGAGAAGATCAGCCGCCAGTTCGAGATCGGTAGCGAACAGTGCGGGCTCGGTGAGGCCCATTGCTGCTGCGAGGCGACGCATGAACTCGGTCTTGCTCAGGCACTCGCCGGGTGGCAGAACCGCAGGTTCGTTCCAGTTGAGATACAGGTGCCCGAATGACTCCATGATTTCGGTGTGTTCGGTCTGCAAGGTAGACGGCAACAAGAGATCGGCGTAGGCCGCAGTGTCGGTCTGATACGCGTCGAACACCACGGTGAAGAGGTCGTCGCGTGACAGTTGCTCGCGCACCAAGCGTTGGTCGGGGTTCGACACCATTGGGTTGGCGCCCATCACGAACAGCGCCTTCACGTTGGCGTCGGCTCGCTGCAGTTCGCGACCCAATCGGGTCATCACTAATGTCTGACGCTCGCCGGTGCGCAGGTCGGGTCGGGACAGCTTGTAGCCGTTGAGCATGTATGCATCAGAGGTGCTGTAGACAAGCCCACCGCCGCGCCGCCCATAGTCGCCCGTGAGCGCTGGCAGGCACGAGATCACTCGCGCGGTCTGACCGCCATGGCGGTGGCGCTGCATGCCCTGGCCGAGCTTGATGGCCATTGGTTGCGTGGTCGCCATACGCCTACCGAGATCGACGATGACCTTGGCAGGTATGTCGCAGATCTCGGCGACGCGACTGGGCGAGTAGTCGACCAGTGAATCCTCGAACGCTGCCCAACCCGACGTGCGGTCAGCGAGAAAGTGGCTATCGACGCCGTCGTTGGCGATCACATGGCACAAGCCAAGCGCAAGCGCTGCGTCGGTGCCGACGCGCGGCGCGATGTGTTGATCGGACCGCTCGGCTGTTCGGTGCCGCACAGGGTCGATGGCCACCACGTAGGCGCCGAGGGCGCGGGCTTGCTCGATGAACGGCCAGAGGTGCTGATTCGAGGTGAGTGTGTTTGATCCCCACAAGACAATGAGCTTCGAGTGCACGATGTCTTCGGGGTCCATGCCGGCTGCCGAACCCGAGCTATAGCTCATCCCGAGATGACCCGAGATCGAGCAGATGCTGGTGTGGTGGCGTGCCGCACCGATGGCGTTCCAAAAGCGGTGTGGTGCCCCGCAACCCTGCAGGTAGCCAACGGTGCCGGTGCCATCGAACGGCCAGATCGAGTCGCCGCCGTGCTGGGCAATAATGCCGCTGAGCTTGGTGGCCATCGTGGTCAGCGCTTCGTCCCACGAGATGCGTTCGAACTGCGCCGAGCCCTTGAGACCCACCCGTTTCATTGGGTGTAACAGTCGCGAGGGGTCGTTGCTGAACTCGAGATACGGGTTCACCTTCACGCACAGCCCGCCTCGGGTGTGCGGATGATCGGCATTGCCGCGCAGCTTCACCGCTTGACCGTTGTCGTTGACCGTGACGACCCAACTGCACGCATCTGGGCAATCGAGGGGACAGGCTCCAATGACGTCGGTCGGCACGCAGTCATCGTTGCCGGGGTGCCGCAGAATTGCAACCGTATTCGCCGCGCTGACGTAACATCACCCATCGTGCCAACGTTTGCTGATCACGTTCTTGCCCGCGCCAACGACGACCGTCCGGCGGTGTTGTTCGAGGATACGGTTATCACCTACCGAGAGTGGGTCGCGCAATGCGCGGCTCGGGCTTCGCTGTTCACGCAGATGCGCCAAGACGGTCCGCCACACATCGGGGTATTGCTCGAAAATGTTCCCGACTTCACGATGTGGCTCGGTGCAGCAGCACTCGTCGGCGCCACGGTTGTGGGTATCAACCCCACCCGACGCGGAGCCGAACTCGCTCGCGACATCACGTTCACTGGTTGTCAGATCGTGATCACCGAACCAAGCCAAGTGCATCTGCTCGATGGCCTCGATCTTGGGGCGGCGAACAATCGCGTGCTTGTGGTTGACACCCCCGAGTACGCCGCCGCTTTGGCGCCTCACCGTGGCGCCGATGCAGTTGCCGCCGCCTATCCATCCGAGGCTCAGTTTTTGCTGCTGTTCACCAGCGGTACTAGTGGCGCGCCCAAAGCGGTCATCACCTCGCACGGTCGCTTGCACAATGTTGCGGGTTCGATGATGGGTCTCACCGCGCTATGCGAAGCCGATGTCACCTACATTTCGATGCCGCTGTTTCACAGCAACGCATTGTTCACAGCGTGGGCGCCCAGTGTGGTTTCTGGCGCGGCGGTGGCGTTGCGACGCACCTTTAGCGCCAGCGGTTTCCTGCCCGACGTGCGTCGGTTCAATGCCACCTATTTCAACTATGTGGGCAAGCCGTTGGCCTATGTGTTGGCCACGCCAGAGCAGCCCGACGACGCCGACAATCCATTGGTGCGCGGGTACGGCAACGAAGCCGCCGAAAGCGATCTGGCACGGTTCGCCGAGCGCTTCGGTTGCCGTCTCAGCGATGGCTATGGCCAAACCGAAACCGGCGCCTCGATCATTCGCGTTCCGGGCATGCCCCAAGGCGCACTCGGCGTTGGTGCGCCCACCATTCGGGTGCTCAATGCCGACACTGGTCTCGAGTGCCCGCGAGTCGAGTTCGACGACAGCGGCAAGTTACTCAACTCCGATGAGGCAATTGGTGAGATCGTGAACGGCACCCGCGGCACGTTTGAGGGCTACTGGAACAACCCTGAGGCCGACGCCGAACGCCTGCGCGACGGTGCGTACTGGACCGGCGATTTGGCATACCGCGATGCCGAGGGCTTCTTCTATTTCGCGGGCCGCAGCGCCGATTGGATTCGTGTCGATGGCGAGAACTTCTCTGGAGCTCCCATCGAACGAATCTTGATGCGTTACCCCGGCGTGGTGCTGGCGGCGGCCTACGGAGTGCCCGATGCCGAGATCGGTGACCGAGTGATGATCGCACTGCAACTCACCGACGCCGCAGCGTTCGATCCAGTTGCATTTACAACTTTCTTGTCAGAGCAATCTGATCTGGGCTCAAAATGGGCGCCCACCTACGTGCGTATCGTCACCGATTTCCCGATGACGCAGACCAACAAGATCCTCAAGCGCGAACTCGTGAAAGAGCAGTGGCGAGTGAGCGACGAACTGTGGTTTAGGCCCGGCAAAGAACTCGCGTATCGGCGCTTCACGGCCGCCGATGCCGACGCGTTGCGCGACTCAGTGCATCGCGCTGGCCGTGGTCAACTCATCGGCGAGTAGCGGCCGCTGCTCAGCTGCTGGGGCTTGGTCGAGGCAAGAACTCTGACCGGCCGTGCTTGGCGAACTCGGCGGTGAGTTCAGCTGCGTCTAGCGCGGTGAACCTGCGGTATGCCTGGCCCCGTTCGGGCTGCCACCAGACATCGTCGGAGGTTGCCCAGCCCACCGAACGCAACGGTTGTTTGTTCACCTTGTTGTTCGCTGTAAGCGGCATATCGGTGACGAGTCGCACGAAACGCGGAGCCCATTTCGTACCGAGGTCGCGTTGCTCGGACAGGAAAGTTGCAAATGCAACTGGATCAAATGTGGCGCCGGGCTTCATCTCGATTGCGGCGGC
>CAMASN010000072.1 GCA_945861025.1 Ferrithrix thermotolerans DSM 19514
AACCGACTCTTCGAGCAGCAGACCCTCGGCCTTGCAGTAGTCGGCGAGCACCTGTGCGCGTGTCTCGCCGGTGGGCGGCACCTTGGCCAGTTCGCCGCTGTAGGTGCCATCGGGACGCACGGTCATTTCGGCGGCGATGATCTCGTCGAACAACGGCTTCAGGCCGGCGACAACAAAGTCGAGAGCACCGGTGATGAGCACGGTGCGGTGTCCGAGTGCGCGGTGTTCGCGGACCCGTCGGATGCCGGCCGGGAAGCTCTTGGTGACGATGAGCTGAGTGAAGAGATCCTTGGAGTCCTCGTCGATTTGGCCGATGGGAGCGTCTTCGTATCGGCGGTAGAAGTAGCGCAGGAAATCGGCGCGGTCCTTGCGGTCCATACTGCTGAGCCCTGGGGCCTGAGCGAGCGTGCGCAGTACATAGCGCATCCGCTCGGGCATGTTGAGTCGACGCGTTGCGAGGAATGAAAAGCTCTCGACAACGTTGCTTGAGATCAGCGTGTTCTCAAGATCGAACGCAGCCACATGACGCTCGGGCGACAACACGTTGCGGCGCATGCGCTCGGGGCGATCGTTGCGGTTCTTGCCCGGCGTCGATTTCACGCGTGCATGCGCAACCACCGAGGGCAGGTGAATGGTGGTGACGTACTTGGTCCAGTCGACCGAGCGTGGGTCGCAGTTAAACGTGGCCTGATCGTGTGCAGACAGCGAGTTCCAGACCGACATGAGGTTGTCGACTTGATAGATCGCTTCGCACTCGGTGTACAGGCCGTAGAGCTGCACGTACTCGTAGGCGCGCTCGATGTCTTGCTTGCGTTCGTCGAGCTTGGCCGCCCATGTGGCTTGGGTGCCGCGCAACGGAAGCATCTGCAGAACTTGCTCGGCGCGAGTGGCCACTGTCTTGGCGCGCTTGAGTTGCTGTTGCACTTTTCCGCGTGCGGGGAACTGCCATTCGGGCACAACGATTGGTTGGCCCTCGGCGTCGTACAGCGGATGCTCGGTGAACCACGAGCGCACGTTGTCGACGAGCAGTTTGTACTTCAACGGATTGATTCCGCCGCTTGCCACCTGGGTGATACGTGGTGCCTGCTCGGGGCCCAAGGCGGCGACGGCGATGATGGCGGCGACAACGATGTCTACTGGGATGACGTCGACGGTTCCTTCGGGTACGCCTGGGAACTGGGTGAGCAATCCGCGGGCGTAGCTGATGATGACCGGCTCGGCCATGCGAAAGCCGCGGATCCAACCTGGGCGCGGCTCTTGCAGCGCCGACTCAATAATTGAAGGTCGCACGATGCTGACCGGCACCTTGCCCTTGGTCTCCATCAGCGCTTGCTCGCCGAGGGCCTTGGTGTACGCATATGCGTCGGGCCAGCCGATGCTGGCGGCGCGAGCGCGTCCGGCCTCGACCAGTTCGTCGGTGCACCATTTTTCGCGGAGGTGCTCGGTCTTGGCTGCCAACGCCGGAGCGCCCGCTGCGCCGAGTTCTTTGCGTGCGTCGGCGCGGAAACTGCGCAACCTGTCGGGCTGACGGCTCGCTGATTCGGTGTCGCTGCGCAAGCGGCGCGATGCGGCCACTTCTTTGCGCCAGCTGAGACCAAGGTCGAATGGGCCTTCGCTCACGAGTTCTTCGGGCGCATTGCCGCGACGGTTGCCTGCCACGTAACAGGTGCTGACGGCCACCAAGTGTGGGGCCACGCCGAGATCGTTGAGGGTTTGGGCTACACGTGTAGGGCCGAGCAGGTTGATCTCGACAGCGGTGTCGAGTGGGGAGTCGAATGCCACGGCGGCGGCTGAGTGGATGACGATGTTGCAGGTTGCCAGCGTGGCGAGATCGGCATCGTTGAGCCCGAGTCCGTCGGTGCTCACGTCGCCGTTGATGGTGACCACGCGGCGTTCGATCATCGCATCGAAGGTCTCGCCGGTACTGCGCAGTTCTTCTTTGAGGCGGTCGAACGCGTCGTTTTTGAAGATCTCGCGACGTGCTCGTTCGGGGGCGCCACGCTTGCCGCCGCGGATGAGCAACACCAGTTGGCAATCGGGCACGCTGCGCAGCAAACGCTCAACGAGAGCCGTTCCGACGAAGCCTGTAGAGCCCGTAATAGCGATGCTCTTGCCAGCCAACTGCTCAGCAATCATGGCGTATGGGCTCCGCGATCGTTTTCACAGACGCTTTTCTACCATATGGTAGACAGCGATGGTAACCCGACGAGGCATGACCCGATCAGCGATCCTTGAAGCCAGCGTCGACCTGTTCGGCAGCCGTGGCTTTTCGGCTGTATCGCTCGACGAAATCGCCGGCGTCGTTGGCGTTGCCAAGCAGACCGTGCTGTATTGGTTCCCTTCAAAAGACGAGTTGCTTGATGCTGTGCTCGAACAGACAGCGCTTGAATTGGCGGCCGTGATTGAGGCCGCCGTGCGCTCCGCCCCTGACGAGCCGCTCGCCCGAATCGAAGCGGTGATCAAAGCGGTGCTGCGTCCAGCCGTCCGTCGTCCGGCGTTGTTGGGGCTAGTGCGCGAAGTGTCGCGGCTCTCGCCCGATCACGCAGCGCGTCTCACTGATCAAGTGCGGCCATTTGTGCGCCGGGCCACTGAGTATCTCGGTGAAGAAATGGCCAACGGTCGATTGCGGATGGCCGACCCCGGCCTTGTCGTGGCGCTTGCCTATGCCACGGTGACCGGTATCGCCACCGAGCCCACTGCCTTGCAGGCCGTTGAGTGGCAGGCCACCACCACGGGCCTGCGACGTCTGCGCCGCGAACTCACCGAGTTTCTGCTCGCCGCGCTGCGCCCTTAATCCGCACCGACGTCCCGCATCCGCATCGACGTCCCGCATCCACATCGACGTCCCGCATCCGCATCGACGTCCCGCATCCACTCACCAGTTTGCTTCAACAAAGCGTTTGTTGAAGACAATTGGTTGGGGGTTGACCTGAAGTCTTCAACAAACCCAGCAGTGAGTGGAGCGCGGGCTCGGTGAGTGGCGGGGCAGTGGTTGGCGGGGCGGCGGGGCGCTCGGCGCGGGCGTGGCTGCGCTGGGGTTAGTGCTTGGTGTTGCGGCGGCGTCGGCGGTGACGGTCGATGGCGAGCTCAATGAGCGCGTCGACCAACGCCGGATAGGTGAGGCCGGTGCTTTGCCACATCTTTGGGTACATCGAGATCGGGGTGAAGCCGGGCATCGTGTTGACCTCGTTGATGAGGAACCCGCGGCCGTTTTCTTCAAAGAAGAAGTCGACTCGGGCGAGTCCTTCGCAGCGCAATGCAGCGAACACTTGCAGCGCAAGCGCACGAACGGTTCCGGTCTGATCGGCAGTGAGCGCAGCCGGGATGATGAGTTGCGCGCCGTCGGCGATGTACTTGTCTTCGTAGTCGTAGAACTCGTTGCCGGGCACGATCTCGCCGGGCACGCTGGCGCGGGTTTCGAGGTTGCCGAGTACGGCGACTTCGATCTCGCGACCGTTGATTGCTTCTTCGATGACGATCCACTCGTCGTAGCCCAAGGCGTGGTCGACGGATGCGATGAGTTCGTCGATGGTGGTGGCCTTCGTGACGCCAACAGATGATCCCATGTTCGATGGCTTCACGAATACGGGCAGCCCGAGCGTGTGTGCGATCTCTGCGAGTCGAACAGGATTGACCTCGTGCTCGCGCAGGCTGATCCAGCGCGCCTGCGGAATTTGATGGTGGGCAAGAACCTCTTTGGCGATGGCCTTATCCATGCTGACCGCCGAGCCGAGCACGCCGCTGCCCACAAACGGCACGTCCATCAACTCGAGCAAGCCCTGCACCGTGCCGTCTTCGCCAAGGGGACCGTGCAGCAACGGCATCACGACAACGGGACCGTTGCGAAGAGCGTCGGTGAGCATTGGTGTGGGGGACAAGTTGTCGCCTGCAGCTTCGAGGCGATCGGGTAACGCCTCGGCGCCCTTCGCGAGGGCAGCGACGGCTGCGGTAGCGAGGTGCCATTGTCCTTCGCGGTCGATGCCGACAGGGGTGATGCGATAGCGAGTCTGATCGACGGCGCGCAGCACATGCGTTGCGGTGACACAGCTGACATCGTGCTCGGCCGACTGTCCGCCGAAGATCACGATGAGATTGATGCGGTCGTCGGCCATCCCGCAACGGTAGCCGTCGCCGCAGGGTCACCACGGGCAACCACCGTCGCCGCTGCTGTCGCCACTACGGTGAGGAGATGCGTTTCATGGCGAGCGATGTTGCCAGCGCCACTGGCGGCACACATTTTGGACCCGATGTAGCCCTCGACGGCGTGTCGTTTGATAGTCGCAGTCTGAGGCCGGGACAACTGTTTGTCGCGCTTGTAGCCGAACGCGATGGTCATGACTTCATCGCTTCGGCGTTGAGCGGCGGGGCGCCTGCGTATCTGTCGCAGCGCGAGCCTGGCTCAGGCACAGCCGTGGTTGTGGCCGACACTGCAGGGGCGTTACTGCGCCTGGCCGCATGGGCCCGACAACGGCTGACAGCGCAGGTTGTTGGCATCACCGGATCGGTTGGCAAGACGAGCACTAAAGACCTTGCTCGTGCCGCACTGAGTGCTGGGCTGCGCACGTCAGCCAACGAGAAAAGCTTCAACAACGAGACCGGACTGCCAGTCACCATCTTGAACTCACCCGACGACACCGAGGCGCTAGTGCTCGAGATGGGCATGCGCGGATTCGGCGAGATCGCCCGTTTGTGCGCCATTGGCCAACCCACAATTGGCCTTGTCACGCGCGTCGCCGCAGCCCATACCGAACTGCTCGGCGGTATCGAGGGTGTCGCTCAGGCCAAGAGCGAACTCGTTACGGCGCTGCCGGCCAACGGTCTCGCTGTGCTGAACGCCGACGATCACCACGTCTTGGCGATGAAGTCGCTTGCAGCGTGTCGAGTACTCACGTTCGGCAGATCTGCGGTTGCCGATGTGCGCATCGGCAATCTTGTGCTCGACGACCTTGCTCGGCCGCGATTCGATCTACACACACCTTGGGGTGCGGCCGCTGTGCAGCTAGCAGTGAGCGGTGAACATATGGCCGCCAATGCCGCTGGCGCGATCGCTGTAGCGGCGTCGTGCGGAGTAAACCTTGATGCAGCAGTGGCTGCGGTCGGTCAGGCGCGGCTGTCCCCGTGGCGGATGGAAATCAAACGCAGCGCATCCGGGGCAATCGTGATCAACGATGCATACAACGCAAACCCAGAGTCGATGCGCGCCGCGATCGAGACGCTGGCTTCGCTTCGAGTGAGCGGCCGCCGTGTGGCGGTGCTGGGCGTGATGGCTGAGCTTGCTGATCCGGTAGGCGACCACGCAGCTATCGCCCACCTGTTGCGGCAGCGCAACATCGAACTGATTGCGGTAGGCACCGACAACTATGGCGTGCCGGCGCGAAACGATGCGCAGGCTGTGATCGGTTCACTCGCCGGCAACGACGCCGTGCTCATCAAGGGAAGTCGCGTTGCGGGTCTCGAGCGGCTGGCTGCTCTCGTCGTCTAGCAGCATCTGAGTTGGCCGGCGAATGAGGTCGGCCCACCAACTGAGTGCCACTGCAGAGGCCACGCTGATGAACAGAACTGGCCTGGGGCCGAAGCGGTCGACAACTGGGCCAAACGCAAGCGCCCCAAGCGTGACGGTGCCACCGAACGCCATGAACCACAGCGACATCACGCGGGCGCGTTCGTGGTCGCGCATGTTGGTTTGGAAGATAGTGACCATCGGGGTGACTGCCATGAAGTAGAAAAACCCGAGCAGAAATCCGATGGGGATGGCCAGCATCGGCCCATTGGCTAAGGCGAAGCCTGCCATGCTGAGCGCAAAACCGCGGAATGCGAACACGATGAGTTTGCGACGGTCGAAGCGAATGAACACTGAGCCGCAAGCGAGCCCACCGAGACATGCTCCGAGCCCCCATGTGGCGTACAGCCACTTGTACGTTGCGCTGTTTGAGTCGATGCCGAAGTTGAGTCGGGCGATTGATGGGAACAGGCTCACGTAAGGCAGGCAGAAAAAGGAGAAGGCCGTCATCGCCAGCAGCATTCGTGACAGCACGCCGCGTTGGCGAGCGATGCGGATGCCAACGAGCAACTTTTGCATGCCGCGCTCAACCGACCGGCTTTGTACGTGAGGGATGACAATGACTGCGATCGCCGCCACAGCGAACAGATATGTGGCTGCGTTGATCACAAAGATTTGCGGCACGGTGACGCCGAGGCCAATTAGGGCTGCGGCGAGCGCAGGTCCGATAACGCGTGATCCGTTGAGCATCACCGAGTTGAGGCTGAGTGCCCCAGGCAGATCTTCCTTGCTGAGCAAGAGTGGGATTGAGGCCTGCATTGCTGGGGCGCCGAGTGCGTTGAAGACGCCAATTCCCAACTGGACTGCGAAGATCGCCCACAGCGATGAGTCGCGAGCGATGAGAAACGCAATCGCCACGGCGAAGACCATCTGCAGTGCTTGGTTAGTAATGAGCCACTGTCGACGCGGGAAGCGATCGGCCAGAACTCCGCCCGGAATAGACAACAACAGCAACGGTCCGAGTTGAGCGAAGCCCATGATGGCAACCCACGTTGCCTTGTGCGTGCGGGCATCGATGTAGGCAGGCAGTGCGAGATTCTGCATCCATGTGCCCACGTTGCTCGCGAACAGACCGATCCAGATAATGCGAAAGTCTCGATAGCCAAAGGCAGCGCGAGCGGAGCCGGCGCGAGCTTTGGATTTTGATGTGTGCTCGGAGACTGATAGGGGCATCGACTTTTACCGGTTGGGTGACCGGCGCATTCTAGTTGGGCGCCCCTCAAGAGCCCGGTGATGAAGCGCGCTGCCTCGAAGCGCGGCGTGATGGTCGGTTGTCACACCAACGTGTGCTCGCGGGGTGCGGATGTTGAGCCGGCGTCGACTCAGGAACCGAGGATGAGGTCGGCGTACAGGGGGAGTACCTGCTGTGGTCCGCTGACGAGGAATGTGGTGATGCAGGTCTGCTTCCAGAGCTGCAATTCGTCTTTGATCTTCGCTGGTGGCCCAACGAGAGCGACATCTTCGACCATCGCCAGTGGGATGGCGGCAGCGGCTTCTTGCTTCTTGCCCTGCAGATACAGATCTTGCACTTTGATCGCTACGTCTTCGTAGCCCATGCGGGCAAATAGTTCGAAGTGGAAGTTGACGTCGCGGGCGCCCATGCCGCCGGCGTAGAGAGCGAGGAACGGACGCACGAGGTCGGCGCACTGCTCGACATCGTCGCCGGGCACGATCATCACTGTCGACGCGATTTCGAAACGGTCGGCTTTTGTGGGATCGCCGCTCGCAGCGAAACCCTTGGCGAGGCAGTCGCGATAGAACGCGTCTTCCTTGGGGCTAAAAAACAGCGGCAGCCAGCCGTCGCAAATTTCGGCGGCGAGCGCAACGTTCTTGGGTCCCTCGGCGCCGAGGAAGATGGGGATCTCTTTGCGTAGCGGATGGATGGTGCTCTTCAGTGGCTTGCCGATACCGGCGCCACCCTCGAACGGCATGTTGTAGAACTCGCCGTGATGGCTCACGGGTTCTTCACGCCTCACGATTGAACGCACGATCTCGACGTACTCGCGCGTGCGGGCCAATGGCTTGGGGTACGGCTGACCGTACCAACCCTCGACTACCTGTGGGCCGCTGGCACCGAGGCCGAGGATGAAGCGGCCACCGCTGAGATGGTCGAGCGTCATCGCCGCCATCGCCGTCGCGGCCGGAGTGCGTGCGCTCATCTGGGTGATGGCGGTGCCGAGTTTGACCGTCGAGGTGTGTGCGCCCCACCACGCAAGCGGAGTGAAGCAATCGCTGCCATAGGCCTCAGCGGTCCAGATGCTGTCGAAGCCGAGCCGCTCTGCTTCTTTGATTGCATCGAGCGCGCCTGATGGTGGGCCGCTGCCCCAATAACCGGTGTTGTAGCCAAGCTTGATTGTCATGGCTCAAACGGTAGCCGGAGCGACCAACTCTGATCTGCCTTACTGCGATCAGTTTGTTGGGGTGAACGTGACCGGCAGGTGCTGTGGGCCGAAGATGCCCACGTTGCTGGGCTTCCACGTGATGTCGCCATCGATGCGCAGGTTGGGCATGCGCTTCGCCAGAATCGGCAGTGCCTCTTGCAGTTCGGCTTTGGCCAGCGAGGCGCCGAGGCAGTAGTGAATACCGCTCCCCAAGGTGAGATGCGGCTGGCTGGCTGGCTCACGGGTGATGTCGAACGTGCCGGAGTCTGCAAACACGTTGTCGTCACGGTTCGCAACAGCGAGGGACGGCATCACCATGGTGCCTGCGGGAAAGACGATGCCGCGGTACTCGATCTCTTCGGAGGCGAATCGGCCGGTGCCGCGAACGGCGCCGAAGTAGCGCATTGTCTCGTCGACTGCGCGTGATGCGAGCTCGGGTCGATCGACCAACATGGCCCACTGATCGGGGTGCTCGGCGAACAACGCAACGCTGCAACCGAGTTGGTTGCGAGTGGTATCGGTGCCGCCAACGATGACAGCGCTCACCATCATTACGAGTTCTTCGGTGTCGAGTTTGTCGCCAGCTTCTTCGGCTGCGATGAGCGCAGTAATGAGGTCGTCGGCGGGCTTCGAGCGGCGCTCAGCAATGAGTTCGCGCGTATAGGCGTCGAGCTCGTCTTGGGCCTTCATGATGATGGGTAGTTCTTCGAGCACGTTGCCGTTGAAGATACGCAATACGTCTTCGGCCAAGCGGCTGAAGAGCTGCCAGTCGCTCTTTGGGGCACCCAGCAGTTCGCAGATAATCGGGATGGGGTATGGCTCGCAGATGTCGCTCACGATGTCGGCGCGCCCGAGAGCGGCGACAGGGTCGACGAGGCCGTTGATGACCTCGCGCATGAACGGGCGCAAACGGTCGGCAGCGCGTGGCGAAAAAGCTGGTGCTACAAGGCGGCGAAGTCGGGTGTGCATGTCGCCCTCAGCGCTGAGGATGCTGACACGGTCGCGAGCGAGAAACTCGGGATCAGTGATACCCATCAGCTGCGGCAGGACGCCGGCCGCGTTGTGCCAGCGCTTGTCGCGCAGAACCGCAGCCACGTCGTCGTAGCGCAGCACGGTAAAGCCAAACGGATTGCGCACGATCCAATGCTCGTTGGCCATGTCGCGCATCACGCTTTGCGCCTGATCGAATGGAACGTCTAGTAAGTCGAGCGTAGGTAGGTCGAGGTCGAAAACAGAAACTGACATGCCTACGACGCTAGTCGCCTTGTCGGTAGGGGGCTTCCTTGGTCGTTCGATCAGCGTGTGAGAAGTGCCACCGGATCTCCGAAGCTCATACCTAATGCTTCGGCCGCTGGCCCATTCGTGAGTTGGCCAGCGACCGTGTTAACCCCGTGCGCAAGCGCCGCGTCGCGACGGGCGGCCCCGCCAGCGCCGAACATTGCAACCTCAAGTTGATAGGGCAACGTCGCGTTGGTGAGCGCGTAGGTGCTGGTGTGCGGAACCGCTCCGGGCATGTTGCCGACTCCGTAGTGCAGCACCCCATGCAGGTTGTAAACCGGGTCGTTGTGTGTGGTCTCATGGATTGTCTCGACGCAGCCACCTTGATCGATGGCAACGTCAACAATGACAGCGCCTGGCTTCATGCTGCGCACCATGTCTTCGCTCACGACAACCGGAGCGCGGCCGCCCGCCACGAGCACTGCGCCGATCACCAAGTC
>CAMASN010000073.1 GCA_945861025.1 Ferrithrix thermotolerans DSM 19514
CGATGGCCCCAGCGTGAATGACGCCTGCGCCGATTGATGCGATGGCGGCGGTGGTGATGCCGGGCAAGCGATCGGTGGTTGGAGCCGGTGAAACGACCGGTTCGTTGGGCTGCATAGCGATTGTCATGATTTTTTCTATCCCCCAGTAAATGTTGCCGAATTATAGGACGTTGGGACCGCCGAGGTGATGGCGGGCTAGCGAAAATCTGGCGGGCGCTTGCTGCGCAGTGCAGCCACGCCTTCGCGATATTCGGCCGTGGCCATTGCTTCGTTCATCAGCTGCTTCGATTCGGTGATCGAAGCTCCGACGTCGTGGCGCAACAGATCGGCGTAGATCTGGGCCTTTGTTGTCCGCACAGCGTTGGGCCCGGCGGTTGTGGCGAGCGTGCGCGCATAGGTCAGAGCGGCAGCCAGGGTGGCGTCTGCGTCGGCCTCGACCGAGTTCCACAGTCCCCACTCGGCAGTTTCGGCGGCGGTGAAGACGCGGCCTGACAGCAACAGATCGGCAGCTCGAGTAACACCCACCAAACGAGGAAGAGTCCAGCTCAGGCCATATTCGGCAGGCAATCCGAGCTTCGGTGCAGCGGTGGTCATGCGCGCCGTTGCACTCGCGAACCGCAGGTCGCAGAACAAGGCGAGCGCCAAGCCGATGCCTGCGCAGGCTCCGTTGATCGCAGCGATGATCGGAAATCGCATGCCGTACTGAAATGAGAAGTCGTGGTCGAACTCGGGTCGAACACCGAACCCGGGAGTTGCGGTATTGGCGGTGAGGCCGGTGTCGTAGCTGCCGCGCTCGGCATGGCCGGCCAATGCTTCGGTGTCGCCCCCAACGCAAAATGCCGGAGGAGTGCCGGTGAGTACAACCACCCGCACTGCAGGATTCTTTTCGAGTTCGGCGAGAATCCAGCGATACTCGGTATGCATGCGCCCTGTCCATGCGTTGTAGCGCTCGGGACGGTGCAACCACACGGTGGCAACGTGCTCGTTTAACTCGTACCGAGTGGCCTTGAACTCCACTGCGATTACTGCCAGCCGTTTTCGCGGTGAGCCCGCCAGCGGTCGCCCCACAGTGCGTCGAGCACTGGCTCGGCGAGTTCGGGCCGACACACCAAGAAATCGGGCAGCCATGCGTCGGGGCTGTTGTAGATAAGCGGTGAGCCATCGATGCGGCTCACATGCATGCCGGCTGCAGCGGCCACGCCTGCAGGAGCCGCTGAATCCCATTGATACATGCCGCCGTCGTGAATGTAAATGTCGGCCTCGCCCAGCACCACAGCCATCGCTTTGGCTCCGGCCGAGCCCAGGCGCACAGCGTCGCATTCAAGTTCGTTGGCAACAAGCACGGCGGCATAGGGCGCGCGGTTGCGGCTGGTGATGATGCGTGGCTTGTCGCTGCGCCGCGGTGGCAACGGGGGTGCAGGATCAGTGGCGAACACCATGTTGTGGGCGGGCAGGCTCACGGCTGCTGCGGTGAGCTGCGTGTGCTCCCAGAGCGCGATATGCACGGCCCAATCGAGGCGGCCACGTTCGCCATATTCGTTGGTGCCATCGAGCGGGTCGATGATCCATACCCGGTCTGCGCCGATGCGATGCGAGTTGTCGGCGCCTTCTTCGGACAGCACGGCATCGTCGGGACGAAGTGCCTGCAACGCCTTCATCAGGAATCGATGCGACGCAATGTCGCCTGAGTCCTTGACCTCCCAGGGCGGAGCACCTTCGCTAAACAATTGCTGGCGCAACTCGACGAGCAATTGCCCGGCCTCGACGGCGAGTCGTGAGGCGAGCGCGGCGTCGGTTTCGGCCTCAGCGGCGAGGCTCATGTTCGGCGGCCGATGCGCATTGCTTCTCTCACGAGATCGCGCACGGCGCTTTCGGGGGCACCGGCATCGATGAGGATCTGCACGCGTGACTCAAGTCGCTCGGCGTCGGCTTCTTCGAATGCGTCGATTGGTTCGCGACGAGCCACTGCCGATGCAGCCAGCAGCGCAATCGCTGCGATCGCGGTGGTGACGCCCACCGTGAGCACGGTGCCGTTGTTGTTGCCTGCCACAGAACTCATGATCAGACCGGCGATGCCGCAGACGAAGATCGCCGCACAGATGGTTCGCAGGGTTCGCAGAGACATTTCGCCATTCTCGCAGCACATTGGTTACTGCGAGCGACTCGCTGAAATTTTCTTGAGGAGGGTTGCAAATAGAACATATGTTCGTATATGGTTGGATTGTTCATCTTCCCCGATTGATCTCGACGGTTCGCCGTCCAGTCCGGTTGTTGCCGGTTCGTCATTTTTGAATGGGGTCGTGCGTGGTCGATGTTGTCGATGTGATGAACGAATTCTCGAAGCTGGGCGGCGCTCAGCGCGACGACGTCTTCATGAATGTCGAACGCGAGATCCGTCGCTTGCATGCAGTTCGCTCAACGATGATTGCCGCTGTCGCGTCGAACTCGTCGTTTGTTGACGACGGCCATCACTCTCCAACGCATTGGTTGCAGGCAGTCGCCAATTGCGCGCGCAGCACAGCAGCGCGGCAGGTGAACATGGCGGCGATGTTGCTCGAATTACCCGGGGCCGCTCTCGCCGCGTCGCAGGGCGATATTGGCGACGATCAACTGCGACTGCTGCTCAAGCTGTTTCTGAATCAGCGCGGTCGTCAGGCACTGGCCGAGTCCGAGTCCGAGGCGATGTTGGTCGGTTATGCCGTGTCGCTGACACTGCGCGATTTCGCGCGGGTGTGCGAGCGCTGGCTTGCGCATGTCGATCCCGACGGAAACATTCGCGACCACGAGCTCTCGCGCCAGGCTCGCAGGGTCACCAACGCGCAGGTTGGTGCTGGCCATGTGCTCACTGCCCAGGGCGATGCGTTGTCGGGCGACATCATCACCCGCATTCTTGATGAGCAGGCTCGGGTCGAACTAGATCGAGATCGTGCTGATCTGGTCGCCGCCTATGGCGACTCGGCAAACCAACACCCGTTGGCGCGTACCGCTCGTCAACGTCGTTACGACGCGCTGCTGAGCATCGTGCTCAAGGGAGCCGCCGCTGCGTCGTCGCCGGCGGGGTTCGCCGACCCACTGGTCAACATCGTTACCAATGTCGAGACCCTCAACGCTGTGGTCCAGAGTCATTTCGGATCGCTCGGTCCGCCAATGGCGAACCCGCCAATGACGCATCCACCTGCAACCTCCGAGCGAATGTGGTTGTGCCAAACGGTTTCTGGTGTGCCTTTGGCGCCAGCCGATCTGCTGGTTGCCGTATTGCTCGGTCAGATTCGTCGCGTGGTGGTTGACTCCGTTGGCCGCGTCATCGATCTTGGCCGGCGTTCGCGGTTGTTTACTGGTGGGGCACGTGAGGCAGTGCTGCTCGGCGGTGGTCGGTGTTGCTGGCCTGGTTGCGATCGAGTGGGCGATCAGATCGATCACGTCGCTCCGTGGGCGCGCGCGGGTGGTTTCACGGTTCCAAAAAATGGAGCGCCAATGTGCGGAGCCCACAATCGATACAAACACAGCGCACAAACCACGGTGGTTCGCGAGGTCGATGGCTGGCGTCACCACCGCAGCGATGGTTCCGAAATTGCGCCGAGGACCACCCAGCTGCTTAGCGGGCGAGCGGCTTGTACTTGATGCGGTGTGGCTGGTCGGCGGCTGAGCCGAGTTCCTTGTGGCGCCACGCCTCGTACTCGCTGAAGTTGCCCTCGAACCAACGCACTTGGCTATCGCCCTCGAACGCCAACACATGGGTGGCAATGCGGTCGAGGAACCAACGATCGTGGCTGATGACCACGGCGCAACCGGGGAAGTTCTCGAGTGCAGTTTCGAGCGCGCGCAGTGTGTCGACATCGAGGTCGTTGGTGGGTTCGTCGAGCAGCAACAAGTTGCCGCCGGTCTTGAGCAACTTGGCGAGGTGTACTCGGTTGCGCTCGCCACCCGACAGATCGCCGACACGCTTTTGCTGGTCGCTGCCTTTGAAGTTGAAGCTGGCCACATAGGCGCGGCCGTTGATCTCGCGGTTGCCCACCTTCATGTGCTCGATGCCGTCGGTGATTTCTTCGTACACGGTGGCGTCGTCGTTGAGGCTGTCGCGGCTCTGGTCTACGTAGGCCATCTGCACGGTGTCACCAATGGTCACGGCTCCCGAGTCGACCGACTCTTGGTTGGTGAGCATCTTGAACAGCGTTGTCTTACCGGCGCCGTTAGGGCCGATAATGCCAACAATGCCAGCCTTGGGCAGGCTGAACGACAGATCCTCGATAAGCAGTCGGTCGCCGAATGCTTTGCTGAGATGGTTCACCTCGATCACGGTGTCGCCAAGGCGATTGCCGGCAGGGATCATGATCTCGAGACGATCTGGGCCGCGCTCGGCTGCCTCGGCCTCAGACTGCAAGCGGTCGTATGCGCTGAGACGGGCCTTGCCCTTGGCCTGGCGAGCCTTGGGCGACATACGCACCCACTCGAGCTCGCGCTCGAGGGTGCGGCGACGGTTCTCGTTGCTCTTTTCTTCGCGAGCCATGCGCTCTTGCTTTTGCTCAAGCCAGCTCGAGTAGTTGCCTTCAAACGGAATGCCCTTGCCCCGGTCGAGTTCGAGAATCCACTTCGCCACGTTGTCGAGGAAGTAGCGATCGTGGGTGATGGCAACGACGGTGCCGTTGTAATCCTTGAGGAACCGTTCGAGCCACTCGACGCTCTCGGCATCGAGGTGGTTGGTGGGTTCGTCGAGTAGCAATAGGTCGGGGTGGCTCAGCAGCAACCGGCACAGCGCCACGCGCCTGCGCTCGCCGCCGCTGAGTGTGGTGACATCGGAATCGTTTGGCGGGCAACGCAGCGCGTCCATCGCGATTTCTACGTTGCGCTCTAGGCTCCACGCATCGGTGGCGGCGATCTTGTCTTCGAGCTCGGCCTGCAACACGCCGATCTTGTCGTAGTCGGCATCGGGGTCGGCCCACATTGCCATTACTTCGTTGTATCGATCGAGCACGCCCTTCACCTCGGCGACACCATCCATTACGTTGCCGAGCACATCTTTCGATGGGTCGAGCTGTGGCTCCTGAGACAGGTAGCCAACCGTGAAGCCGGGGGTGAGCCGCGCTTCGCCGCTGAATCCGTCGTCGAGGCCAGCCATGATGCGCAGCAGGCTCGACTTGCCGGCGCCGTTGGGGCCGAGCACGCCGATCTTGGCGCCCGGATAGAACGACAGCGAGATGTTCTCGAGCACCGTGCGATCTGGTGGATAGTGGCGGGCGAGTTTGTAACAGGTGTAGATGTATTCGTGGGCCATGGCGTCGCTCAGACTAGCGCGGCGTCGGCCGACGGCTTCAGTGGTTCGCGTTCTTCCGCATCGGCGGTGCTACGTTCGAGTTCATTGGTTTAACAATTATGAAGGGGTTGCTCACATGGAGCTTCTAACACGAACTGGTTTGACATTCGGATTCCGCTGGCTGCACGTCTTGGCGGGCGTTACATGGATCGGCCTGCTGTACTACTTCAACTTCGTGCAAGTGCCGGCGTTTGCTGCGTTTGGCGACGAGGGCAAGGCCCGCAACATCGCTATCGACAAAGTCGCACGTCGCGCCCTGTGGTGGTTCCGCTGGGCATCAGTGGCAACGCTGCTCACTGGTCTGATTATCATTGGCATCACCCAGAACTACATGAAGAACTTCATGGCCGATGACAGCGCCGGTGGCGTTGCGCCGAACGCCTCGATCTTCGTGGGCATGGTGCTCGGCATCTTGATGGCTGCCAACGTGTGGATGGTCATCTGGAAGAACCAAAAAGTCGTCTTGGCGAATGCCTCGAACGTGCTCGCCGGTGGCGAGGCCAATCCTGCGGCTGCTGGTGCTGGTCGCTCGGCGCTGCTCGCTAGCCGCCAGAACATGATCTTCTCGATCAGCATGTTGTTCTTCATGGTCGGCACGTCACACTTTTACTCGGTCTTCAACGAGGCCACCTCGGCCAAGGCGTGGACCTTTGTGCTCATCTCGCTGGCGATCACTGCGGTGCTCGAACTCAACGCCCTCGGCATCCTCGGCGGCAAGGCCAACACCAACAAGTTGCTCTGGCCATACGAGAGCCACAAGAACGCGCTCATCTCGGCATTCAGCCTGTGGGCCGTGTTGTGGATTCTCAGCGAGATCTTGCTCAAGAAGTAGGTCACTCGCTCACATATTCGAATCCAAGGCCGCCCCTCGGGCGGCCTTGGTCGTTTTCATGCGACCCACGCGCGGCTACGGTCGTGATTGGCAGCCGGGGGGTGCTTGATGAAGCCAGACAGCACAATTGAAACACGTCGGTCGTTTTGCCGCTTCTGCCATGCCGGATGCGCGATCGATGTCGACGTTGCAGCGAATCGAGTGGTGGCGGTGCGCGGAGTGCTCGACGACCCCATGTACGAGGGCTACACATGCATCAAGGGCCGCCACCTCGGCGATCAACATCATCACGATGCGCGTCTGTATAACAGCCTCAAAAAGATCAACGGCTCGTTTGCGCCTATCTCAACATCGACTGCGTTCGACGAGATTGCCCAACGTGTGGCCGCCCTCATCGAACGTCATGGCCCGCGAACGCTTGCCACCTATTGCGGCACAGCGGCGTTTCAAAATGCAACGGGTCTGCCCGTTGCGAAGGCGTTTCATCGAGCCATCGGGTCGCCAAGTTTTTACACGTCGGTCAGCATCGATCAACCGGCGAAGTTTGTGGCTCCGATGCGTCACGGTTCGTGGCAGGCAGGTGTGCAACCGTTCGAGTCAAGTGCCGTGGCGATGGTCATCGGATGCAACACGTTGGTCAGCACCTACAGCTTCCCGGGCGGCCTGCCTAGCTTCAATCCGCTCGTGCGTCTGCGCCGAGCGAAAGCCAACGGGCTGCGTCTCATCGTCATCGATCCGCGCCGCACCGAGTTGGCGCAATACGCCGATCTGTTCTTGCAGGTGAGGCCAGGCGAGGACCCCACGTTGTTGGCAGGCATCATCCGCGAGATTCTCGCCAACGATGCAATCGACCATGAGTTTGTGTCGCAGTGGGTCAATGGCCTTGCCGAACTCGCGCGTGCCGTCGAACCATTCACACTCGACTATGTCGCTCATCGTGCGGGCGTTCCCGCCGATCAGGTGCGTGAGGCGGCGCGATTGTTTGCTGCCGGACCTACCGGATCGGTGAGTACGGGTACTGGCCCAAACATGGCGCCGCACAGCACGCTCACCGAGCACCTCAGCTTGTGCCTCAACACCCTGTGTGGTCGATACATGCGTGCCGGTGAGCCGTTGTTGAATCCCGGGGGAGTCCTCACGGCGTCTGCACCGATTCGGGCTCAAGTGAATCCGCCGATGCCGCACGTGTTGCACCGCGGCACTCCACAGCGCGTGCGTGACCTCTACATCCACCATGGTGAGGCACCCACGAGCACCCTCGCTGACGAGATGTTGCTTGAGGGCCACGGCCAAGTGCGTGCACTGCTTACTGTTGGCGGCAACCCGGTGGTGGCGTGGCCCGACCAGAGTAAAACGGTTGAGGCGCTTCGCTCGCTTGATCTGCATGTGGTGATCGACGCTCAGGTCTCGGCAACCGCACAGTTGGCGCATTACGTGATCGCCAGCACGTTGAGTCTCGAGCGGCCCGATCTGCCCACCTCAATCGACCCGTGGTTCGGTGAGGCGTACACCAACTACACCCCGGCGGTTATCGAGCCTGCACCAGAGATGCGCCAAGAGTGGCAGCTGTACACCGAGCTCGCGGCTCGACTGGATGTCACGATTTCGCTTCCTGGCGGCGACATCGCGCCGGGCGCTTCCGTGAATGCCGACGACATTCTCGACCTTATTTACGTGCGTTCGAAAGTGCCGCTCAACGAACTTCGCCAACAGCACGGCGGCCGGTTGTATCCCGAACTAGCGACGACTGTGCAAGCCGCTGAAGCGTCGACCGCGGTGTCGGCCACGGCTCGACTCGAGCTCGCACCCGATGGTATCGAGAGCGAACTCGCCGCCGTTTTTGTTGAGCATTCGAGCGCCGAAGTGATTGCGGGCTTCGATCCGAGCCGACACACGTTTCGGCTCACCAGTAGGCGACTGAAGAGCGTGTTCAACTCAAGCGGCCGCGAACTGCACGCCCTGCGCAATAAGGAAGGAACCAACTTTGCGCATATGCACCCCGACGATCTCGTCGCACTTGGAATTGTGGGTGGCGACACAGTCGAGCTGGCGTCGCCCCGTGGCTCGATTCGCGCGATTGCGAAAAGTGCGCCCGACGTGCGACAGGGAACGGTCTCAATGGCTCATGCGTGGGGTGGCCTGCCCGATAATGATGGCGACGTCGCCGTGTTCGGCTCGACAACCTCGATGCTTGTCGATACCGAAAGCGGCTACGACCCGTTTACGGGAATCCCGGTGATGAGCGCTATCCCAGTGCAGGTTCGTGGCATCACTGGCTAACGGTCAACTGACTGTGAGCGTGCCCTTCATCGCCTGGTGACCTGGAACGGTGCAGATCACCTTGTAGGTGCCAGCCAAAAATGTGATGTCGGCTTCGTCTGTGGAGCCGCTCTTCACGACCTCGAGATCTTTGGCGACCGACTTGCCGTCGGCATCTATGAAGGCGAGTGTGTGTCGCTGGCTGTCGCGGTTCTCGAAGACCACATGCGCAACGCCGGCAGTGGCCGAATAGTTGGGGACGTCGAACTTCATGCCCGGTCCTGAGAAGACCTGAAGGGTTACTGGCTCAGGGGCTGCTGTGGTGGTGGACTCGCCGGTTGAACCGCCCGGTGTGGTTTCGATTGAGCCCGTAGTGGTCACTGCGGCATCGGTGGACGCTGGAGCCGATGACGACACGGCGGAGTCGCTGCTCGAGCACGCGTTGAGCGCCACGATGGCAATGCCGGCGACGAATACATTGGATACGGACATTCGGGGGAGCGTGCGAATCTTCATTGCCTGATTATATAAGTACTCGCTTATTAAAATCAAAGTGCCTGATGTCTCACCCGTTGTTCATATCTCTCAACGTGCGTCTGTACTCGCTCGGTCCGGCGTGGGCGGGTACGATCACGAACTGATGTCATCGAAACAAGAATCTGGTCAAACCTTCGGCGCGAACTCGTGGCTGGTCGACGAAATGTACGAGCAATTCCGAGCCGATCCCAGCGCAGTTGGCGACGCTTGGCAGGAGTTCTTTTCTGACTACAAGCCCGGTGTAGCCCCTGACCCAGCCACAAACTTTGGTGCCCCAGCCTCGCCCGCAGCGCCAGCCACGCTTGCACCCGCGGCGCCCGCAGCACCCGTGGTGTCGGCGGCTGCCGCGGTCGATGTCGGCGAAGCGCTTCGTGGTGCCAGTGCTGCCATTGCAGCCAACATGGAACGCAGCCTCACGGTTCCCACGGCAACAAGCTTCCGCAATGTGCCCGCCAAATTGCTCGAGGTCAACCGCAAGGTGATCAACGGCTACCGCACTCGCGTTGGCCAGAGCAAGATCAGCTTCACCCATCTCATCGGTTACGCCATCGCCCGAGCGATTGGCGACGCCGTACCGCAGATGAACAACAGCTATGCCGTCGACGCCGATGGCAAGCCGCGCATCATTCGTAACGGCGCTGTGCAGAT
>CAMASN010000074.1 GCA_945861025.1 Ferrithrix thermotolerans DSM 19514
ATGTGGTCCGCCCCAATGAGAACCGAATCCTGGCCGAAGAACCATCCTTCAGTTAATGGATCCACAAAGACCGCACCGGCGTCGTTCGTCGCTGCGCGGAGGGCATCGCGTATGTCAACGATTGAGGCTGGGACATTTTCGTCAACCCAAGGCGGCCCGATGACGATCAGTTGCGCCTTCGGGGCAGCGGTTCGAATAGCCCTGTAGAAGTTTTCGGCGGCATCCTTCACGGCACTGAGCGCGACTGCAGTGTCGTTGCGGCTCCCAAAGACCACCACGATTGCCGTGTTCGCGGTGATCTGCTCAGCCAATTGAAGGAATGTTGAACCTTGTTGGCCCAGGTTGGCGTAGCCCGCCCCGCCCTCGGCGTACACGCGGTAAGGAATGTAATAGGCGCCGTGGTCCAGTTTCCTGTGCACCAACTTCGCCCAGTTGTTCTTTCCGACCCCTCCCATATCGGAGCCAACGGTGTAGCTATCACCAATGATGGCCACCGGGACGACAGGCCTGGGGTTCACCGTGGACGGAGGTTCCATTGGCAACGATTGCTGCGAATCCGTTGAGCGGGCGACGGTTACTCCACAACCAACTACGGCAACAAGGGCGATTACCCAAGCGATGTTTCTCCGTCGGCGTGCCATCGTCATAGTTTGCCAAACCTATTGACTGCTTGTGTCAGCTGAAGAGAGGGGACCCCCTAACCACCGCCACGTCAGAGGCGCTAGCGCACGAGGCGGGCTACGGTGACGGCGTGGATATCACAACTGTTGCCAACGACCTGATCGTGATGCATGACGGTGCCACGGTGCACCGCTACGAAGACCTCGCTCACGACACGCCCTATGAGTTACACGGCCAGTGGGTCACCACGTTGCCTCGGCCCGAGGGCGAGCTGCTGTGCACGTTTGCCACGGTGAACGATGTGCATTTTGGTGAGACCGAATGCGGCCGCATCGCTACCACCCCCGGTGGCCCCATTCAGCGCAGCGCGCCCGGTGAAGATCCGTATCCCGAGATCATGAACCGTGGTGCCATTGCCGAGATCAGCGCCTTGAACCCATCGGCTGTGTTCGTGAAAGGCGACTTGAGCCAAGACGGTCAGCCGCACGAATGGGAAGCCTTCGAGCAGCACTACCGCGGCGCGTTCGATGGTCGCTTGCATGTGGTGCGTGGCAACCACGATGCCTACAAATTTCAAATCGGCTACCACGGCGACCAGTGGGTAGAGCTACCTGGCGTGTGCGTTGCGTTGATGGACACCGTGATTCCCGGTGGCACCACGGGCATGCTTTCCGAGCAGCAGCTGATGTGGCTCGATGACCATGCGGCCAACACCGACAGTCCTGTCATCGTGATGGGCCACCACCAACAGTGGACTCATGGCGGTGCCGATAACCATCGCAGCGAGGGCTACTTCGGCCTGCATCCCGATGCCAGCGAAGGCCTTGCCGAAGTGGTGGCTCGCCGCAACAGCATCATTGCCTACACCGCCGGCCACACCCATCGCCATCGCGTGCGGGCCATGAGCGCCGCGCTTGATGTGCCCACCATCGAGGTCGGCTGCGTTAAAGACTTCCCTGGCACATGGGCCGAATACCGCGTGTACGAAACCGGTGTGATGCAAGTGGTGCACCGCATTTCGTCGCCCGAGGCATTGGGCTGGAGCGAGCGTTGTCGCCACCTCTACAGCGACTTCGGCATCGACTACGAGAGCTATGCATTGGGTCGTCTGGAGGATCGGTGCTTCACTCTGGCGCTGCGCTAGGCAACGTGCCCAATGCTTTAGCGGCCTCGCTGCGCGCCGGTCGTGTGCCGCCATTTCACGCAATGGCTATGGGCAAGCGCGCCTCAGAGCGCGCAGCCGCCGGCCATCGGGTGATGCATCTCGAAATCGGCCAGCCCGCAACGCCAGCACCGCCCGCAGCGATTGCCGCAGCGATGCACGCAATGCAGCACGACCCACTCGGCTACACCAACGCTGGCGGGTTGATGAGCCTGCGCCGTCGCATCGCCGAGCATTACCAGCAGTGGTATGGCGTGCAGGTTCCGGTTGATCGAGTGATGATCGTTGCCGGCGCGTCTGCAGGTTTCTCACTAGCGTTTTTGGCGTGCTTCGATGCTGGCCAACGCGTGGGTGTGCTCGAGCCCGGCTACCCGTGTTATCGCAACGCACTGCTCGCCCTCGATGTTGAACCGGTGCCCATCGCTGTGGGTGCTGGCACGCGCTGGGCGCCAACGGCCGAGTCGCTCGACGCGGTTGGTCATCTCGATGGGCTCATCGTTGCGTCGCCATCGAACCCAACGGGCACGGTGTTGTCGCCCGACACGATGGCCATGCTCGCCACGTATTGCAGCACCCGCGGCATCCGTTTGATCAGCGACGAGATCTATCACGGCATCACCTACAACGGCCCGGCTAGCACGATGCTGCAACACAGCAACGACGCAATCGTGATTAACAGCTTCTCGAAATACTTCAGCATGACCGGCTGGCGCTTGGGCTGGATCGTCACGCCCGATGCGGTCACCGATGCGTTCGAGCGCCTGCAGCAGAACCTCTACATCTGCGCACCGCATGTGTCGCAAGTGGTGGGTCTCGCTGCGTTCGATTGCCAACCCGAACTCGATGAATACGTGCACGCATATCGCGGCCGTCGCGCATTGCTGCTCGACGGACTCGCCGCTGCAGGCATCACCAAAGTGGCCGACGCCGACGGCGCGTTCTATGTGTATGCCGATGTCTCGCATCTCACCGACGACTCGATGGTGCTGTGCAATCGATGGCTCGACGAACTTGGTGTGGCCGCTACGCCGGGTCTCGACTTCGACACCAGATTGGGTCACCGATCGTTGCGGTTCTCGTACGCGGGCAGCACCCAAGATGTTGTTGAGGCGTGCACGCAGATTGAAAGATGGAACCCATGACCACGCCCCGGCCGCCACTGAGTGACCTGCGCGTCATTGATCTCTCCACCGTTATCGCGGGGCCCAACTGCGCGCGTTATCTGGCCGACTTCGGTGCCGATGTCATCAAGGTCGAGCGTCCCGACACCGGCGACAGCTTGCGCAACATGGCGTGGCGCGACCCGCGCGATGGCGAGGGGTTGTGGTGGAAAGTGGTCAACCGCAACAAGCGCAACATCGCCCTCGATCTCAAAGACGACGACGACCGCGAAGTGTTGCTGCGTCTGGTTCGCGACGCCGATGTGTTGGTCGAGAACTTTCGCCCAGGCACCCTTGAACGATTGGGCATCGGCCCCGCCGAACTGCACGCGATCAACCCTGCGCTGATCATCACGCGCGTCACCGGCTTTGGTCAGACCGGGCCGTATCGCAACCGGCCAGGGTTCGCCAGCATCGCCGAAGTGATGAGCGGGCTGTCGTCGATCAGCGGCATGCCCGGCGGCCAACCAATGCTGCCCGCCATCGCACTCACCGACGAAGTGACCGGACTCGTTGGCGCATTCGCAACGATGGTCGCGTTGCACAGCGGCGTTGGCCAAGTGGTCGACATCAGCTTGCTCGAGAGCATCTTTCAGATGATGGGCCCGTTGCTGTCGCTCTACAAACTCACCGGCGAGATGCAGCCTCGCTTGGGCGCTGGCCTTCCCTACACAACGCCGCGCGGCACCTATCAGTGCAGCGACGGCAAGTGGGTTGGCATGAGCGCCAGCAGCGACACCGTTGCTGCCCGGGTGCTGCAGTTGTTGGGTCACGCCGGCGACGCGCGCTTCGCCACCTTTGGCGACCGCATGGCCAACCGTGAGCAACTAGAAGCCATCGTTGTGGACTACTGCAAGCAGCGCACGCAAGACGAAGTGATGCGCCTGTTCACCGAAGCCGAAGCGGCAGTTGGGCCAGTGATGGACATGGCCGACATTGCTGCCGATGCTCACTACGCCGCGCGTGATGCCATCGTCGAGCTCGAGGGCACGCCGATGCAAGGACTCATTGCCAAGCTCAGCGAGACACCCGGTGTGTTGCGTTGGCAGGGAAGACCCATAAATTCCGACGGCGCCGACATCCGCAACAGCGGCTGGGGCGATAGCGCCGACTGAGGCGACAGGCGATTAGGCCTTGAGGCCGATGGGGCAGCTGACCCCGGTGCCACCCATGCCGCAATAGCCGTTGGGGTTCTTGCCCAGATACTGCTGGTGATACGGCTCGGCGTAATAGAAGTCGCCAGCCGGTTCGATCTCGGTGGTGATGGTGCCAATGCGGGCCTCGGTGAGGCGCTCTTGGTACACGGCCTTGCTGGCGAGTGCAGCGGCGAGTTGCGCATCGGTGGTGGTGAAGATGGCGCTGCGGTATTGCGAGCCCATGTCGTTGCCCTGGCGCATGCCTTGGGTCGGATTGTGGTTTTCCCAGAACACCTTGAGCAGCTGCTCGAAGCTCACCTCGGCCGGGTTGAACGCAACCAGCACCACTTCGGTGTGGCCGGTGCGGCCGCTGCACGTCTCTTCGTAGGTTGGGTTGGGCGTGTAGCCGCCGGCATAACCAACCGAGGTGCTGAACACCTCGGGCACCTGCCAGAACTTGCGCTCGGCGCCCCAGAAACAACCCATGCCAAACACCGCAGTCTCGTAACCGGCGGGCCATGGGCCTTGCAGCGGGTTGGCGTTGATGAAGTGCTCATCGGGAACCGGCATGGTCTGATCGGTGCGACCCTTGAGCGCCTGCTCGGGTGAAATCAATTCGACTGATTTTTTGAACAACACGGTGAACTCCCTCTCGGCACGCTTCGCCCGCCAGACTACGACGATGGAAGTTGGAACGCCTCGTGGTGATCACTCATTCCCGTCGCAAGATCGCGAAGATCTCGAGGGTCCGCTCACCGGAGTGCGCGTGCTCGACTTCACCCGAGTGCTCAGCGGCCCTCACGCCGCGCGCATGTTGCGCGATATGGGTGCCGATGTCATCAAGATCGAGCCACCCGACGGCGACATGACCCGCTTCGCTAACCCGCGCATCGGTGGGCTCTCGAGCTACTTCATGCAACAAAACTCGGGCAAGCGCAACATCAGCCTCGACATGACCAAGCCGCAAGCGGTTGAGTTGCTGCTCGATCTGGTGCGCAACGTAGACATCGTCATCGAGAACTTTCGCCCCGGTGTGATGCAGCGCATGGGTCTGTCGTACGAAACGTTGTCGGCGGTAAACCCGCGCCTCATCTACGCCAGCATCACCGGCTACGGCTCTACGGGTGTGTGGCGCAATCGCCGCGCGTATGCCTCGGTCATCGGCGCCGAGACCGGCTTCACCCGCGCGCAATGCGACGCTCACCCCAACGCCGATGGCTCGGTGCACTACACAAACGATCCGCACAGCAACGGCGATGTCTACACATCGCTCGAGTGCGCCAGCGCAATGCTCGCCGCGCTGTACCAACGCGAGCGCACCGGCCGCGGCCAACATGTCGAGGTCTCGATGGCGCAGACAATGCTCTACGTGAACGAGCACGTGCACAATCATCTGTGGGACGGCCCGGTTGACCCCGATTGGATTCGTTCGTTTCAGCCCGGCGATTATCCGGTGCTCACCGTTGCCAACGGCGACAAAGTTGTCATCAGCGGGCATCCCGCCGAGCGCGGCACGTTTGATCGTTTCGCCGAAGCAATGGGAACCCCCGAGTTGGTCAACGACCCGCGCTTCGCCAGTGTGGCCAGCCGACTCGAACATCTCGACGAACTGCTCACCTTGATCCACGCGTGGGCGCTTACCTATCCCGACGCAGACGCGGTCGAGAAAGTGTTCGATCAATATGGGTTGGCGATGGGCGTGTTGCGATCAGTGCGTGACATCGCCGACAGCGAATGGGCCGCCGAACGCAATGCCATTGTCACCGTGCCCGATCGCAGCGGTGGGGGTGTGCGTGTGCCCAACGTGCCGTGGTCGTTTAGCGATGCGACTGCGGGCGTCAGCGGCTACCCACGCTTTCGTGGCGAAGACAACGCCGAGGTGCTGCGCGAGTTGCTGGGTCTCGACGACGCAGCGGTTGGCGCGCTGCACGAATCTGGTGTGCTCAGCGCGCGTGTGCCGTCGCAGTCGCAGCGGCCGTTGTGACTCCGTATACCGACGCGCTGCGCGACCAACTCGCCTACAACTTGTCGCGCCACACCCGCCGCGTTCATCCGCTCGATGATCGGCGTCATGCAGCCGTGGCGATTGTGATTGTCGATAGCGATGCCGAACGCGACGGCGAAGATCCGTGTCCGGTTGAGCCGCACGAACTCTCGGTGATTCCATCAAGCGTGGCCGGCCTCGATGGGCTGATGACTGGCGTCGCCGGTGGAGCCTCGTTCTTGCTGTGCCGTCGTGCCGCGAAGATGCGTGCGCACGCGCGCCAATGGGCGTTGCCCGGCGGACGATGCGACGAAGGTGAAACCGTTGAGCAGACGGCTCTGCGGGAGTTGCACGAAGAACTCGGCTTGTTGCTCGCCCCCGACTCGGTGTTGGGCGTGCTCGACGATTACCCCACCCGCTCGGGCTACGTGATCACGCCAGTGGTGGTGTGGGGCGGCGGCGATGTGGTGCTGAAACCCGACCCGGGCGAGGTGGCGTTCGCCTATCGCATTGGCTTGCACGAACTGTGTCGCGCCGATTCGCCGCGCTTTGTCACCATCCCCGAGAGCGAGCAACCAGTGGTGCAGGTGCCGTTGGGCGGCGACATCATCCACGCCCCAACCGGCGCCGTGCTGGTGCAGTTTCGTTGGGTGGCCATTGAGGGGCTCATCGACACACGCGTCGACGAGTTTGAGCAGCCGGTGTTCGCCTGGAAGTAACGCAGCAGCAGGCTTGGCCCCGGCTTGGCTACAGGCTGGCCCAGAACTGCTCGAGCACTTCGGCGCCGAGCTTGGGGTCTTGCATCATCCACCAGTGGCCCATGTCTTGCATGATCTCAACTCGGGCGCCCATGCGGTGGCCCATCTCTTCGCCCAATGTCTGATCGTTTACGAACGGATCGGCGGTGTTGATCAGCGCAAGGCCGGGTCGAGCAGCGGCAGCCTCGGCATCGGCGCCCCACTGGGCCATGGCCGGCTGAATGGCCGAGCGATATAGCGCCAACACGCAACGCGCCATTTCTTCGTCGCTGGCCGCAACGAGTTCGGCGGCAATTTCGGGGGTCATGCCCAGCATCACGAACAGGTTCACTCGGTCTTGAACCGGGGTGGCCATGCTGTCGACAAAGTTCTGCTCGCCGGCGCCAGGTGTTTGCCACACCTGAGCAAAGCTGTGCCACACATAGTCGGGGTGAATGAGCCCGGTGACATCGCACACCCACGAACGCAACAGGTCGGGCCGGGTGCACGCCACACGAGCGGTCAGTGCGCCGCCCCAGTCGTGGCCCACCAGATCTACTGGCTCGCTAATGGCCTCAAGCTCGCCGATGAGCCATGACACGTAGTCGTCACGGGTGGCAGCAAAGTTTGGGGGAGTGGGAATGCCAAAGCCCGGCAGGTGCACGGTGATCACGTCGGTGCGCGAAAGTTCGCGCAGCAGCGGACCCCAAATGGCGGGTGTTTCAGGATTTCCGTGAACGAAGACGACGGGCATGCCGTGAGCCTACGTGAAGCCGTGCGGGCGTGACCCGCCAAGGCTTAGACAGCGAGCAGGTCGCGGGCGCCGGTGTCGCTGGATGGGTGACGAAGCTTGCTCATGGCGCGAGCTTCGATCTGACGAATGCGCTCGCGGGTGAGGTTGAAGTGTTCGCCAACCTCTTCGAGCGTGCGTGGCTCGCCACGATCGAGGCCGAAACGCAGCTTGAGAATTTCACGCTCACGCTCGTCGAGAGGGGCGAGCAACCGTGAGATCTCTTCGGGCAACAACGCGGTGGCTGCAACCTCGAATGGTGACTCGGCTGAACGGTCTTCGACAACATCGCCAAGTTCGGCGTCGCCGTCTTCGCGAAGTGGCTCGCTGAGCGAGAGTGGCTCGGCTGCGAAACGCAATGCCTCGGTAACTTTGTCTTCGGGCATTTCGACTTCGCGTGACAGCTCGGCCAGAGTGGCTGGACGGCCGTACTTGAGCTCGAGTCGGCTACGTGCCTTCTGCAGACGGGCCAGCGTGTCTCCAGCGTGAACTGGGAGGCGAATGGTGCGACCTGTGTTGGCGATGCCGCGGGTGATTGCCTGACGGATCCACCATGTGGCATAGGTGCTGAACTTGAAGCCCTTGCGCCAGTCGAACTTTTCGACGGCATGCATGAGGCCGAGGTTGCCCTCTTGAATCAGGTCGAGCAACGGAAGACCAGAGGCCTGGTACTTCTTGGCGATGGACACAACGAGACGAAGGTTCGACTGCACGAATGCGCGCTCGGCCTCTTCGCCTTCCTTGGCAGCCCGGCGCAGTTCACGCTTTTTGGCTGCGGTGATGTCTTTGCCGGCTGAGTCGAGGTCGGCAATTGCTGCCTTGCCGGCTTCGATCTGCTTCGCCAAACGAACTTCATCATCTTTGGTGAGAAGGGTGTACTGCCCGATATCGGAGAGATACAGGCGGACCAGATCCTCCTCATCGCGGTCGACGCGATCTTTGGCCACGGTTGCTCCTCAGGGGGTTTTGATTTCAAGTTTGAACAAGCGGTTATCCGCGAGTTCACCTTGACGATGTGCTAACGATACCTAGGTCGTCAAGCCCCCCACACCAGGGTCGCAAGTTTCGGTCCAAGATCGTTTCTTGTGATGGACGGTATCTCTATATCTGAATTTACGTTGCGCCCGCCGGTGCGCCCGATTGGACAGTTATGCCCGATGAAATCGATCTCGCCATTGTCACCATGCGGTTTGATGCCACCGACGGTGGCACATTGCTCGCCATCCTCAGCAAATACGTGGTGCTGTCGCGCATGCAACCCGGTTGTCGCAACATCGACCTGTGCGCGTCGGTCACGCGGCCCGGTCGGTTCTTGCTGATCCAGAAATGGGACTCGCCGGCCGCGCAGCGCGCGCACTTTGACAGTGCCTTGATGATCGAAATGGCCCGCTCCTGCGAAGGCATTTTGGCGTCGCCACCCGACATCGATATGTGGGACGGGCCGAGCGCTCACGATCTCAACTGATTCATACCCTGGTGACCCCCTGACCCCTGTTCGGGTCGGTTAACGTCACCATTAATTGCGGACTCAATACCCGCACGTAGACAAGGAGCTCGCAGATGGCGAATCCAATTCTGAATGACAAGTCATTCAAAGAGATCGATCAGGCCGGTGCCACATCGGCCGGATGGGCTGCCCCCGCAGCGCATACCCGCGCAGGCTCAGGTTCGGCGCC
>CAMASN010000075.1 GCA_945861025.1 Ferrithrix thermotolerans DSM 19514
GCCTGTCTATTGTCGCCCGTTTGTCGATCGAGCTTGCCGACGTGTACTCGAGCCTCGACGAGCCGCTGTGCGCAACCCTCGACCGCTGCAAAGATGTGAGCCTATTTCTGTTGGCTCAAGCACCTGCTTGGTTGGACGAACACTAATAAACCGGTAAGACTCACAGGCCGCGATGAAAGGGACTGACTATGAATGTGCGAGAACTCATTGACATTTTGCGCGACCAACCGCCCGATGCCGAGGTAGAACTTGCTGTTGTGGCCCCTGTCGACGACGACGACGAGGACATCACGGTCGACCGCTACTTGCTCGAGGGCGTGCTTCCCTGGGAAGACGAAGGCGGCGACGGCATAGTCATTTGGCTCGTCGGCGGCGAAGAGGACGACGTCGACTCATTCCTCGACAACTACGATCAAGACGACCAGTGATCCGTGGCGCTTAGGCGCCAATCACTTCAAGGCTGAATTTCTTCACCACATCGCGAGCAACAACATCTGTGCCCGCAAGGGTCTGCGCCTCGGCTGAGCCACGTGCCAGCCACACTATTGCTGCTGCAGGAATCTCTGGCGATTGTCCCGTCGCTTCGCTGCCCGCTCGTTGCGCTCGCGCCCTACCTACTTCGGTCACCACGTGGCCAGGATTCAGGTTGTAGGCACGGATACCCGACGCAGCGAGTTCTACGTGCAGCACGCCCACCATGCGATGAGCGCCACCCTTGGCGATTGCATACGCAAGACCCCAACCGCCTTGGCCGAACGGCGCCCGCGGCGCCAACGTTGCGGCGCCTGACGTGAGGTGAATCACAACTCCCCCGCTGCGCTCGAGCATCGAGGCCAACGCCGCGTGAACCAGGATCAACGGCGTGATGGTGTCGGCGGCAACGACGCGGTCAACGTCTTCGGCCAGCGTGGCCATCACCGAATCGTTCAGGCCTGGACCCTGATAAATGGCGTTGTTCACGTAGACATCAACGCGACCAAACGCAGCAACAATTGCGGCCGCAGCAGCCGTGACCGAGTCGCGATCGGTGAGGTCCATCGGCACGCAAACGCAGCGAGCGCCATGCGCTTCAATTGCTGCGGCAACCTCGGGTAAGCCACCCGGCAACACCGCTCCAGCATCGGGGTCATTGTGTGTTGTGCCGGCGAAGGGCACCGACGTTGCAGTGACAGACCGAGCGGTGATCACCACGTCGTAGCCAGCTCGCGCCAGCGCTATTGCGGTTGACCGACCGATTCCGCGGCTGGCACCGGTGACTACTGCTACTGGTCGATCGCTCATCCAACGCAAGCTAGTCGGCGGGCCACCCTCACCACCATCGACAGCAGCGGCCTGAACTAGATTGGCGTTCTCATGCAGTACTGGTTGTTCAAGTCAGAACCCGAGTCGTTCGGAATCGGACATCTCAAGAATGCCAAGACCACAGTTTGGGATGGCGTGCGCAACTATCAAGCGCGCAACTTTCTGCGCACCGCCACGGTTGGCGACCTTGCGTTCTTCTATCACTCCAAAGTGCAGCCGCCCGGAATCGCTGGACTGTGCGAGGTGATTGCGGTCAACGTGACCGACCCCACTCAGTTCGATCCCACGTCGCACTACTTCGACTCGAAGAGTTCTCCCGACAACCCACGTTGGCAAACCGTGAAGGTCCGCTACTTGGAGACCTTCGCCAACTACATCTCGCTCGACACGCTGCGCAACACATTCAGCGACGACGACCTGATGATCCTGAAGGCTGGAAGCCGTCTGTCTGTGACTCCGGTAAGCAACAAGGCGGCTAGCCGAATTCTGAAGATGGCACGAGCATGAGTTCCGCTTCATCGGCCAACCCAACAATGCGTTTCGATGGCCAAGTTGTCATCGTCACCGGCGCAGCGCGTGGCATCGGACGCGAGTACGCGCTGCTGCTCGGAGCCCGCGGCGCAACTGTCGTTGTGAACGATGTGTCGCAGTCTCACTCAGACCGCACCGTCGCCGACATCGTTGCGGCGGGCGGCATCGCTCACGCTCACATCGGCTCGGTAGCCGACCCAGATGCAGCGGCGGCTCTTGTCAACGAAACCTATGCGCGGCACGGCCGACTCGACGCGCTGCTCAACAACGCTGGCAACGGCGGACCAACCGGACCCATCGACACTGTCGACAACGAGTTGCTGCACAAGATCGTCGACTCACATCTGCTCGGCTCGTTCTACACAGCGCGGGCTGCATGGTCAATCATGACTGCCGCTGGCGGCGGCCGCATCGTATTCACATCGTCGGGTAGCTCTATGGGCGCCGCCGGCATGCCGGTGTACTCAATGGCAAAGGCCGGCCTGTGGGGCCTCACGCGCGCGCTCGCAGTTGAGGGCGCTCCGCACAACATCAAGGTCAACGCGATTCTGCCAATGGGCTACACGCGTGCCGCTGCACTCAATCCAAACGAAGACACGCGGCAATGGATGGAACACAACTTTCCGCCGCACCTCTGCGCGCCCGCGGGCGCGCTGCTGTGCCACCCCGACGCGCCTTGCACCGGCGAGTTCATCAGCAGCGGCGGCGGGCGCGTGGCGCGCATCGCCACGGTCGGCGTGCCGGGTTTCGAGGTGGGCGCCGAACTCACTATCGAAATGCTTCGCGACAACTGGAGCGACGTGGTCTCGATGGATCAGCACAAAGTTCTCTTGATGGGACGAGACGAGTTGCCCTTCTATCTAGGTGATCCGTGAACAGGCACGAGTTCATCTCGATGGCTCGCGAGAACATGACGCATGTCCTTGCGGGCAACACGCCGTCACAAGCCGCCGATGTATACCGAGTGCCTGCAGCCAACTATCTCGACCCGGCACGGTGGCAGCGCGAGGTCAACATGTTTCGCCGCATGCCGCTGATGCTCGCCTTAGGCGGCGAACTGCACGAGTTGGGTTCATACAAGGCCATGACCGTGATGGACACTCCGGTATTGATCACCCGCGGAAACGACGGCAAGGCGCGAGCGTTCATTAACTCGTGCAGCCACCGCGGCGCCGTGGTGGTGCCCGATGGCAGTGGCACAGCGCGCCGCTTCGCGTGTCCGTATCACAATTGGACGTACAACTCCGATGGCGAATTGGTGGGGGTCACCGACCGCGAGCACTTCGGCGACATCGACACGTCGTGCCTTGGGCTCACTGCGCTACCGGTGGCCGAACGCGCCGGGCTTGTATTCGTAGTGCTTACTCCGGGCGCACCAATCGACATCGACAAGCACCTGTGCGGTTACGACCAAGTGCTCGATTTCTTTGGGTTCGGCAGCTGGCATCTGATCTCCACCAGACAACTGGTTGGCCCCAACTGGAAGATTGCGTACGACGGATACCTCGACTTTTACCACTTACCGTTTTTGCACCGCGACACGTTTGGCACCGAGATCAGCAATAAGGCCATCCACCGCGCATGGGGCCCGCATCAGCGAATGACCTCTCCCGACCCAAAGCTGTTGGCGCTGCGCGATGTACCCGACGACCAATGGAATCTCACCGAAATGTGCAGTGGCGTGTGGACCATCTTCCCGCACATCTCGTTCGCCGGAAACAGCAGTGGCGGTCTGGTGAGTCAACTATTTCCTGGCCCCACACCCGACACCTCGATCACGATCCAGAACTACTTTGTGGCGCACGCACCAACCGAAGCCGAGCGAGCCGACGCAAACCGCCGGGCCTCGTTTCTTGAGATGGTTGTGCGCGACGAGGACTACCCCACCGGCGTGAACCAGCAACGCGCGCTGGCCACCGGAGCAAAGTCACATGTGCTCTTCGGACGCAACGAAGGCGGCGGCCAGCTGTTCCATCAGCTGCTCGATCAGTTTCTTGATACCGATCTCGACGCTGATCTCGACACGGCCGGCGATGGCTGACCTGCACATGTCTACTCGACCGCCACTGTCGCGCACCCCTTTGACACACTGACCCCATGGGCAAAAGCAGCCACAAACGTCGCGCACAAGCAAAGCGCCAAATCGTCGACCCTGACACCCTCGGCTCCGATAGCCAACAGCACACTCCCGAGACCATTGGGCGAATGATCGCGGGCGCTTCGTACGCCGCTGTTGGCCACGGAGCCGATACCCCGTTGTTCAACCAGTTCATACGGCGACTCACCCAGATTGAGCTCAGCGTGGCCAGCGACATGCGTCCCACCGCACTGTTGGCTCTCGATATCCAACGACGAATCAGCGCACTGTACGAGCAGGGTTGGCAGCCCGCCGACATCGCTCACGCCATCAAACGGCAATTTACGGTGCGGGCATGGCGGTTAGTGATCGCGTTCATTGCCGCCGATGCCCGCGCCACCGATGCTGTCAATCGGGCCCCCGCCGCATGGCTGAGCCAACTCGAAGAACTTCATGTTGTCAACGTCGCTCGCGAAGCAATCATTGGCGGTCGCGACCAACCACTTACGGTGTGGGCGCGCGTCGAGAAGCTCGATCCCGACGAGATCATCTCGGTGGCAATTCAGGTCAACGCACAACTGCTCCGGCTTCCTGTGGTTTCGGTGTTGGTCACTCCCCCGTCAGCATGGGGTGCCAGTAACAAGGGCCTTCCCCCAACCACACCTCGGCCGTCGTCCTCGTCGTCCTCGTCGTCGTCGCCTGGGTCCGCTGGGCCGTCGGCCTCAGCCTCCGAATCCGATGTCGATGCCAAGGCACTCAAACTCATCAGGGCGCTGCTGGCAAAAGCCGAGGCCACCACGTTTCCTGCCGAAGCCGACTCGTTCACAGCCAAGGCCCAGCAGATGATGACCCGCTATTCAATCGACGCTGCGGTGTTGGCTTCGGGAGCAGCGGGCGACAAACGAGCCAGCGGTATCGAGCAGCGCCGCGTTCATATCGATAATCCATACGCCGACGAAAAGGCCGACTTCATTGGGGTGCTTGCCCATGTAAACGGGGCTCGTTGCGTGTGGTCGCCCAGCCTTGGCTTCGCCACCATCATTGGCTTCCCGGTAGATCTACATCTCACCGATCTGCTGTTCACCTCGTTGCTGCTGCAGGCCACCCGCGCATCGGCCGAGGCAACGGCCAACGATCGCGATCTGCGCACGGCGTCATTTCGGCGAGCGTTTCTCATTGCCTTCGCCGATCGCATCGGCGAACGGCTCGAGGCCACCAAGAAAACCGCAGCGGCCGAAGCCGAGGCCGAATACGGCTCAGCACTCCTGCCAATTCTAGCTAGCCGCCAAGTTGCCGTGGCCGATGCGTTTGCCGAGGCGTTCCCCAATGTCACGTTCACGCAGAGCCGAAGCCTCAACGCCCACGGTTGGCACGCTGGGCGCGCCGCAGGCGATCGCGCCACCATCGGCACCGGCGAAGCCATCACCTCGGGCTAGTCAACCTGCGCGAGTCGCCGGTGCGCTCAGCTCGCCGACGGGGCAACAAGTGGCCACGGGCGCTCACGCTCGAAGGCCAAGGCAACATCAAACAACAACTCGTCGCGGTGATGCGGCGCCAACACTTGCATCCCGATAGGCAAACCGTCGATCGTTCCGGCAGGAATAGATACTGCGGGATTGCCATACAGATTTGAGATCATCGTGAGGCCACCCATCGACACAAGGTCGGGGAATCGCTCGGCCATCTGACCCAACAAGGTCGACGGCAACCGTGGAGCAACCGTGCTGGCGAGACGCATGCCAAACAGCGCCGCTCGTGTGCCGTAGCGACCAAACGATGAGTCCTTCGCCCAGTCGATGAAGCTTCGCTCGGAGCTGCTGGTCACCGCTTCGGCTGCAAAGGCCGGGCCGGGGTTGGTTGCACAGATGATGAAGTCAACCTCGTCGAACGCCCGCGCCATTGCCTCGTTGGCCTGCACGCGAAGTTGCTCGGCCACCGCAGCCGTATCCAAGTTGTAGAGCGAATGCGACAGACGCATACCGATCTCGATTTCATCAGTGAGCAGCGATGCGCACTTCGGCCACCGGTCGCCAAGGTCGGCGACCAGCGTGGCCATGTTGCCCACCATCCACTGCGCTGCCAGGTTCGGAAGATCGAGCCGCAGGTTTACCCGCACCATCCCCGTGGCGGCAATAAGCGCCTGGGCCTGTTGCTCGATATGAGCAGCAACGCCGGGCTCAAGCTTCACGTCGGAGATTGAGGGCAGCACCGCAACGCGCTTGCCGGCCAACGGGTGTGTGCCGAGACGAGCCTCCCATTGCCCGGATGACTCAAGGGTCGAGGGGTCATAGCTGTCAACGCCTGCACACACGTCGTAGTAACGAGCAGCATCACGCACCGACCGCGACAGGTTGCCAAAGAGCACGGTGTTGGGGCGCATAAAGGCATGCGGCGCGCGGGTGATACGACCGAACGTGCCTTTCATTCCCAGCAGGCCGGTGTAGCCCGCCGGGATGCGAATGGATCCGCCGCCGTCGCCGCCGGTTGCCAGCGACACGAGACCGCCCGACACTGCTGCGGCCGAACCGCTCGACGAACCACCAACCGTGCGGCCTGACCGCCATGGATTGTGGGTGACGCCGTTGATCTTGGTGACGCTCACGTTGAGGCCGCCGAACTCGCTCGCCGTGGTTGACCCAACAGGGTTTGCTCCGCCGCGCTCGATGAGGCGGAGCACATGATGCGATGTCTCTGTGGCGAGGCGCCCCTTGAACACCATCGATGCCTCGGTGAACGGCCAACCCGCTACGGGCTCAAGCTCTTTGATTGCGGCAGGCACACCACCAAACGGCATCGTGATGTCGGCCGTCGCCGCGCGCTCAAGAGCCGCCGTGAAATCACGATGCACGAAGGCATTGAGCGTGGATGATTCAATTGCCCCGATTGTGGCATGCAACTCTTCGAGCGGCGACCGCTCGCCAGCTCTGAAGGCATCGACCAACGAACAGGCATCGCCCTGCCACGGCTGCTCTACTGCACTCATATCGATAACGCTCCTGCCTGTTCGTTGCGAACAGTCAGAGTCTGCCCCGTTGATGGGTCGCCTTACGTGGTCAGAGGCGATCAGCTAGCAACCATGGGGCTTCGGCCATCACGATCGGTAGCGCGGCAACTAACATCTCGTCGCATGAGCCACGACGACACCTACATCATCAAGGGTGGCATCGCCGGCCGCGACCGTTTGCGAGTGCTCGGCCGCGCGCTGCAGCCCACGACCACTGCGTTCCTGCACCGTGTGGGTGTCACCACCGGCAACACATGCCTCGATGTCGGATGCGGCGGCGGCGATGTTTCGCTGCTGCTCGCCGAGGCTGTCGGCCCAAGCGGTCGCGTCGTCGGACTCGACCTCGATGCAGAGAAGCTCGAGTTAGCTGCAGCCGAGGCCAAAGCGGCGCAGATCAGCCAGATCGAGTATCGCGTCGGCATGGTGCAAGAACTCGACGATCAAGGCACCTACGACCTGGTGTACTCACGCTTCCTGCTGACGCACCTACCCGACCCAGTTGAGGCGCTCAAGACCATGGCCGGTGCAGCTCGCCCCGGCGGTGTGGTAGCAATCGAAGACATCGATTTCGGCGGCAGCTTTTGCTACCCCGACAACGTCGCGTATGCGCGGTACTGCGAGCTCTACACGCAGGCGGCACTCGCCCGCGGCGTAGACCCCTACATCGGTCGACGCCTGCCCTCGTTGCTCGCCGAAGCTGGCCTCACCAACATTGTGCTCAATGTTGAAGCTCCGGCAACGTTCAACGCCGACATCAAAGCTGTGTCACCGCTCACTCTCGAAAACATCGCCGACTCCACGATCGCGGCGGGCCTTGCGACCCGCGACGAGATGGATCAGCTCATCGCCGAGATCTGGGCGTTCGCCGATGAGCCGATGTCTATCTTGAGCTTGCCGCGTATTGTGCAGGTCTACGGCACCGTTGCGAGCTAACAGCTACCGGATACCGGTTAGCTGCCAACGACACTTTTCGCGTCGTTGTAAATCGTCCCGAGACGGTCGAACGACGAGTTCACCGCTCCTGATTTCATCGTTGCCAACTCGGCATCGGTAAAGAACACCATCTCCTTCAAGGGGATGTCCTGAACAAGCTCTTCGACGCCCTTAATGCCGGTGTTGAAGCCGTGGTACTTCAGGTCGTTCACGCTGTTCACCGGATCAAGAATGAAGTTGATGAAATCGTACGCAGCATCGACATTCTTGGCGCCCTTGAGAATGCACCAGTTGTCCATCCAAATGTCGGTTACCGGCGCACCGATGCCCCACGCATAGCGACTTGGGTCTCCACCAGCATCGGCCACGCCCTGCAGCGCCAAGCGAGCCATGCCATTCCAAACCTGCGCCAACGCCACGGTTCCGTCAACGACATCAGCAGAGCCATACGAGTTGAATGCCTTCACGTGCGGGGTGAAGTCCTTCATAAACGCTGCATAGGCGTCGAGGTCCTCAGTCTTCTCGGTGGTCCAGTCAATGCCATTGGCCCAGAAATAGATTCCCGACAGCCAGTTCGGAGCGTCCATCACATAGGTGTTACCGCTGGCCTCGGTCTGAGCAACCTTGATGAAGTCAGCCCATGTCTTGATCTCGGTGCTGATGGCCTGCTTGTCGTAGATCCAGCCAGTTGTGCC
>CAMASN010000076.1 GCA_945861025.1 Ferrithrix thermotolerans DSM 19514
CACACCAGCGGAGTTCGTCGCCTTTTTCTTTGTGGACGTACGTCTCTTCTTGGCTTTGCCATTCAGTGGTTTCACCGTGCGCAGCTTCTTTGCTGGGTTGGTGGCAACAATGCCCTTCTTCATGCCCTCGTCGAGTACCGCGCTGAGCGTGCGAATAATCTCGCCTTGGTAGTAAGGCGAGATCGAGGACGTCTTCACCGCCGGGTTACCTACGGCAAGCAGGTCGTTGCTGTCTCGGCGTCCTGCGAGGAACTGCATGAACTTGGTGCACGCGTCATAATCCACGTCGCTCGGTGACGCCCAGCGTGGCTCAAAGTACGGCAGCAAATGTCTCCGTATATGAATCAGCACGGCCTCCGCGCGTTCAGGTTGACCCTGTTGCTCGATGAGGTGATGACGCTCGTGCCAGTCGCTACACAGTTTAGAAAACCAGCTGACGCGCAACGACGCGCATGGGGCGACGACAACCTGTTCGGCGTTGACCTGCGCAGCGGCCTGGTCGAGCCACGTCTGAGCTTCAGCCTGCGTGTCGAACGTCGCGACGACCCGCTGTGTTGATCCTTTGGCCGACGGGATGCTTGCTTCGAACCGACCTGACGGCGACACGCGTATCGAGCCAGTAAGCGGGCGCCCCATCACGCAGCCTTTGATGATTTTCGGTCAAGCAGCAGAGCTCGAAAGAAGGCGATGTGGCTCTGGCTGTCATCGAAACGTTGTTTCCACAGCATGCTTTGCGTTTTGGCCTCAACCAGTTGACGTTCGAGGCCTGCGTTGATCTCAGCTATCTCGGCGACTTCCTTTCGATGCGATGCGGGCTGAGCGCCGCGCACGTAACGCTTCGCCGCGATGAGAGCTCCGACGCGTACGAAGTTGTGCCCGTCGCGCTTGATAAAGCTCAGCGCAACGCTCGCGTTCTCGTTGTCTCGAGTCAGCGTTCGGGTGCTACAACCGCACAGGCTTGCGGCTTCAGCAAGCGTCAGCTCGGTGTCGTCGTCGTATTGGGGTGTCATTACTGTGTCCTCTCTCAGCCGCATCCAGGGCGGCTCCAACCCAACGTTGGAGCCGTTGTGCGCGGCGGCGCGCGCTGCAGTGTTTTGCACGAGGACGTGTTCGCCGCTCGTGGACCCGAGCACTACATGCGCTCGGTGCTGATAACGATGCGCGAAAAACGCGGAGCTCAACATCGCGCGTTCGTTCATAATGTTTTCGGCGATCGTTCGAAATCTGTCGGGTGACCACCCGACGCTGAGGCCGAGGCGTGCACGCTCACAACGAGCTCGTGCAGTGCGTCAAGGACGTAAAACGCGTTTGGCATGCGTCGTGTCGACGACAACGCCGGCAGCGTCATTACGCGTTGGTGACACCCTTGCGCAGCGCTCGGCGGCACACGATAAACCCACCGATAAACCGACCGATAAACCCCGTTTTCGGGGGTTCGGGCAGGGTTTTGAGTGGTCTTGGACAAGGCCCGAAACACCCATTTTTGCGGGCTATTTGCCCAGCTCAGAGCACCTTTTGGTGCCACCGTGGCCGAAAACGAGAAAGTCCCGGCCAAACAGGCCGGGACATTCCATAGTGGCGGGGACAGGATTTGAACCTGTGACCTTCGGGTTATGAGCCCGACGAGCTACCGAACTGCTCCACCCCGCGTCGTGGTGTGGGAGTACGGTATCCAACGAAAGGTCAGCTCGCAACCCTAAGGTTGGAAGCGATTATGGGCCTCTTCAAACGCAAGCCAACAAACGATCTGGTTGCCACCTCCACCGTCAACGCGATCTCTGCGCAGCAGCACGACATCGATGCGTTGCGCATGGCCTTGGCCGATATGAACACCCGGCTTGACGCCAGCGAGCAGGTCCGTCGAGAGCTCGAATCACGCATCCAATCAATCGACGTCACCACGCTGTCGTTGCTCAATCGCACCAGCGGACTCGACGATCTCAGCCGACGCGTCGGCGAGGTCGATGCGCTGAAGCTACAAGTGGCCGAGGTCGAAGTGATCAAGCGTCAAGTCGCTCACCTCGATGCGGTGAACGCCAAGATCGCTTCGCTCGACGAACTCAATAGCAAGCTCTCTGATCTCTCCGAACGGGTCACGGTCAGCGCCGACGACGCCCGCCAAGCAAAAGACCAGACGGCAACGCTTCACGAGCGCATCTCAAACGTGTCGCACGAACTCGCCAATCAACTCGGCGAGCTGAGCCGCGAGATCGACGGCCTCAGCGGTCGCGGCACTGCGCCATCGATGCCACCACCGCTGCCTGCGCCAGCCAACTTCGAGCCATCACAATTGGTAGCCGAAGAACTCGTCAGCCAGCTACGTTCAAGCCAGATCAAACTCGCCAATGAACAAGCGCGCTACGAGATCGCATTCCGCCAAGACCTCGCGAGATTGGCCGAACAGGTAAAGCGCAGCATCGAGGCAGCGGCCGCTGCCTCAGCCGCTGCCGACGACGACGACCTCTAAAACTGAGCTGTTGCGTTACTTACTGACCGTTGCCTTCAGTGCCTTGAGTGCCTGCTCGATCAAGTCACGGGCCTCTGCCTGCTTCGACTGATACGTGGCGAAGTCGGCCGGCTTTTCAGCCAGCGCAGCATCAGCCTCGTCGAACAACTTCTGCGCACCCGCCAACAACTCGTCGGGGGTATCGGTAGTGGTTCCTGGAGGTGTCGTAGTGCCTGGCTCTGACGGCGTCGTGCCAACACGATCGCCAACCTCACCGTTAAACGATGGGAACAACTTCTTCAGCGCGCCAGTGAGTGACGAGTCGATAACGGCGCGTGCGTTATACGACACGATCATGAATCGATACTCGGCGAGGTTGTCGCCCAACACATAGAACGGTCGCACATACAACAAGCCGTCACTCACGGGCACCATCTGCAGATCGCCGAAACGAACCGTAGAACCCTGCTGGTTCAGCTGTGTGATGGTCTGAGAAATGCTTCCGTCAGTCTCTGCGTTAGTGGCCACCACTGTGGGCCCGTCGACCGTGGCGGTCAACGAGTATGCGGTGAGCTTGCCATACGAGCTGGGATCACTTGAAGCAACCATGAACGACTGCAGCTCGGTACGAGTGTCGTCTTTTGAGTACGGCACGAACGGTCGCAGAATCGAGAAGGTGGCGGGATCCTTTGAGCCAGGCGCATGGAACATCGTGTAGTAGGGCACGAATCGTCGCGTAGTGCTCTCGGCAGAAACTGCAGTGGATGCTGCTGAGCCATCGGCGGGAAGAGTATTGATTAACGACGCGCCAAGCGTGGAGTTGGGCTCGGTTGACGGACCCTGCGCAACGCTCCAGGCACCAGTGCGCTCAAAGAATGCGTTGGGCGCCAACTGATAGCGGGCATACGCCGCAGTCTGGATGCGGAACAGATCTTCGGGATAGCGCAGATGATCCTGCAACCCCTGCGGCATCAGCGCTGCATCGACAAATAGATCGGGGAAGGCTCGGCTCCATGCCATCAGAATCGGATCGACCTTGTCTACCGCGTAGAAGGTGATGCTGCCGTCGTATGCATCGACCACGACCTTCACGCTGTTGCGCGCATAGTTGAACACGTGATTGAGGCCGCTGCCGGCATCGAGTTGGCTGCGATCTGCGTCTTGCGCGTATGGATATTGATCGGTCGTTGTAAACGCATCCATCACCCACAGCGCCTTGCCATCAAGGGCTACGGGATACGGATCAGTGTCGAAGTGAAGAAATGGAGCGAGCTTCTCGGCACGCTCACGCACACTGCGCACCCACTGAATGCGTGAGTCGTTGGTGACCGAATTGGAACCCCACAGGTTGTAATCGAAGAACGACAACGCAAACGCCAAGCGTCGCCCACTGGAGTTGAGCAGCACGCCACCGGTGCCGTCGTACGGCTTCGTCTCGGAGCCTTGACAGGGCTTCTCAGTGGTGTTGGTCTTCACCACGGCGAAGCCAGTGATTGCCGGACTGAAGTACAACTCAGGACGGTCGAGCTTCACGTCTGAATAGATGGGGCGATTGTTGCTCTGCACCTGGCCTGCCGGCGCTGAAACCAAGCCGCAACCGTGCGTAGCGATGAGGTGGGTGCCCTGCCATGACGTGTTGGCAACGTTCTTGAGATCAAGTTCGCGAGCGGCGACAAGCACCTGCTGCACGCGGTCGGTGGTCTCGTAGCGGTCGACGTCGAGGTCGCGAATCGCGAGCCCAGCTACTTGTCCCTTGTCGAACGTGAAGCGACGCAACATGATCGCTGGGTCAAGCAATCGAGTGTCGCGGATGGGTTCGAGGTTGTCCGCAATCTTCTTCGCAGTGAGGTCGCCGAAGGTAACCGACTTCGTCTCAACCTGATCGAGACCGAGCGCTGCTCGTGTGGCCTCAATGTTGCGGGCGATGTACGCCGACTCTTTTTCTTTCTCGTTCGGATTGACCACCAGCGCCTGAATCACCGACGGGTAGATGACTCCGCCAAACAGCGCCACCACAACCCAGAGCGCACACGCCACGAGCGGGATTCTCCACGAACCGGTGCGGATGCTGTACAGGAACAGCGCAGCAACCAGCAATGCGATCAGCATGAGCAACATCACTGCGGGCAGTTGTGCCTTCAGCACCGAGTACAGCGCGCCCTGCACGTAGCCGCGGCGCTCGGTGGTGAGTTGGTAGCGCTCGAGCCAGTAAGCCCCGGCACGGAGTACGGCCAAAATAGAGAGCAGAACTGCGAAGTGGGCCTTCGAGGCACGACGGGCCTTTGGCAGCGGCGGCGCGATCACTACGCCGCCGCTCAGCACATGAGCCGCAACAGTAAGCAACAACACCAACAACACAGCGAGGAATAGCCAATCGAACAAGAAGATCAAAAACGGCAATCGGAAAACGTAGAAGCCGATGTCGGTTGCGAACTGAGGATCGTTCTTACCGAAGTTCACGCTGTTGCGAAACAGCAGCCACTCTTGCCAGTGGCCCGATGCCGGAACGGCAACGATGAGCGCCAAGAAACCCGCTGCCACCACGCGCACGAGGCGCATGCGATTGCCGAACACCTCGTGAAAACGAACGACTGCAACATGGGTATCGCCGTTGAAACCGCTGGGCGCAAGACGATCGGCGATGAGCAGGTTGAGCGCAGCGAGCAACAAGAACAACAGTGCAAAGCCAGCGAACAAGAACAGTTTTGAGCCGAGAACGCCCCAGAACACGTCGGCGCGCTCGAGGCTGGAGTGCCACAGGTAATCGATATAGAAACCAGCTATGGCTCGGGAAGCGAGCAACAACCCAACCAGCACAACAGCGGTGACGATGAGCGCCATGCGCCCACGATCGCTGATTCGTGATGGTCGACGGAGGCGGCTAGGTAGGTCTGCTGGATCTCGCACAGGGCGAGACTAACCGGGGGTGACGGTAAGCGCGCCGCGGTCGTAAGCAAGACGCACGATCTCTTCGACATATTCGTCGATGCGATGTGCTTTCCATTCGCGATAGATGCCGCGTACTTCGTTCGCCAAGTCACTGTTCACGCCGGCAGCCTTGTCGATGCTTCGTGCGAGGCGATCGCGTAACGGCGAAATGATGTCGTTCGTGACGGCGTCGATGGCTGGCCGAACGATGGCCGGATTACGACCATCAGAGCCACCCTGTGCTCCGGCCACCGCAGCAGCAACCAGATCTTTCTCGACGGCTGCGGAGTAGCGAGCCGACTGATCGGCTTCCCATGGCAACAGATCGTCGAGCGTACGAACGGGCTCCTTACGACGCAGCAGATCGAGCAGTTCGTTCTGTTCATCGGCCAGCACTCGTTTGAGCTTGCGTGACGCCGACATGATAAGCGGCACAACAGCTTCGGCAACGGTGTCGACACCCGACCCAGTGGCCGATTCGTCTTCGACTTCGACTTCGGCGGCTGGTATCTCGACGCTGGCAGCACGTTCGACCACAGTGTCGGCGCGAGATTCGCGAAGGCGAGCAAACAGGTCGTCGACTGAACTCGTGGGCTTGGTCTCGGCCCGATCAGAGGTCTTGCCAAACAGGGACACAACCCGAGCAGGCTCGCGGTCGTTGTTGTCGTTGCGGTCATCGAACGGCGCCGGCTCGGGCAACGAAACAACAGTGTCATCGTGAGACTCAACCAGTTGTAATCCAATGGTCTCGTCATCAGCTTCGGCGAACACGTCGGCGTCTCGTTCGATGTCGATCTCGACAATTTCGATGTCGCCCTCGGCGACCTCAACCTGAGCCTGCGTCAACTGACCGACATCGTTATCGTCATCGTCTCGGTCGGGCTGCATGTAGATCGAGGTGGCAGGAACCATCAGCGGCACAGGGCCCGTTGTGGGCTGCAGGTTCACATATTCGACTGGCTCGCCCAATGGCGTGAGCTCGGCCATCACATCGACCGCAGCGAGGCGCGAACGCTCGAACGCCTGCAGCAACCTGTCGCGACCGTGGATCAGCTGTTCGAGCTGCTGCCTGGCCAACTCGCGACGGCGAGCCAACTCGCTCAACACCCGCTCACGATAGGCGCGGGCCTCGTTGACCATATCGCGGCCTTGCTGCTTAGCCATCTGCAGTTCGGCCTCAGCATCGGATCCAGCATCTTGACGACGACGTGCGGACTCGATCTCGGCTTCTTCACGAAGGCGTTGCGCTTCGTCGGTGGCCTCGCGCAACAAGCGGGCGCTGCCATCTTCGGCACGTGCACGAATCTGGGTCGCAGCTTCACGGGCGGTCTGCAACACGCGAGCGGCCTCTTCGCCCAACAGGCGGGTGGCGGTGTCGTCGTCCATCGTGACTGCATCGGAAGAGCCGGGATGCTGCGCCGAGCGCAGTTCGCGCTCGAGGAAGCGTTCGCGCTCTTGCAAGCGCGCGAGTTCGGCGGCAACCATGCGCAAAAAGTCGCGGACCTCAGCCTGATCGAAGCCCCGACGAGACGTAGGGAACTGCGCAGACGAGACCGATGCCGCCGACGACGGATCTGGGCGCGAGAAGGAAATGGCCATTGCGGGGAATCGTAGGTCGATTCGAGACGCGAGTGGTGGCAATCGGGTTCGAGCGCCTTGCGCTACGACGCGGGCTTGAAGCCCTTACCCGGCAGGCCGAGGCGATCACCGTTGCCACCGAGTTTGGTGAGCGCGGCAAGCGCTTCGTCGACTGTGCCGACCGGAATGATCTGAACCTGATTTCCAGCGACTGCGCGGGCATCAGCAATCTCGGCGTCCGACTGACCTGCCGGCACGAGAAAGTACTTTGTGCCGCTCTGTTTCACCGCTGAAGCCTTCTGCGCTAATCCGCCAATCGGGCCCACCCTGCCGTCGACATCGATGGTGCCGGTAACCGCCACTCGTTGTCCGCCGGTGAGCTCACCGGGAGTGAGTTCGTCGATCAACGTAAGCGTGAACGCGAGCCCCGCCGATGGTCCGCCGATGCCAGCTGTGTCGATTGTGACCGGGAACGGAGCGGCGCCGACTTCGGTGGTATCGAACGGGTAGAAGCCCACGATGACCCGTGTTGGGTCGTCGGGCGACGCAATCAGCTCAACCTCACCCTTTTGTTCTCCCGACTTGCCGGGCCTGTTGAACGAAACCTCAACCTTGTCGCCACCTTTGTGCCGCGCAAGGATCGGCCGGAGATCGTCGAGCGTCTTAATGAGCGTTCCATCGATGCTGATCAGTTCGTCGTCGGGCTGCAACACCTTGCCCGATGGTGCTTCCTCGGTGCACTCGGTGCCGTCGGCGTTTACCTCGAAGCACACGATCTGGTCGACAACGATGTTGCCCGGCTTGAGATCGATGGGATACCCGAGCTTTGAAAGCGCCACGTATTCGGCGGCTTGCTTGGCCGAAACCATCTGTCGTCGGCCACGCGAGCTCTGCTGCTGTGGTGTGCCGCTTCCATTGACGTCTTCGAAGGTCATCAGCTGCACGTCGTTCTCGCGCCGAACCATCAACCACGACAGCAACGACAGTTGCGGCTCGCGAATGGTGACGAACAAGATGCTTCCGTCGGCCGCGTATCGCTTGGCGCCGCTGATTGCCATACGTGGCTCGACGCTCTCAGCATCGGCCGGAACAAGTGCGTACGGACGCTTGATCGACGAAAAC
>CAMASN010000077.1 GCA_945861025.1 Ferrithrix thermotolerans DSM 19514
GCGATGTCGATGATCGGCCCTGCGGTGAGCAACTCACGCAGCGACGCGTGGAACGGCGCGAAGTTCTCGGTGCGGCACAAACGCGGGCCGTGATCGGTGCGCTCGCGGTAGTGCAACCAATCGCCGTCGTCGGGCCACGACTGCACCTCTTCGACCCAGTGTCGAATCTCGTTCACGCGATCGGCAGAGAACGGTTTGGTCAATAGCCAACCGTTGCGGCGGAAATGATCGAGATCTTGCTCAGACAGCAACACGGCACGACTGTACCCACCGCGAAGAGGTCGCCTCCACTCGCTTGTTCACCGTATTGTGTGGCCAATGGTCACGAGCATCGTTGGTGAGTCGAGACTGTCGCGTCGAGCCCGGCCCCATCCCGTGGCATATCTCACGCTGATTCTGGCCAAGTTGTGGTTGGTCGATGGCCAGAAGCTTACCGTGTATGGCTCATTGACCATCGACGACAATTGGTTCGTCCGTCGCGCCGCAGCGATCAGTGCGGGCAACTGGCTTGGACCATTCGAGTACCGCACGTTGATCAAGCAGCCCGGCTATCCGCTGTTCATTTCCGCCGCGCATTTCACGCGCATCCCGCTCTTGCTCGCTGAACACTTGTTCTACGCAGCGGCAGCCGCGATGGTGATCGTTGCGCTTCGCCCACTGCTGCTCTCGCGTCGGCGACGTCTCATCGCGTTCGCGCTGTTGTTGTTTAACCCGATGACAATGAACACCGCCATCTCAGCGCGCGTTGATCGAGCAGGTATCTACCCAGCAATGGTCTTGCTGTTGCTGGCTTGCTTGGTGGGCCTAATTACCTCTTCAGGCAAGCCCGACAGCTTCACGCCGGCGTGGGCGCTGGGCGCCTCGGCCTCGCTTGGTTGTATCTGGTGGCTTCGCGAGGAGTGGCTGCTTGTATTGCCCGCCGTGGTGGTGGCGCTCGTGCTTGCTATCGGTCGCGTGCGCCGTTGGCCGCTACCAACGTCGCGACGACTCGCAATGATTGTCGCCATTGCACTCGTGCCGGTGTCCGTGGTGATGAGCAGCATCGCGCTTGAGCGGCTCAACGAATCGCACTACGGGCTTGCGATCACGAATATCGAGCAGACGTCTATGTCCGCGGGCATCGGCCCGATGTTTCGCGTCGCTCCGTTCACCGCTATCGACCGGTACCCCATTACTGCTGAGACTCGGGTGCGTCTGTATGCCGCAAGTCCTACTCTTGCGTCGCTACGTAACCAGATCGAGCTACGCACCGACCAGCGTTACTTCAGTACCCGACCCGACGGCGTACGCGACTTCGATGGCCAAGTGTTTCAGTGGGTGGTGCTCGATGCCATCGGAGCGGTTGGCCTCGCAACGACAGCGACTCAACTCGATCAAACGTTTCGATCCATCGGCCGCGAAATTGATGCCGCGTGCTCCGCCGAGCGACTGCGCTGCGGCGATCAACACGACGGCATTGCTCCGGCGTGGCAATGGAGCCGAACCCCATCGCTTGCGCTGCGCACGCTGCGCGGGTTGCGTAAGACCATCGACCTCAACGCGTACAGCGCGCAATCGCCCGCTGGCGATGGCACCGTTGCAGAACGAGCAATGTTCGCCGACATGACCAGCGAGTCGCTCGCACCCGGACCCAGCAGTGCTCTCACGCGCCTTCGCGTCAACCTGATCAGCGCCTTGCGTCTGCTCTACAAGCTGTTGATTGGCATCGCCATCATTGCTGCGGTAGCTCGGGCACGTTCAGCGATACGCCAACGTCGCAAGCCATCGTGGCCGATGTTCGCAGTCGTGACCCTCGGCTCGCTGCTCGTGCTCGGGCGCACTGCGGGCCTTGCTTATCTCGACCTCACGGCATTTCCAGGGTTCTCGCCCACCTATCTCGCTACGGGCTATGCAGCCGCACTCGTGGTCGCAGCAGCGATCCTGCTCGGCAAGAACCCACAAGCGATCCTGGTGATCGAGGTCCCTGTCGCCGCACCGTCGCCTGCTTCACAATGACACCCATAGGTCTTCCAGAACCGTCGGCGTTGCGAAAGCCGAAATGCAGTTCGCCAAACTGCTGCCCGCTACGACAGGCAACATTCTGGGCGGCGCTCTGGGCACCTAGCCCTTGCAGAAACCGGCAATATCGCGAGCAGTATCGCTGGTGATGTCGGGGCACACGATTGGGAAGATCTCGGTGCCGTGCATGGTGCCCATCATCTGGCGACAACGCGCGCTGACGCCATTGGCAATGAGCAGTCGATAGAAAGCGATTCCTTCGTCGCGAAGTGGGTCACACTCGTTCACGTTGATGACCGTTGGGGGAAGGCCAACAACATCGTCGGCTTGGGCAAAGCCTGGCCACGCGAGCGGATCGCGAGCATTGAAGGCCTCGATGCCGTATGCATGAGCACCACGGTTGTTGTGCAACTCGAGCAAGATTCCGTTGTTCTCGACGGACGACGGGTTTGAAGCCAGTGGCCACTCACCAGCGATGTACGGGCACAGCGCGTAGAGACCCTTGATCAGCCCCAACTCTTGGTCACGCTTCAGCTTCAGGCCCACCGCCAACGTGAGGTTTCCGCCGCCGCTCTCGCCGGCAACGATGACTCGGGTGGTGTCGACATTGAGCGCAGCAGCGTTGGCGTGCACCCATTTCAGACCAGACACGCAGTCGTTGAGACCAGCCGGGAACGGTGCCACCTCAGGCACCGACGACGGCGACAGTGCGTTGCGGAAGTCGACCATCACGACCACGAGATCGAGCGCCGCAAGGATCTTGCCCCACGCGCGATAGTTGCCATCGAAACATGACAGCGCCTGCATGCCGCCGCCATGGATGTAATAGACGCAGGGCAACACGTCGTCGTTGTCGGGACGAATGATCTGCAGGTTGATCTCGTTGCCATCTGGCTGAGACACGATCTTCTCGGTGCTCAAACGCAACCCAGCCGACGGGGCGATCTCATCGACATCACAGATTTCCATCATCGCCCGATACATGTCGACAGAAGCCTTCGCCGCTGCGGTCTCGACCTCGGCGAGTAACTCATCGCGGCTCGTCACATCGCCAGCAGCGAAGGCGGGCATGCTGGCGAGAAGGGCCTTCACCCGCGGATCGAGTCGCGGATCAGATGCAATATCGAGTGTCATGGAATGAGTCCCCCAGATTTTTTCGCGAGGTCGCGATGGGAGCGAGTATTCCAGCGCTCCGCCGCAGCGGTCGAACCCGACGGCGGTCTGCGAGACGCAACGCGGGCTAGATTACGCCGGGCAACAAAAGGAACCTTGGTGACGGATCGAAACCGATGAACGCATACGCACTGGGCATTGACCTTGGCACATGCTTCACTGCTGCCTCCGTCGCCCACGAAAACACTGCCGCGCCGCTGACTCTCGGTGCCAATGTTGCCCAGATGCCGTCGGTAGTTTTCATTCGCGAGAACGGTGAAGTGCTCGTTGGCGATGCAGCCGAACGCGAGGCCGTCAGCGACCCACTGCTTGCGGCCCGCGACTTCAAGCGACGTCTTGGCGACCCCATCCCGATAACAATCGGGAACACCACTCACTCCGTAGAGTCGTTGCTCGGGCACCTCATTCTTGACATCGTTCGGCGCGCGACAGAGCAAGAACGCCGGCCGCCAGCGTTAGTGGTTTTCACGCACCCGGCCAACTATTCAAGCTTCAAGATCGACTCGCTCTGCGAGGCCGCTCGGCTCGCTGGCATCGCCCCCGACCACATCGTTCTGCTTGCTGAACCCGAGGCGGCAATGGTCGCCTTCGGCCACCGCGCACCTATCGCTCCTGACGAATTCACGGCCGTCTACAACTTCGGCGGCGCCACGTTCGAGGCAGCAATCGTTCGGCGCGCCGGTGAGCAACTCAAACTCGTCGGCGTGGGCGAAGCCAACGAACGGTTGGGCGGCAACGACTTTGATCAGACGATCTTTACCCATGTCGACGCGTCGCTGGGCGGTTCGGTCTCGAAGGCCGACCGTCGCGATCTCCAGACACGACCCAGGCAAGTACGCCTTCGGCTCGAATGTCGGCGAGCGAAAGAATCCCTCTCAAGCGACATCGAAACGCTGATTCCCGTGGAGCTGCACGAACTCGATACCGACGTGCGCCTCACTCGCACCGAATTCGAGTCGCTCATTCGTCCGCGAGTCAACGAAACAGTTCGCTCGCTCGAACGCGCCGTCGATTCCGCTGGCATCAAGATGGAAGCGGTGGCCCGAGTTCTACTACTCGGCGGCACATCTCGCATCCCTCTCGTTGCCGAGATGGTGGGGCTTGCGACCTCACGGCCGATCAGCCTCGACCCATACCCGAAATTGTCGATTGCGATTGGCGCATCTCTGTACGGCGCCGCGCGTCTTCCTGAACCAGAGGCCGTAGAGCCGATCGAACTCGAATCGCCCGCACTGCCAAGCCGTTCATCGGCCGCCGTGCAAGAGCTACTCGCACTGATTCCACGCGAGCAACGCCGCCGTCGTCGACGCGTCGCAACCAACATTGCACTCGGCGCCCTCCTCGTCGGTGGCACCGCAATAGCGCTTCCACGTTTGCTTGGCGGCGATTCGTCACCCGGCAACGGCCCCGACGCGAACTCGCAGACAACTCCCACCGTCCCGACTTCGTCAACCACACCGTCAACAACAAAGCCCATCGCCACTACAACCACAGCTGAGACAACCCCGCCAACCGTCGTTCCGGGTCGTGGGACGGCCGCAGTGGTCGATCGCTTTGCATTCGATCCTGCTGCCAATCCGGGCGACGGCCTTCCGGGCTCGGCCCTCAAGGCAGGCGTGTTGGGCATCGCCGCCGTCACTGCAGACAATGAAGGCACCGTCTTCGTCGCCACCACCGACGGCATTATCCTGCGCGTGAAGAACGATCTCGTCTCGATCATCAAACGGCTCAGCGCCAATGCCGGCAAGCCAGGTGGCATCGCGGTGGCCGCCGACGGCACCGTTCTTGTCTCGGTCAACGCTGGCGTTATTGCGCTACGCGACGGTGTCGACTCGATCTTCCTCAACGGCCTCGAAGCGTCTCTCGGAACCCAGCCGGGACCCATCGCTCTCGACGCTTCAAGCAACCTCTATGTGGCAGACAACGAGCGCCACCGAATCGTGCGTCGCGGCTCAGACGGCGTGATCTCAGTAGTTGCTGGCACTGGACTCGCCGCCGACCCCGCACCATTCGCTGGAGAACTTCAGCCGGCGACCACTGTCGCCATTGGTTCCGTGGTGGCCCTCGCTGTCGACGCTGCCGGCAACATCGTGTTCGCCGATGCGGACGCAAGAGCTGTTCGCGCCGTGGCGATCAATGGAGTCATCGTCACCGTTGCGGGCGGCGGCGTCACGCCATTGCAAATCGCCGGATCGTTTGTAGCCGAAGGCACTCCGGCAATCCTCGTGAAATTCGCAACCATCGAGGGCATCACCGTTGCGCCATCTGGTCGGGTATACATCGCCGACTCAAGTGACGGAGCCATCGTGAGAGTCTCGGCGTCTGGCGGCGTCGAAGTGGTTCTCGCAAGGCGGCTCGACATAGGCCCCGCCAACGGAGTTCCGGCTCGACAATCGTCGCTGTCGAAATTGGGTGTACTCGCTCTCGGCGCAGAAGAAACTCTGTTTTTCGCCGACGCCGAACGACTGCGCGTTATCAGAAGCCTGAGCTAGTCGCTCAGCCGCGGAGCCTGTGCCCGATGTGCTCAACCTGTCCGTCGGCATTGGACAGCAGCGCATCGTTGTAGTGGCGCTCGCCGCGGTGTTGTACCGCATCGGCTCGCGAGAATGACAACAACACCGACACTCGGTGCGGCCCACTCGCAGATGTTGGCGGTAACGACACGTGCATGACATCGCCGTCGTGCACCGACACATCACCGGCACTCACCGCAACAGCTACGCCGGTAGGAGCCCCGGGGGCGTTGCCATCGACGAACGGGTGGCTGGTGTTATGCGACCCTGGCAGCGCCCGAAGTTCGCCAGCTTCTGGCGTGCCTTCGGTGAGGCAAATGGTCATCACCAAGGTGGGGCAGTTCATTGCGTGGCCACCCATTCCGCAGTCTCGGTGCCATGGCAGATCGGCAAGGCCTTCGACCATGTCGGGGATCTTCCACAACACGGTGACGCCGTCGACCTCGTCGCGGTAGGCGCTGCGAAGTTGGAGACCAGTAGCCGCCACAATCGCACGAACGCTGTCGTTGTCGTACAGGGCTTTCAGGGTGGGCATGGTCGAGCCATTGAGCACGCGCGTGACCACCGCCTCGCCGTCGGCATTTTTGCCCCACCACGACGTGCCGTCGCCCGGTTGAGCCGACGCCCGCAATGAGTCGGCTTCGTTCAGCAGCGCTGCTGTCTCGGCTTCATCGAACACGTCTCTAGCGACAACGAACCCAACCGTAGATAACTGCTGCGCAAGTGCCTGCGGGTCGCTGTGCACCGCATCCATCTCGAACGACGCAAGCGGATCGATCACACGACCGTGAGCGTCGATCAGCGAGATCGTGTCGGCGTTGTAAATAGGCCGACCATGAAATATCGCTCGTAGCGCTGGCTCCCAACGTACGAACCGCAGCGGATTACCGCGAACAACTGTTGCCCGGTTCTGATAAAGCATCGCTACCGGGGTATCAAGGTCGGCGGCCAGATCGGCAAACGACGCGTCGTCGATCTGTACGACCACGCGCGACTCATCGAGCACGCCCTCATGGACGCGAATCGTTCCGGCCTCGGGCACATACGTCCATTCGCCTGAGTCGGTCACAAAGGTGATCGGTCCAAGCGGCGCAGCGTCAGCGGCCGCCAGCGCTGCATTGCCTGCGGCGAGTCGCTCGGGCAGGTCGACCAAATGAAATCGCTGTACGTCGAATGCGTCGTTCACGCCGCCATTGTTGCAGGCGCGCCGCTGAACTTTCGGTGCGAAGGAACCGCATCGCCTACCGTGGCACCCATGACGAAAACAGTAATGATCACAGGTGCCGGATCAGGATTCGGCAAAAACGCCAGCATTGCACTCGGTGCCCTTGGGCACCATGTGATCGCCACCACCGAGACCGAGGCGCAGGCCGAGGCGCTTCGTGCCGAGGCGCCACAGCTCACCGTCGAGAAGCTCGACATCACCACAGACGATGTTGCCAAGGTGGCCGCGTGGGATATCGACGTTCTCATCAACAATGCCGGCGCAGGCCAGACCGGCCCAATGGCCGACGTACCTATCGACCGTGTTCGGCATCTCTTCGAAGTGAACGTGTTCGGCACGCTCGCTGTGACTCAGGCAGTCCTCAAGAACATGGTTGCCAAAGGCAGCGGCCGCATCATCATCATGTCGTCGATCGCTGGCGTGATGGCCGGGCCAACCTTCGGTCCATACGCGATGACCAAGCACGCACTTGAGGCAATGGGCAAGGCAATGCGCGTTGAGTTGGCACCAGTGGGAATCGACGTCACGTTGATCAACCCTGGCCCATACCAAACCGGATTCAACGACCGCATGGCCGACTCAATGTGGGAGTGGTTCGGCGACGCATCGCTCAACGCGTCGGCCGCTCCGTTGTTCAAGATGATTGGCGAGATGATCACCGGCGGTCAGATGGACCCAGTCGAAGTCACCCAACGACTCGTTGAACTCACCGAAGCAGAAACCACCACCGAGAACAACTTTGTGCCGCCGCACATCGCTGCCCAACTCGCTTCGCGCGTTCAAGGCTGAGACACGTC
>CAMASN010000078.1 GCA_945861025.1 Ferrithrix thermotolerans DSM 19514
CCGCGTACCGCTATCTGCCCAAGAGCGTGGCGTATTTGCCGCCAGCCAACGACATGGTCAAAGCTCTCGTTGCCGCCGGTTTCGCCGATGGCGAGCATCAACTGCTCAGCGGCGGTATCACTCAGCTGTTGCTGGGCACACGGTCGTAACCAACTCGCATGCGCGCTGTCACCCGGGTCCTCGACGAAGACATCGATCTCAATGACTTCGCCGGCGAAGACGGCTTTCTCTTTGTGCGCGATGGCGTTGGTCTGGCCGGCCGTGGCGTAGCCGCCCGCATCGAAGCCGACTCGGCAATCGAGTTTCTGGCGGCAATCGATTACCTCGACTCTGTCGGCGTCGCCGGGTGCGGTCCCATCGCAATGGGCGTGCTGCCGTTCAAGCCGGGCGCGTCAGCCAAGCTCATCGTTCCCGCCGTCACCATCGGCAAGGGAGTCGACGGACAACGCTGGATCACCATCATCGACGACGCCGAGATCCCCTCCCCCGCTGATCGCCCATCACCAACTGCTGCAGACTTCAGCGTGCGACCCGGAGTAGACATCGCCACATACCTCGCTGCTGTCGCCGCCGCACGAGATGCGGTGCGCGCTGGACAACTCGACAAAGCAGTCATCGCCCGCGACATCGTGGTCAGTTCAAGCGAGCCAATCAACGTGCACGCCGTGCTGCTGCGGCTACGCGCCAGCTTCGGTTCGAGCTATCGCTACTCCATCGATGGATTCCTCGGAGCATCACCCGAACTACTCATCGCGCTCGACGGTGCAACAGTCTCGTCGCATCCGTTGGCTGGCACCACGCCGCGCACCGGCGACCCGGCCACCGACGCGCGTTTGGCCGCCGAACTTCTTGCCAGCCCCAAGAACCAGATCGAACATCGGGTCGTGATCGATGTTGTGCACGACACGCTGTTGCCCTGGGCCAGCTATCTCGATTGGGAACCCGAGCCATCCATCGTGGCCGTTGCCAACGTGCAACACCTTGGCACGCGCATGCACGGCCAACTCTCACAGCCGAGCCCCGACGTCGTCACCTTGGCCAAGGCGTTGTCGCCCACGCCCGCGCTTGGCGGCCATCCACAGCAGGCTGCGCTCGATCTCATTGAGCGCGTCGAAGGCTTTCGGCGCGGTCGCTACGGAGGCGCCGTGGGTTGGGTCGATGCACGCGGCAACGGCACATGGGCAGTGGCCATTCGTTGCGCCGAGTTCTCCCAAGACCGACGTCAGGCCCGCCTGTTCGCTGGCGGAGGCATCGTTGCCGACAGCGAACCACTCGCCGAACTCGCCGAAACACAAGCGAAGTTTCAGGCAATGCTGTCGGCAATCATCAGGCCATAAGGTCGATGGCGGCAGACACCGCTTCGTTCACGAGTTGATGCACCGCCACGTTTGCGTCACGTGTGCTCTGTACACGAATCACTTGCGGACCAGCAACCGCAAGGGCTGCACGCAGTTCGGCCAACGTGTGCACAGTGGCCGCCGGAATTGAGTGCGCTGCCGCGAGCGCAACGAGATCGGTGCCGTGCGGTGTGCCGAAGAGTTGCTCAAAACGCTCACTCGCAAGCGTCGATGCTTGCGGCAAGAAACTGAAGATGCCGCCGCCGTCGTTGTCGACAACAACGATGCGCAGATCGGCATTGCGGCGCGACATCAGCGCGATCAGCGCTGAGCTGTCGTGCACAAAGGCCACATCACCAATCAACAGTGCCGTCGGCGCGCCTGTTGCCACGGCCACACCAATTGCAGTTGCAACAACTCCGTCAATTCCGTTGGCGCCGCGATTGCAGTGAACGCTCACGCCCTCGGCGATCTCACCGAACCACTCGACATCGCGAATGGGCATTGATGACGACACCACAAGATGAGCGTTCGCTGGCAACGAGGCGCCGATAGCGCGAGCCACCAACGGTTCTGTCGGTGCCGCCAATGGGCCGTTGTCAAGCGCCGTCGTGATGGCTTGTTGCGCCTGGGCCTCGGCTGTTGTCCAACCCGTGAGCCACTGCGCATCACCTGCGCCCACAAGCGCGGCCAACGAGCGACAGACCTGATCCACATCGGCAGTGAGTCGGTGCGAGATTGCCGCATCAGGGTCGGCCCACGTAGGCACCGCGCTGATCTGAATCTGCACGGCGTTCGATACGGTCAGCCACTGGTTCAGCACCTTCGATGCTGGCGGTTCACCGAGTCGGAGCACCACATCGGGGATGTGCTCTGAGGCGAAGCCGGGGTGACGCAACAGTTGGTCTGCGGCCGCCACAGCGACCTCACTGAAATGACGCAGCCCCGATCGCGAGTCGGCAAGCACTGGCCATCCGAGCGACTGAGCAAGCAACACCACAGCAGCAGCCGGATCGCCGCAACCGTGTCCGGCCACGATGACACCGCGCGATCTGTTCAGCAGCGCGGCCAGATCGACGAGCGCATCGTGAGAGGCGGCGGCCGAACTCGGTAGCGAAACACGTTGCCCCACCGCTGCTCGGCGCGCAGGCAACGACCCAGCGACACCCACCAATGGCTCGCGGAACGGCAGATTGAGATGCACCGGCCCCGGCCACAATCCGGTGGACGACGAGAAGCTGTGCGCCGCCAGTGAGCGCCATGTGTGCGCCGCGGCGTTGTCGGCCACACCTGGATCGTGGAACCAGCGAACGGCATCGCCGTACAGCTTGGTCTGGTCGATTGTTTGGGCGGCACCCACATCGCGGAGTTCAGGTGGACGGTCGGCCGTGCAGATGATCATTGGAACTGCCGACTGATGCGCCTCTACAGCGGCCGCATGAAAGTGCGCCGCAGCCGTGCCACTGGTGCACAGCAGAATCGCCGGGGTGCCCTGCAACCCGATGCCCAGCGCAATGAACGAGGCGACCCGTTCGTCGTGGGCGACGTGCACCTCAAGCTCGGGGCGCGCAGTCAGCGCCAACGCCATCGGCGTAGATCGCGAGCCTGGAGAAATCACGGCATGACGCACGCCGTGCTCGATCCATTCGTCGACCAGGGTTGCGCAAAATGTGGCCGCCGTGTTCTGCGGCGAGGGGTCCTGCGGTTGTTCAGGCGTGGTTGCGAGCGACATCACATCTATCGTGGCACGTATGCGCGTAGAGATCTGGTCTGACGTTGTGTGTCCATGGTGTTATATCGGCAAGCGCCGATTCGAAACCGCCGTCGAACGAGTGCAGGGTTTGCCTGGCGCCGACAAGATCGAGATCGTCTATCGCCCCTATCAGCTCGACCCCTCGGCCGCTCCTGGCCGTGTGCAACCCGTGGTTGAGGCCTATGCGAAGAAGTTTGGCGGCGAAGAGCGGGCTGCACAGATCATTGGTCAGGTCACCTCGGTGGCGGCCGCCGATGGCATCACGTTCAACATGGACATTGCGTTGCGGGCCAACACCTTGATGGCCCACCGTTTGCTGTGGCTCGCCGAGTCGCGCGGCAATCAGATCGAACTCAAAGAGCGCCTGCTGCGGGCCTATTTCACCGAGGGGCTCAACATCAGCGACCCCGATGTGCTCGTCACATGTGCCACCGAGGTGGGGTTTGAGGCCGGCGAAGTTCGTGCGTTCCTCGACTCCGATGCTGGTCACGGCGAGGTCATGGAAGACCTCGCACAGGCTGCCGCAGTTGGCATCACTGCCGTGCCCACGTTTGTGTTCAACGGTCAGTGGTCGGTGCCGGGCGCTCAAGACATCGACGTCTTCGAGCGAGTGCTCGAACGCCTGCTCGCCAAAGAGGCCGAGCAACTTCAAGCCGAGGCCGAAGCCGCGCAACTCACCGATGGGCAGGTCTGCGTCGACAACGTGTGCGATGTCTGAGCCCGCGGGCTTCGCTCGCCACCACGGTGCGCTTTCGTCGTTGCGCGCCGGCCACGGGCCGCGGCTCGTCTTTGTTCACGGCTTCACCCAGACCGGCCGCTCGTGGCTTCCGGTGGCCTCACAGTTCGCCAACGAATACGAAGTCGTTCTGGTCGATGCGCCAGGTCACGGACAATCTGGCCACGCCGACTCAGCGCTTACTGCTGGCGCCGATCTGCTGGCCAAAACTTGCGGCCCGGCCGCGTACGTGGGCTACTCAATGGGCGGCCGGTTGTGCTTGCAGCTTGCGCTCACGCATCCAGAACTGGTGCGGTCGTTGGTGCTCATTGGAGCCACGGCAGGCATCGAAGACGACACCGAGCGAGCGCAACGTCGCATCGCCGACGAAGCACTGGCCTCCGACATCGGCCGTGTAGGCGTTGATGCGTTCCTACGTACCTGGCTGGCACTGCCGTTGTTTGCGTCGCTCAGCGACGAAGCCGCCGGGTTCAGCGATCGACTCGAGAACACCGCCGAGGGTCTGGCCGCGAGCCTGCGCAATGCGGGCACCGGCACGCAATCGCCCATGTGGCATCAGCTCAGCGCAATTGTGGCGCCCACCTTGGTGCTCGCCGGAGCGTCCGATGCGAAGTTCACCGAACTCGGCAGACGCCTCGTGGCCAGCATCGGCCCCAACGCAACATTCGAGACCATTGCGGGCGCTGGCCACTCAGCTCACCTCGAGCAACCCGACGCCGTCTCCGCCGCCATCCGCACCGCCCTCCGCACCGCCCTGTAGGCGCCGCCCTTTTCGGTTTGTTGAAGACAATTGGTCAACCCCCAACCTGATGTCTTCAACAAACCCGGGAAGTGAGCGGGTGAGGATGGTCAGCGGCTGAGGATGAGGCCCACGGCGCTGAGCACGCCGAACGCCAACTGCAGCTTGCCGGTTTCACCGAGTACAGCGATGAGGTCTCGGCCCGCAGCACCGCGCACCACGCGACGAACCGGCGCCACTGCGAGCGCAATCGCGAGCACAGCGAGTGCCGTCAACGGACGCCACGCAAGGGCCGATGTCAGGGCGCACACAAACGCCGACGCAATCAGTGCCACGTACAGCACCCGCGTGCGCTGATCGCCGAGGCGCACAGCAAGGGTCTTCTTACCAACAACGCGATCGGTTGGGATGTCGCGCAGGTTGTTGATGACCAACAGCGCGCACGCAAGTGCTCCGACGGCGCAACCCATCACGATGGAGAGACCGGTGACTTGTTGCGCAACCCCATAGGTGGTGCCGATGGTGGCGACGAGTCCGAAGAACACAAACACGAACAATTCGCCGAGGCCGAGATAGCCATATGGCTTGGGTCCGCCCGTGTAGAACCATGCGGCCAACAACGCAGCGGCGCCGACGGCGATGAGCCACCACGATGTGGTTGCGGCGAGCACAAGCCCGGCCACCGCCGCAATACCAAACGCGCTGAACGCCGCCTGCTTCACGGCCTTTGCTGGAGCAAGTCCTGATGCAACAAGACGTACCGGACCGACCCGGACATCGTCGGTGCCACGGATGCCGTCGCTGTAGTCGTTGGCGTAGTTCACGCCCACCTGCAGCGCGAGGCTCACAATGAGGGCCAGCGCAGAGCGCCACCAAACCGTGTTGTTGAGGCCCGATGCGCAGGCCGCGCCCACGAGCACAGGCACCACGGCGGCGGGGAGAGTTCGTGGTCGGGACCCGATGATCCAACGGTTACCCACGTGAACTGCATTTGTCATGGCCACAGTGTGATCCGAAACACTCGTCACCGACGAATACAGGCAATACTTCTGGAGCAACAAAGCAACGCAGAGGAGTTGTCGTGTCGGGTGAACTGTGGCGTGAAAGTGCTCTTGGGCTTGCTGAAATGATTCGGCGCGGCGACGTGTCGAGCCGCGAGGTCATCGATGCGCATCTGTCCCGCATCGAGCAGGTGAATCCTGCGCTCAACGCTGTCGTGCGCGTGCTCACCGACGAAGCTCGGGCGCAGGCTGACGCAGCCGATCGCGCCCAGCGCGATGGCGCACCACTCGGCGTCCTGCACGGCGTGCCCATCACGGTGAAAGAGAACATCGACCTCGCTGGCACGCCGACCACCAGCGGCGTGCCGTTCTTCGCCGATTCGATTGCCGACACCGATGCTCCGGTCGTTCATCGCATGCGCGCCGCTGGCGCGATCCCAATCGGCCGCACCAACCTGCCCGACTTCGGACTGCGAGTGCACACCGACTCCGAGCTTCACGGGCTCACCCGCAATCCATGGAACCCACACGTCACCGCTGGCGGTTCAAGCGGCGGCGAGGCAGCAGCAATCGCCACAGGCATGAGCCCGCTCGGTCTCGGCAACGACCTCGGCGGATCGCTGCGCAACCCTGCACATTGCTGCGGCATCGCCAGCATCAAGCCCACCACCGGAGTCGTGCCATCGGCAACGGTAATTCCGCCCACTGATGTCGCGATCTCGTTTCAGATCATGTCTGTGCAAGGCGTGATGGGTCGCCGCATCGCCGACGTGCGCGCTGGCTTCACCGCCATCGCCGGAGTCGACAGCCGCGACCCCATCAGCGTGCCTGCAATGCTCAGCGATATGCCCACCGACCGCCCGCTACGCATCGCTGTGTTGCCAGAGCCGGCCGGAGGCCGCACCGACGCCGGTATTGCCGCCGCCACACGTAACGCCGCCAACGCACTGGCCGACATGGGCCATCACCTGACCGAAACAAGTCCTGCCAGTTACGCGCGCAGCATCGAACTGTGGGGACTTCTGCTCAGCGGCGATCTTCGCAGCCAACGTCCTCTGCTCGACATGGTGCTCGGCGAAGGCGGTCGGCGCTTCCTCGATCTCACCGACGTGAACTTCCCCGATCTCGATGTTGCTGGCTGGAGCGCGATCCATACTGAGCGCTACGGAGTGGCGTGCGAGTGGGCCGATTTCTTCACTCAGTTCGACGCTCTGATCACTCCGGTGTGGGCCCACCCAGCGTTTGCCCATGGCGCAGACATCGCCGATTCCGAAGGTGCGCTAATGACCCTCGAGACGATGCGCCCAGTGCTGCCACCAAACCTGCTCGGACTCCCTGTGGCGGTCACCCCCGCAGGAATGTCCAACGACATGCCGGTTGGCATTCAGGTCATCGGCGACCGGTTCCACGATCTGTCGTGCCTCTCAATCGCGGAACTGATCGAGCAGTCCTTGGGCACGCTCACTCCAATCGACCCAGTGCTCGCCTGAGCAATGCATCAACTCGTCGCGCTCGATCTTGCGGGAGGACCCGACTTTGTTCGCGCGCTTCAACAGGTGTGGCACGACGGTGATGCTGCGCTGCCGATCGATCAGCGACTCAGCACAGCAGCACGCGCCACGGTCATACACGCGATGGCCGCAGGCGCTGTGATCGACGCCAGTGGCCGGTCGGCGCTCAACGAGTCACGTCCTGTTGAACCAGGTGACGCACT
>CAMASN010000079.1 GCA_945861025.1 Ferrithrix thermotolerans DSM 19514
ATGGCATCGACTTCGCGGATGTTGGCGAGGAACTTGTTGCCCAGGCCTTCGCCCTTGCTTGCGCCTTCGACGAGACCGCCGATGTCGACCACCTGCACGGAGGCGTGTACCAAGGTCTTGGTCTTGCTCATCACGGCGAGTTGATCGACGCGAGTGTCGGGCACCTTGGCCACACCAATGTTGGGGTCTTTGGTCGCAAACGGGTACGGCGCGGCAAGCGCACCGCCACCGGTGAGAGCGTTGTACAGCGAACTCTTGCCCGCATTGGGAAGGCCAACCAGGCCGAAACGTTCCATAACGCAGGTGAGGCTACCGGCAGCGCTGACCCGAGTGGCCGTTCGCTCGGTGTCGGGTCGCAGCAACCTTGCCTCGCATTGATCTCAAGGTGGGAGCCGTCGATCCTGGCCGATAGAGTCGTCAGCTATGTCGAAGAAGACCAAAAAGCGCAAGGCCAGAATGCGCCGCTCGAAGGCCAACCACGGTAAGCGTCCAAACATGGGACGCGGCTAACACCGCGTTGTCTGTTTCGCGGCATGACCACCCTCCCCTGTGGAGTTTCGTGGTCGTTCCCGTAGTTTGTCTTTTCGCCGTTCTGCAGCTCGTGAGCCCAATATGACCACAGTGGTCGAGCTCCAGCTCATTGCCGATCCCAACGCCTGGCGTTCCGCCGGTTTTTTTGTCGACGCCTTTGACACAATGCGTTTCGGGGGTATCCGTGTGCGCTGCCTCACTCCGAGCGAAGGCACTGTTGCCGGAATCATCTCGTGGACCCTCGCTGATGCGCCAGACGCCACCGTGGCAGCTATCGACGGGCTGGTCACCACCCATGTCGATGCGCCCCCCCTTTCGCGGGCGGCCGTCACCCATCCCAACGGCGTCACCGGTATCGATCATCTCGTGATCTACACCCCCAACCTTGAGGTCACCTGCGATGCCATCGCTGCCGCCACCGACTCCCCGCTCAAGCGCATCCGCGAAGTCGGGCCGCTACGCCAGGGCTTTCATCGGCTCGGCGAACTGATCATCGAGGTTGTCTCGTTCCCCGAAGTTGCCGTTGAGTCGGCCACCTTTTGGGGCTTGGCGCTCAATGCTGTGAACCTTGATGCGATGTTCGATACCTACGGCGACAACGTGATGTCGATGCCCAAGAACGCTGTTCAGCCCGGTCGACAGATCTCGTCGTTTCGCGAAGGCGCGGGCCTTGGCCTGCCGGTTGCGGTGATGACGGTTCATTCTCGCTGAGCCGTTGCTTTAGACTCGACCACGTATGCGACGCGAACACCGGATCCTGCTTGGCGCGCTCGTTGGATTTTTGGCGCTCGCACTTGGAGTGCGCTTGCTGGGCGGCGAATCATCGCCGAGTAATTTGGCCGCAACTCTGGTCGAGCCAGTGTCGGCCGACTCCGTAGCCAGCACCTTGCCGTTGGTGGCCACTGTTGCCGAGACCACCACAACGATTGCTGCTCCGGTGAGCAACGGTTGCGCTGCGTCGGGTCATTCAGCTGTGATCGATCGTGTCAACCAACGCACCTGGCTCTGTAACGATGGGCAGATTACCGAGACCTTTGTGATGACCAGCGCCAACAGCCAGCCCGACCCGGGCACCTACAAGGTGTATGCGAAAGACCTCAAGGCGAGCTCGATTCTCACCGGCGAGTTCTCGACCATGACCCACTTTGTGGCGTTTACGCGCGGCAAGTACGCCAATGCGCGCATCGCGTTTCACTCGATTCCGAAGTACTCAAACGGCGAGTATGTGCAGCCCCTCGATTCGGTAGGCACGGCCGAGAAGCGCGGCGCCTCAGCGGGGTGTATTCGGGTATTGCCCGAAGATTCAGTGAAGATTTGGGACTGGCTCGACAAGGGTGACCCCGTCATCGTTGTGTCGTGATCGAGGTCTGATCAACGTCTGATTGCTATGGGGCGAATGCGTCGGCATCGGCGGTGTTGTCATCGCGTTGATTGATATACGCCTGACCCGGCGCACATGTGGTGGCGAGCGGACACCATCGACACGACGCCCCGGGCTGAGCAACGGCAGGCCGGCCTTCGACCTTGAGTTCGACGAGTGCGTTGATGCCATCGAGTGTTCGTCGCAGCGCTGAGCGCAAGAGTCCCTCGGTGACATCTTCGGTAATCGGTTGCGCCGAATCGAGATAGAAGCTGGCCAGCAGGCGAGGTGGCACCCGGCGCGACAGCGTTTCGACGAGGGCGTAGAAACGAAGGTCTTCGCGATGGCGAGCCTGCACCCGGCCGCTCTTGAGATCGACGATGAGCTTGCGGCTCTCGCGGCCTTCGGGCCTGCCAATGGTGAGGTCGCTGCGGCCGCGCAGCAGGATCGGGCCATCGACCGGCCACTGCGTGCTCGACTCGGTCACTGGCCGTGAGCGCGGATCGAGTGGCGGAAAGCACTCCATGAACTTGGTGACAAGGTCGCCTGCTTGGCCACGAAGGTCGGCTTGGTCGGCGGGCTCAAGCGTGTCGAGCCAGAGACCCAACCCGCTTTCTTCATTGACGAGTCGTTTCACTGCTTCGTCGACAAGTTCGGTTGGCACGGCCTCGCCGCGCCAGTTGATGAGCAACTGAATGGCGCGGTGCGCCACCTGGCCGCGGGCGCGTGCCGGTGTCCATGTGAAGTCGTCGGGCGCGAGGTAGTGCGCTTCGCAATCGAACACGCTTGCCAAGGTGTGCTTGGTGATGAACATGGTGTTGCCGTTGAGGCGATCGGTGAAGTGGGCAAATGCTTCGTTGGCTTCGTCGCGTAGATCGTTAATGAAAGCCTCGGAAAACACCAGTGGTTCACCGCTACGGCGCAAGACAGCAAGGGTCGATTCTTGTGCCGGCGTGAGGCGGGGGAGTGCGCTCGACTGGTCGCTCATGGAGAGGACACTACCGATGCGGTGAGTGAGTGAATCTCTCGCGCACCCCTTTGCCATGATGCCCCTATGCAGTCCGGCAACACCATCGAATTCGCTCAAGCAGCCCGGGCTCTCAGTCGCGAGGCGCAGAGCCGTGGGCTTGTGGGTCCCAGCTACCGTTGCCCGCCGCGCATCGTTGGGGTCGATCGCTCGTTGCGTCGTCATGCGGGCGGGGTGGTCATTGCCGTCAAACTGCGTGGGCGTCCGTGGGCGGCAGTGTTGTCCGACATGATCGAAGGCGTCATTGCGGCAAACGGTCTCGCCTCACCCGTAGCCGATCGGCTCCGCTCCGATCTTTGGGAGGTACTCGGCTTCGAGGCCACGCCCGTTCGCACTCGTGTGGCCTAGTGTGTCAATCGCACTGGCCCGGGTGGCGGAATGGCAGACGCGGGGGGCTTAAACCCCCCTCCTTGCAAGAGGGTACGGGTTCGAGTCCCGTCCCGGGCACCAGTGCATATGCTGAGCCATCACCCTCGTGCCGACTACTGCCGAGGCCCGATGTCTCCGCAAGGTCGCTGATCGAGCGTCGCGTGTGCAACCTCGTTCACAATCATGAAAGTGAACGAGCTCGCCCATTCACGATTGTGCAGGTAGTTGAACTTGCCTGACGTACATCTGCAATTCGACCGCTCCGGTTGTCCCGAGCATCCGTTCGCGTTCTTGGCGCAGCACGACGAGGTCGGCGACCTCAGCCACGGCGAGCGTGCGCCGCTCCTCGGGAGAGCGGAGGTTGGATGGCTCAATCGGAATCAAGAGTCGAAGGTGCGAGGTGTTCAGCCTTGGAGAAGGGCCTTCATTTCCGTGATCTCGTCTTGCTGGGCGGCGATGATCTGGTCGGCGAGGGCGAGCACGTCGGCGTTGGAGCCCTTGGCCTTGACGGTCTCGGATTGGCTGATTGCACCGTTGTGGTGGGCGATCATCATCTCAAGCCATTTCTGGTCGAACCCCGTGCCGGTCATCGCTGCCATGGTGTCCATCTGCTCCCCAGTCATCATGCCATCCATCGACGACATGTCGTGGCCATCGCTTGCGTCCATCGTGATGGTCTGGCCAGCAGCAGTGAGCCAGCCGGTCATCAGTTCAACCTCGGGGCCTTGCGCGCCCGTGATCCTGGTGGCAAGGTCAACGACCTCGGGACTAGCGCCGACCTTGGGGTCAAGAGCGATCTCGGCCATCTCAATTGCTTGTTCGTGGTGAGCGATCATCCCTTGGGCGAACTTGATGTCGGCGGCGTTGAGCGCCACTGTCGCGGCGGATCCGCTGGAGGCTTGTGTGATCGGGGTGGTGTTGGTCATCGACGAGTGGTCGGAGCCGCACGCAGCGAGCGTGGCAGTGAGCCCGAGAGCGATGACAGGTACAGCGAGGCGATGGATCATTGGGTGGGCCTTTCGGAGTCGGTTACGACATTATGTAGTATTGCACGGAAGTGGGTGTCGAGGGGTGCGCCGGTCTCGGCTCGACTCGAGGACGGCGGAGAGACGACCATGGCGGCCGTGATTCCAACGATGATGAGCCCGATTGCGAACTCGGTGACGATCGCCTTGCGAAGCGCTCCGGTGCGGTGGCCCGCACCGTCGGAGTCTTCGAGACGGCGGTCGACTCGGCGGCGATTGGTTTGAGCGATTCCGAGCATTGCTGCGAGCACGACGACCTTCGCGAAGAGGTAGCGACCGTGGTTGGCGTCGAGCAGGTTCATCGGGCTGGCGACGAGTCGCACGCTCTGAACGACCCCGGTGGCGACGAGGATTGCGACGCTGATTGCCGCCACTCACGAAAATCTACGGACCACCGGTATGAGCACTTCGGGCGGCGTCTTGGGGATGACGATCCATCCGACGATGGCGAGGCCGGCGATCCAGGCCGCTGCGGCGGCGTGGTGAGCGACGTCGGTGGCGACACCGACCGCAGGCCAGCGCATCGATCGTGAGTGGCCGGCGAACGCCCAGGTGGCGAGCAGGCCCAGGCCGGGCAGTGCTACTGCCGTCCAGTACACCTCGTGATGCACGATGTCTGCCTGGAACAGCACCAGCCACATCGCGACGACGAGGACGATGCGGATCGCGAAAGCCATACCGGCGTCGGTGGTGGTGGCTGCGTCAATTGACCCGAACGATGACCATGGCGCCCGGCCGCTGATGTCGGACGCGACCACAAGCAACTGCAGGAATCCGAGCGCAGCGGTCGCGAACAGCGAGCGGCTAAGAATGCGCCGCAGGATTGAGTGAGCCCCGATTCCGGTCCATACGTATGCAGTGGTCAGGAGGATCCCGACGATGGCCATGATCGCAAGGTAAGAGGCGTAGCGCACGATCCAGCGCACGAATGTCGGTGTCGAGTACGAGTCGGCGCTCTGATCGAGTGATGTGGCACCGACGGTCGCAGGGTTAGTGGTCGGCGGTGTTGTTGCCGCGACTGCAACTGTGGGTGCTGTTGTAGCGGTGGCGGCCACGGTTGGCGCAGTGATGGTGAGGTTGACGCGGCCGGTGATGGGGTGACCGTCCGGCCCGACGAGACGCCACCGTATGGAGACCGGCCCAGGTAGCAGCGTCGGAAGTGGGGTGACGACCTCGGTGTCGCCGGCCGCGCCGTGCGTCGAGCCGCTCAGTTCGCTCCGGGCGCCGGTTGCGTCGATCAGCGTGGCCGTCATCGTCTCGAGGGGAACTGCCTTGTCGAAGACCCAAGTGATCTGCACTGGCGCCCCGGCCAACTCGGAACCATCTGCTGGGTCGCTCGAGACCAGTGTGTTGTGCGCCGATACGGCGCCCGCTGCGAATCCGACGACACCGGTGACAGCGACGCAGATTGCGAGTGCGAGCAGAGCGAGGTGGCGGAGGAGCGTGCGAGGCATAAGCTGTGGAATCCGGCAGCACCCTGATAGCAGAGCAACTACACGGTGTAGAAGTATAGTTGCCCTCGTTCGCAATTGGGCGGCACCCGATGGAGGATGTGCGTGACACGACGACCCGATGGTGCGTTGGAAACCGATGTGTTGCGCGTGTTGTGGGCCGCTGATTGCCCCATGTTGCCCGGCGAGATCAATGAGCGACTCGACGCGGGGTACGCCTACACCAGCGTGGCGACGATTCTCACCCGGCTACAAGCCAAGGGATTGGTCGTGCGCACACCGATGGGCCGAGCATTCGCCTACTCTGCGGCGGTCGACGAGCCCGATCTTGCGGTGCGGCGCATTAGTGAGTTGCTCGATTCGTCGTCGGATCGGTCTCAGGTGTTGAGCAGGTTCATCGGTGGGCTGCCAGCGAAAGAGGCCAAGGCGATCCAGGCCATGCTCGACAGGGCCAAGTCCGACAAGGACAAGCACTGATGCCGGGTTCGCTGGCGTTTCCAATGCTGGTGAGCCTCGTTCTCGCTGCGGTCGCCACGTCGGTGCATCGGCGCCTTCCTCCGCGGCTGGCCGCCCGGTTTGTCACGATCGCGCTGGTCCTCGTGGTCACCGCTGCACTTCCCACCGCATTGGCTGTCGCCGTTGCGTTCTTAGCGCACGCGCCGGTGATCGGGTTCGGGTTCGAGTGGTGTGCGCAGGCGATGGGGCTCCACAGCGCGGTGCCGCCGTGGCTCGGCGGTCCGGTAGTCGTGCTCATCGCCGTGGGATCAGTGAGGGTGTTCAGATTGCTGCGCCAGCACCGCACCCTTCGGATTGCGAGTCCGCATCCCATCCACTTCGCTCACAGCCACAAGCCGTACGCCGTCACCTTGCCCGGCCCGGCCGGCCAAATCGTGATCTCGACCGCAATGGTCGACTTGCTCGACGAGGAGGAGCAACGCATAGTGATTGCTCACGAACGAGCCCATGCCCGCTACCGACACGACCGCTATCTCCTCACCGCCGAGCTCGCTGCAGCAGCGCTGCCACCGTTGCGGGCTATGGCCAAGCGGGTGAACTACTCTATCGAGCGATGGGCGGACGAGGCCGCGGCCGCTGCGTGCGGCGATCGCCGGCTGGTCGCGATGACACTCGGTAAGGTGGCGTTGCAGACGAGCCCGCCGACTGTGGCCGGGTTCGCAGGCCTCGGGGTCGCCTCACGCATGGGTGCGCTGTTGGAGCCGCCGAGTCAGAACCCGCATGGTGTGCAGCTCCTCGTGTTGTGGTCGAGCATGGTCGTAACCGCCGGGTTCAGCCTCTACCAACTCCACCATCTGGAACGGCTGCTTACAGCGCTCTGCGCGCACTGACCCCTGGCGCTGAGCGATCGCACCGGTGTCGCTTAGCTGATTCGGAATGCGCCGCGCATCACCGGGTGGATACGGCAGAAGTAGGTGTACGTGCCGGGTGGCAGATCGGATGGTGTGGACCATGTGACGCGGCCAGCTGTTGGTGGCCCGGCATCG
>CAMASN010000080.1 GCA_945861025.1 Ferrithrix thermotolerans DSM 19514
AGCACGCGAAGGAGCGCTTCGTGCACGCCGAGCGCATTCATGTCGGTGACAACGTTGATCAATGACGTTGCGTCGGCAGCGCCGCGAATGCGACCGTCGAAACCGCCTGATCCGAATGCGTCGATAGTCATAGGCGTGAACGTGAACAGTGATGGTTCGAACAGCGTGAGTAATGCCGCTGGGTCATGCGCTGCGCTTGAAGTACCGGTTGCTGATGGAACCCTTGTGGCCAGCCATGCCCAGAAGCGCTGCGCCTGATCGGCCATCAACGTTCCGATCGGGTGTGCGTCGGCGATGCGTTGAGTGTCGGACTGGTCGATCATTACCCGCAAGGTTTGGTTGAGCGGCATGATCGTCATCGACATGCCCGAAGTCAGCACGATTTCGGTAGCCGCCGCATCGGACGAGAAGTTGTGCTCGGGCCAACCACGGGTGAACTCGCCGCCCATCAGCGTGAGGTGGCGAACGTTTGATGCGAACGCCGGGTCGCGAAGAACTGCTGTGGCGATGTTGGTGAGCGGCCCGATTGCAACGATGTCAAGCGAGCCGGGGTTGATAGCCGCTCGTTCGATGAGCACGTCTACTGCGTCGCCGGTTGCATAGTTGGCGTCAGTCAATCCAGCGACGTGAAGGCCTTCGTGTCCCGCCCACATCACTGCCTTGCCGCTCATGGTGTGCTCGCATCCGCGATACACGGGTGTCTTGATGCTCATGGCTGACAGCGCGACAGCGGCGAGCCGCGCCCGAAGATCTGTATCGCCGTAGACCACAGTGACGGCCTCAAGGGAGACGTTGGCGAGACCGGGCAACATCGCAAGGGTCCAGAGGTCGTCGACATCGGTGCCGATGTCGGTGTCGATAATGAGGCGCATGCGTGCTGTTAGGTGTCGCGCGCAGTGGTGTCGATGACGCCACGAAAGTCGGGTGGCATGGTGGCCTTCTGCTCATTGAGATTGTCGGCAACGCGCTGGGCCAGACCACCTTGATTGATGATGGTGCGAACCACCGTGGAGCCCAGCAGGCCACCCATGGGAATCTGACCCGCAGCAACGGCTGCGATGAGTGCGCTCGAGACCCGCGCCGCAACGGGTTGCACTTTTGACCACTCGACCTGATCGGCCATGTCGCGCATTGCCTGGCGGGGCCCGCTGGTGCGCTCGGCGGTGGCGGTGCGTACGCCATTCCAATCGACGTTACGCAGCGCGCTGGAGATGTCGTCGGCGTCGGCATTGAGTTCGGTGTCAGTGCGATTTTTCGAGCCGCCCGATCGAGCGGTGCGGAACATCTTGATCACGCCCTCGAACTGATCGCTCGCGCTTGGCCAGATGGGCTCGGCCGGCGCTTCATCGCCTTGCTTGCCCGCTTGGTAATCGGCCTTCAGCGCAGCTGCGGCTTGCTTGGCTTTCGCTTTCCAATTGGTGGTGCGAGCAGCGCGTAAGCCGCGGCCAATGGCCCCGGCGGCGCCTGCGGGAGCATCGGAATCGGGCGTCGTCATTGTGCACACAATACCCATCCGAGTACTTCGGGCAGACAGTCGCAATGGAAGGCGCGCTTCTTTGCAGACGCGACCCGGACCAGATTGAGAGAACATTAACGCTCCTGAATTTGCAGGCTGCTGCACGATTGGTTAGGTTCGCCTAACAACTAGAAACCCCCTGCGGGGTCAGGTGCAATTCCTAACCGGCGGTACAGCCCGCGAACCCTTCGTCTTCGGATGTTGGGCCGATTCGATGAAATTTCGGAGCCGACGGTCACAGTCCGGATGTGAGCAGGGATGACGTGTATCGATGTAGCCGTGCCCTGATGGGTGCGACTGCCCGGTAGGCGTTGCCGTGCTCCGGAAAGGACTGGCAACGTTGGACAACCGGACGGCTATGCAAACAGCGCTTCACGCTGCAGCGCAAGTACGTACGCGTACGTCTCCCAATCCCTGGGTAGGGGCTGTGGTGCTCTCACCCGAGGGCGAAGTCGTTGGCATTGGCGCCACGCAACCGCCAGGCGGAGACCACGCGGAAGTGGTCGCGTTGCGGGCTGCTCGCGAGGTAGCCGCAGGCGGGACGTTGGTCGTCACGTTGGAACCATGTGCCCATCACGGTCGGACCCCTCCGTGCGTCGACGCGATCGTCGCCGCAGGCGTGGCGCGGGTGATCGTTGGGGTCACCGACCCGGACTCCCGAGTCGCTGGGCAGGGTTTGGCCGCGTTGCGCGCCAGTGGGGTCGACGTCGAGGTCGGGCTGCTCGCAACCGAGGTGGCGTCGCAGTTGGAGCCGTACTTGCATCATCGTCGGACCGGGCGCCCCTACGTGGTGTGCAAACTGGCGACGACAATGGACGGCGGTATCGCCGCAGTGGACGGGTCGTCACAGTGGATCACCGGCGCTGAAGCGCGAGTCGATGCGCACAAGTTGCGTGCCGAGAGCGACGCCATCGTCGTCGGCGCGGGCACGATCAGATCCGACGACCCGTCCCTGACGGTGCGCCACGTCGACGGCCGCGACCCGCTGAGAGTTGTCCTCGGAAATGCCCCTGCAGAGGCAAAGGTTCGGCCCTGTATGGAATGGAATGGCGACTTGCCGGCGCTGCTCGACGACTTGGGCCATCGGGGCGTGCTCCAGGTGATGATCGAGGGCGGTTCACGTACAGTTCGTTCGTTCTTCGATCTCGATCTGATCGACCGGTACGTGCTGTATGTCGCACCGGCATTGCTCACCGGTACCGGCGCGGTGCCGATGATCGCCGGGCCCAGCGCGGCGTCAATGGAATCCATCTGGCGCGGCCGTTTCGCCGGCGTTCAGCAATTTGGTTCTGATCTTCGGATTGATCTCATCCCACTTAATAGGAGTAACCGCATGACCCGACAAACAAATGATGCTCAGAATCAGGGGCAGGGCTGACATGTTCACAGGAATCGTCGAAGAACTCGGCACGATCGAATCGTTGGAGCACGGTCGCCTACGAATCAACGCATCGACAGTGCTCGAAGACGCCGGTCTCGGCGACTCGATCGCAGTCAGCGGTTGTTGTCTCACCGTGGTTGCGCAGGGTGACGGGTGGTGGGAAGCCGACGTGTCGGCCGAAACCCTGGCGCGGACGAGTCTCGCCCCGAGTCGGGCGGGCGATGTGGTCAACTTGGAACGTGCCGTGCGGATGCAGGATCGCCTTGGTGGCCATCTCGTGCAAGGACACGTCGACGGTGTCGGCGAGATAGTTCAACCGGTCCCGGATCTGCGCGTGCGGATCTCCGCCGATCTGCTGCCGTACTTGGTTGAGAAGGGTTCCGTGACCGTCGATGGGGTCAGCCTGACCATCGTGACCCCTTACGACGACGGGTTCACCGTTGCGGTCATCCCCCACACCTCGGCCGTGACGACCCTCGGCACGAAGAAGCCCGGGGATTTGGTCAACATCGAGGTCGATGTGATCGCCAAGTACGTCGAGCGCATGATCCGGCCGTTCACTTCCGCCGCCGAGCGGTCGTCAACCCCCGGCACCACGCTGCGCGCCAGTGACCCGGATGAGGTGGTCTGATGAGACAGGGATTGTTCGATTCGATCGAGGACGCGATTGCCGCGATCGCTCGCGGTGAGATTGTCGTCGTCGCTGATGACGAGGACCGCGAGAACGAAGGCGACTTGATCATGGCTGCAGACGCAGCGACGGAGGAACAAATCGCCTTTTTCGTCCGCCATACGTCGGGCGTGATCTGTGTCGGGCTCCCCGATGAGCGCTGCGACGAACTCAACCTCGCGCTGATGGTTCCTCCGGCTGCGAACCAAGAAGCACAAGGCACTGCGTTCACCGTCTCGGTCGATCTAAAAAGTGGAACCTCAACCGGGATCTCCGCTGGCGACCGAGCACGTACGTTGCGTTCACTCGCCGACTCGAACGTTGGCTCCGAGGCGTTCAACCGACCCGGCCACATCTTCCCGCTCCGCGCTCGCCCCGGTGGGGTGCTGAAACGTGCCGGCCACACTGAGGCCGCCGTCGATCTCGCCCGCCTCGCCGGACGTTTCCCGGCAGGGGTGCTCTGCGAAGTTGTGCTCGACAACGGCGGCATGGCCCGCGTCGACGATCTTCGCGCGTTCGCCGACCAGCATGGACTGCTGCTCGTCTCGATCGCCGATTTGATCCGGCACCGCCGTCGAACCGAGAAACTCATCACCCGCACAGCCGCAGCTCGACTACCCACCGAGTGGGGAGAGTTCCGCTGCTACGCGTTCGACAGCCTCGTCGATGGCGGCGACACCCACCTCGCGCTCGTCAAGGGCGACGTTGCCGGATGCGCCGACGTGCTCGTCCGTGTCCACAGCGAATGCATCACCGGGGACGTGCTGGGCAGTGTCAAGTGCGACTGCGGCGCGCAGCTCCACGAGGCAATGCGCCGCATCGAAGACAACGGCACGGGCGTCATCGTGTACCTCCGCGGACACGAGGGCCGAGGTATCGGCATTACCCACAAACTACGCGCATACGAGCTGCAAGACACTGGGCTCGACACCGTCGACGCCAACCTTCAGCTCGGCCTGCCGGTCGACTCTCGCGAGTATGGCATCGGCGCCCAAATCCTCGCCGACCTTGGCCTGAGCAGCGTCCGGCTACTGACGAACAACCCGGCCAAGTACAGCGGACTCGAGGGATTCGGGCTGACCATCACCGAACGCGTCCCCCTCCACGTACCTATCCACCCCGAAGCACAGCGCTACATCGACACCAAATACCAACGCATGGGCCACCTCGTCGCCCCCGTAGATCACACTCAGGAGCAGCAATGACCACGTATAACGGGTACCCCAACGGCACCGACCGCAGATTCGCGCTCGTCTGTGCCCGCTTCAACGACCTCATCGTCACCCGACTCGAGCACGGCGCCCGCGACATCCTCGTGCGTCACGGTGTCGACGACGACGCGATCGACACCGTCTGGGTCCCAGGCGCATGGGAGATCCCCATCGCTGCCAAAGCCCTCGCCGCCACCGGCAAGTACGACGCGATCGTCGCCCTCGGCGCGGTGATGCGCGGAGCCACCTACCACTTCGAGATTGTCGCCAACCACAGTGCGGCCGGCCTTGCCCGAATAGCACTTGATACCGGCGTCGTGATCACGAACGGCATCATTACCGTCGACACGATGGACCAAGCCCTTGAACGAGCTGGCAGCAAAGCCGGCAACAAGGGCATCGACGCCGGCCTTGCTGCGCTGGAAACCGTCGACCTTCTTCACCGAATCAAACAATCATCCACATAATGAGGGACTAGTTGATTCGCGAAAGCGCATCGACCGGTGACGGCGAGGTCCTCGCGGTTTCCCCGAACCGTTGAGCTGGCCGTCACCGGAAGTCTTGGTTGGCAGCCGTGAGATTCTCAAGGGCACCGACGTGCGCCATCGTGATGACGCCTCGCCGTATGATCTGCAACGTGTCGAAACAAGCCCGTCGCTATCTCATCCTCAGCGGCGTCGCTGTTATTGGGTGGTATCTGTGCGTTCTGTTCTTGTGGGCAGCGCAGCCGCTCTCTGACTCCGTGCCAGTCGGTGTGAGCAAGGAAACGGGTGCACCGGTTTCTCAAAGCGTTTCGTGCCACACGCTGTTTGCCAGCACGTCGCGCAGCATCGAACCGCTGCCAGTGCTCGCCGAGTCGCTTGCCTATTTGCGGATGCCGTGCACCCGGGTTCACACCCACGCCCGCATTGTTTTTGCGGTCGACACGTTGGTGTTGCTCGCCGTCTTGGCGTTGCTTGTTGTTGTCGTCAGGCGCATGCTCGCTCACGATGCCGCCGAGAAGGTAGTGCTCAGTCGCGTGTGAGATCTTCGGCCGCTTGACGCACTTGCCAGTCGCGGTCAACGAGCGCAGCGGCGAGCGCAGCTTCAACTTCGTCGCCATCGAAAGGTGCCAAGGCCAATACAGCGCGCCGGCGTACGGCGGGCTTGTCGGTGCAACCAGCAAGGATCGCGGGCAATCCGCGGTCGTCGCCAATAGCGCCAAGTGCGGCCACGCTGGCTTCGCGCACTAACGCATCGTCGTGCTCGGTGGCCAAGCCGACCAAGCAGAACAGTTCGTCGTCGGAGACCAACTCGTGTTCGCCGCATGACCACGCTGCTACCTCAACGACGGTTGAGTCTGAGTCGTGCAGCAAGGCGAGCATGGACAACGCTGGGTAGTGAGCGGCGACCTCGGCCGCACGGCGGCGAACCGACGGAGTCCCGTCGTTGAAACGTTCGATGAGTTCGTTTGTGCGCAGCGCACCAAGACGATGCAGGGCGCCAAGAGCGGTGCCGCGCACAGACGGGTCAGCGTCGCTCAAGCCATGGCGCGCAGTGTCGGGATCGCCGGTGTGGCCAGCGAGTGCGATGACGCGCCGACGATGTGCGGGGGTTTCGGGGGGAAGCGTGGTCATCGACGCAGCATGTCTGAGAGCGTGGTGACGAACCACGAGATGCTGACCGCGAGGGCGATGGCGGCGAGTGCGCCAATGAGCATCGAAAGTGCGCTGGCACTGGCTAGCGCCCACAATCGCTTCGCCGCAGGAGTGCGGTGGTAAGCGGGCACGGCGAGTTCGTCGACCTCGATACCAGGCAAGCGTTCTTGGTTGCCGCGTGTAGGTTTGGGCGTGGCTCTGGCAGTCTTACGCCAGCCAAGGCTCAGCAACGCAAGCATGGCGAGCCCAACTATCCAGATCGCTCGAGTGGTGAAATCAGTGACTGACACGCAAGAACAGATGGTACCTGCGCCACCGGTTGACGGCGTCGCACCAAATAGGGCGCATCGAATCTGGGCGCTGCCACTTGTGGCCGTCGGGTTCGTTGCCCTCGCAGCAGTGTTGCTTTCTTCGTCGTTTAC
>CAMASN010000081.1 GCA_945861025.1 Ferrithrix thermotolerans DSM 19514
TGTGGTCACTCGTCGGTGGCGAGGCGAATCCACACGACGTGGTCGCCGGCGGGGCCGTTGTCGGCGGTGCCCCAGAACGAATCCCACCGCTCGCCGGGCAGCATGCCGCGCATGCGATGAGAGTTGACATCACGACGATGGCTGCACGCTATATCGGATGAAATTTGCGCTGCGGTGGCGCGGGTATAAAGCCGATCGGCGCGGACCCAGACACGCTCGGCGCGGGCTTGATTAAACGTGCGCGCCCAAAATGAACTACGCCCCCGGGCGACAAACGTCGGTGGCGGGTTTTCGGTTGGACCCTCAACTTCAGAGTCGATCATGAACGAACTTTGCGCATAGTGCGGCTGTTTGGGCTGAGGGTGAAAGAGAGAAGAGCGGGAGTCATCATTAGTTTTCTTTCAGGGATGTCTGTCACATCGGTACAACGCGCGATCGCTCGCTGAGTGTGACCTATCTGAGAACCTGTCAGATCATGAACGAGGCTCACCCCGATGCCTTCGTTCAAATGTGAAAACAACCTTCGTTTTGCATGAAATCGAAGGTCCATTTCACGCATCGTGAAGGTAACACGAAGCCCCCTCGCAATGTCATGTACCTAGGTACATGTAGGCCGTTTACGATCGGTTCACGACGGCCCGCGCTGGCCGCTGCCACCGGGCTTACTGGGTGCTGATGCTGGCCCTGAACTCGCCCTCGCGCATCGCTGCGCGGGTGGCCTCTGATGGGCTATCGAGTCTGGTGAGGGTGACGCCGATGATTCGGGCCGTGCATGGGAACTGATGCGGGTATGGGCCCACGGGTGCACCGGTGTCGATACCGATATCGAAGGTCTCGCCGCTCATCGAGAAGACGAGGGGCACGGTCTTATCAACTCGTGCGCTAGCAACGATTGCATCGTCAACAATGAGTGCTGCGTGGCCGCCCTGACCAAAGCCACCGTCATACGCGAACTCGACGGTGATGGTGTGTTCGCCAGGTGTCAACACCGATGGGTCACTTACCACATAGTGCTCGTGACCAAACCAGTTATAGAGGTAGGTGGCATGGCCGTCGGCATCGAGATAGATCGACCAGCCGGCCATATTGCCGCCTTGGCATGCAATGACACCGGTGGCGCCGTCGGCGGGCACCACGACCTCGGCGGTCATCCTCCACGAACAGTTCTTCAAGTTGAGCACCGATGACTCGGGCATACGAGTGTGTGCGGTGGTGTAGGTCATCGAGTCGATGCCGTCGAGTACGTGAGGCACTGCGAAGTCGCCATGCCGAGGTGAGCCAGGGTCGCGTAATGGATAAACGCCGTAGTCGATAGCGCTTTGATGAAAGATCTCTTGAAGTTCGCGAAGCTTGTCGGGATACGTGGCCGCGAGATCGACAGCTTGTGAGAAGTCGTTGTCGATGTTGTACAACTCCCACTTTTCTTGCGGGCCATCGAACTCGAATCCCTGTAAACGAATCCAGGGCAGACGCCCGTGAAAGCATGAGGCCATCCACCCATCGTTATAAATGGCCCGATTGCCCAGAATCTCAAAATATTGACTGGTGCGATGGCTTGTTTCGTCAGGATTATCGAATGTGTAGATCATCGAGGTGCCGTGAATTGGCATCTGCTCGATTCCGTTCACCGCAACTGGCACAGTGATGCCGGCAATTTCGTAAATGGTGGGGGCGATGTCGATGACATGATGAAACTGTTGGCGCAGCGCGCCAGCATCGGTGATTCGTTTTGGCCACGAGATGGCCATTGCATTGCGCGTTCCACCGAAATGCGAGGCCACCTGTTTCATCCACTGGAACGGTGAATCGAGCGCCCACGCCCACGCAATGTTGAAATGGTTCTCGCAACGCTCGGTGCCGAAGTCGTCGATGTGCTCGAGCAGCCAATCGGGATCTTCGGGCACGCCGTTCTGGAACGATGGCGCGCTCCACGCGCCGTGGATGGTCCCTTCGGCAGATGCCCCGTTGTCACCAGTGATGTAGATGACGACGGTGTCGTCGCCGAGGCCCATTGCGTCGACAGCATCGATCACGCGCTTGATCTGCGCATCGGTGTGCTCGAGGAAGCCGGCGAAGACTTCCATCAACCGCCGAGCAACAGGGCGGTACTTCTCGGGGTAGTCGTCCCACGCAGGAATCTGCTCGGGGCGTGCTGTGAGCGCAGTGTTTGGGGGAATGACTCCGAGGGCAATCTGACGGTCGTAGATGTGCTGGCGCAGTTCGTCCCACCCGCCATCAAATGCACCGCGGTACTTGTCGCTCCACTCGGGCGCAACGTGATGTGGCGCGTGCACCGCTGGCGTTGAGAAGTAGCAAAAGAACGGACGGTTCGGAGTGGAAGCTTTTTGGCGTTGGATCCAGGTGATTGCCTGATCGGCTAGGTCTTCGGTGAGGTGGTAGTTCTCTTTGCCCACGTGCGGAGAGATGGCTGTGGTCTGGTCGTAGACCGGCGGTTCCCATTGCGACGACTCGGCGCCGATGATGCCGTAGAAACGGTCGAAGCCCATGCCCGTTGGCCAACGGTCGAATGGCCCCGCAGGGCTCTGTTCCCACGATGGCGTGAGGTGCCACTTGCCGAAACATGCGGTGCTGTATCCGGACATGCGCAAGACCTGAGCGACCGTTGCCGACTCGGGTGGAATGGCGCTGTCGTAACCAGGGAATGAGTTGGCGATCTCGGTGATGCCGCCCATGTGCACCGAGTGATGGTTGCGACCGGTGAGCATGGCGGCGCGGGTGGGCGAGCACAGTGCGGTGGTGTGGAACTGGTTGTAGCGCAGGCCGCGCGCAGCTACTGCGTCGAGGCCTGGTGTGTTGACCGGACCTCCGAAGGTTCCGAACGAACCAAAGCCCACATCGTCGAGCAGCACTAGCAAGATGTTGGGCGCCGAGTCGACGGTGCTCGGATTGCTGAGCCGTCGTGGCGTTGAGTCGGCGATGAGCCGCTGGGCCGAACCGGTGAACGGCGGTGTTGGACGGGGGAGGCTCACGCGCTGGTACGCAGCCCGGCTACCTCAAACGAATCGAGAGCAGCAAGCAACTCGGCGGTGTTGCCGGCCACGCGCACGTCGTCAACCTTGATCGCGTCAGCGATGTTGGTGGCTCCGGTGACGATGTCGATCCACATTGATGGGGCCGACGAGATGGTGATCGAGGCCCCGGTGCCGTCGGTGGGACACGCAACACAGTTGCGAATGTGCAGACCGCATGTGGAGCCGTCGTCGAAGTTCCATGCAATGTGGGTGTCGACGCCGAGCGCACGCGTGGGCTCGAGCAGCACTCGCAGAATGTGCACCGCATCGCTTGGCGGTGATGCTGCGAACTGTCGCTTGTGTAAGCGGTGCACATAAAAGCGCGCTCGGTCTTCGCTGCCGTCGAGGCCGCGGGCTCGGGCGAGGCACCAGTTGCGAATGTTCGCCGCTGGGGTGCGTTGGGCAATGGTGCGCAACACCCGTGCCAAGAGGTGGCGATCGGTTTCGGATGCATCGTCGCTGCGGACGAGCCAGCTACAGAGTTCGAGCGCCCAGCGCAGGTCGTCGGAGTCGATGGCTGCTGTTGCTTGCGAACGCACCGTGTCGCGCCCGCCGAATCCGGCGATGAGCCGATTGCATCGATCAGCCGGTGGAAGCGGGAACAGGTTTGACTCGTCGCCATCGAAGAAACCGAAAAGGCCAATCTGGATTTGGCGGGTGTGGTGTTCGGCGATGCCGTAGAACTCAGAGGTGAGGTAATCGTCGTCGTAGAAACTGGGCAGCGTGACCGTGTGCGCGAGCTCGCGACTGGTGGCCCCCATGTTGATGTGGCGAACGGTCTGATCCCACAGGTATTGGATTGAGTCGCGGTATTTGGTGACCCGTGTTTTGATTTCATTACGCCCGTAGATGACCGGGCCGTGTGCGGCAACGAGGTAATCGGCATTGAGCGACAACAGGTGATCGAGACCGCGCAGCAACACGCGTGGGTCGCGGTACTCCTCGCCGCGGATGGCGAAGATGTTGAACAGCAATGGCCACACGAGGTTGTTTACGCACACGCCAAGCGACGGGAACCAGTAGGTGACCGAATCGTCGGCATCGGAGGGTGCGTGGGTGACTTCAATGGTGAGGCCCGCCACGGTGATGGTGGTATCGCCGGCGAACGTGTGGGTTGCCGGGATGTGGCCGTAGCGAAACGGAGCGTGCGCGGGATTGCGATAGAAGTGGCCGAGACCCACGTTGACAATTGCGTCTTCGCCAACTGAGGGAAGGCTTGTGGCGAACTGCTCGGCGAGACCGCGCCCGTAAGCCGGGGCGATTTCGGTTGCAGCGCGGGCCCGATTGACGGCGACTCGCTCGTGAGCCCAAATGGGCAATGGCTCGAGGTGATTGTCGCTGAGTACTGCAGCGGTACCCGACACGTAATGAAAGTGCGTGTAGAGCACTGCCGCAATCGGGCGATCGGTGTGCTTGCGCAGTTCGCCAAGTGCTTCGGCCATCTCTTCGATTGACTCACCGGTGTCGATGGCGATGATGCCTTCGGGTGCGTCGATGAAGGTTTGGTTCGACAGGCCGTTGCCCATCAGCGACCACACTCCAGGGCGCACTGTTGCGAAGGTGCGGGCAAGCAGCTGCGACTGCTGGAGATGATCGCGATGGGTGACACCACCATTGGGGGCCGTAACGGTGTCCACGCCTGTGGTTGAGAAGCTTCGTTGCCGGCCGGTCTGTTGCATAGACGTAGACAGTAGGTGGCGGCGTGAAGCCTCACGTGCTTGGGCGGGCTGGCGGGGCGGTGAGGATGGGAGGCGCCACATGATTTCGGTGTAACTAAGCGAGGTCGGGTCGTTGTGGCCGTGCCAGACTCACGCCCATGGGTTACCTCATTCCGCAAGATTTTCCAATGTCGTCGCTACGCAACGATGCTGAACGCGATGTTGTGAACGCGCTCTGCCACGGCTTGTCAGACAACTGGTATGTGCTGCCCGATGTCGGGCTTACCGGTCACCGTGACTTTCAGATGGACATCGTCATCGCCCACGAAAGGGACGGCGTAGCTGTCATCGAGGTGAAGGGCCATAAGGGCGCCTCCATCCGTAGTAATCAGTGGGTAAGCGAAGATAAGCCGCTTGAGCCGCAACCGCTCAGTCAGGCCAAGACCAATGCTTACGAGTTGCGCGGTCGCTTACGCGATCATTCGTCGGACCTCGCCCGTGTAGCGATCGAATATGCGGTGGCGTTTCCAAACGCGTCGAAGATCACCGGTGCTTTGCCGCCAGAAACACATGCATCCCCGATCATTGTCGGGAGCGACCTTCAGGAAATGCAAGACGCGATCGATCGACTGATGACGCACCGTTGGGGTAATCAGCCGATTGGGCCTGCTGGCCTCAAGGCGTTGGTCGAGATGCTGCGCCCTGATGCCGATCTTGAGTGGGACCCCGCCGCTCGGATGAAACTCGCGCAGGCGCGCCTTGAAAAAATCTGCGGCAATCAGGTGCGAGCCCTTGAGCGACTCGACGCCAACCGCAAGGTGATGGTTACTGGGGGCGCTGGCAGTGGCAAGACCCGACTCGCGATGGCATGGGCGCTTCGGGCGTATACGCGCGGCGAGCGTGTGTTGCTCACCTGTTACAACGATCCGCTTGGGGGAATGATGCGCGAGCGTCTCCCGCAAGACGACCGACTCGTAGTCGGGCCGTTCTTCGATGTCGCGTTGAACATGCAAGGCTTGCCCATCCTGTCAATACCCGCGAGCGCCGATAGCGACTTCTGGGAGAACGATGTTGTCGGCCACCTCGTTGCGAATTGGCATCGGGTCACACAACGATTCGACACGATTGTGATCGACGAGGCACAGGACTTCAGCCCGGCGTGGATCGCGTTGCTCGAGACACTGCTCGATCCGAAGGGGCCGCGCCGGCTGCTGATGGTGGGCGACTATGCGCAAGTGGTGCATAACCGCGGCTTCGCGATGCCGTCGGTCGATGACGGCTGGACTCGGTGCGAGTTGGTGAACAACTGCCGCAACACGTACAGCATCGCTTCAATATTGCGTAAGCAACTCGGCGGTGCGCCAGCACCTACCGGCGGACCCGAGTCGATCGGAGTTTCGTTTGCAGAAGCGAGCGATGTTGATTCGGTTGCTGAGCTTGTGGGCGACGAGATCGATCGGCTTGTCGATTTCGAGGGCCACGATCCAGAGCGGATTCTCGTAGCGACGTTCTCAACGCAAGTTCGCGATCGCCTGCGCGAAGAGTTCGCGTATGTGCCGTGGGAGCAGGGACAACCGACAACAATTATCTGCGAAAACGTTCATCGCGTGAAGGGCCTTGAGTTCGACTACGTAGTGCTTGTTGCTACCGCCGACGATGCTGCATCGAGAGTCACTGACGCACTGTTATACGTGGGTGTGAGTCGGGCAATCTTTGGCCTCACGGTTATCGGGCCGCGCTCGATCGCCGATCGCCTCGGCATCGAGGAGGTTTGCCGAACGAGGCGGCCGCGTCGGGACGTGTCTCAGCCTTGAACGCGCGAAGCGAGTTGGGCAGCGATGTGCGGCGGCACAAAGTTGTTCTCGGTGGTGGTTTCTGCTTCGGTGAGTTCAACGAGTCGTTGGGTGACTTCGACTGGGTCCATCTGACCGCCGGTGATCATCTC
>CAMASN010000082.1 GCA_945861025.1 Ferrithrix thermotolerans DSM 19514
GATCACCTCGCCGTTGGCCAGTTTTTCGACGTTGAAATAGTGAATGCTCTCGGTCCCGATCTGGTGGCCGAAGGTGCGGCGGGGGAGGACTAATGCCAGCGGATCCATCAGCGATTGCCACGTGGGCCAACCTCGTCACCGTCGGGCGCATGTTCGTGTCTCCGCTCATGTTCATTGTGATCCCCGATCACGGAGCCGGCAGTTGGCTGGCGTTTATTGCGTGGTTCGTGTTGTGCGCCAGCGACGGCATCGACGGTTTCTTGGCTCGTCGCCATGGCAGCACCAACTTCGGTGCGTTCCTTGATCCGCTTGCCGACAAGTTCTTGGTGCTGGTCGCGATGGTCACCCTCATCGACCGTCACGTGTTTTGGTGGCTACCGGTTGTCATCATCTTCGCCCGCGAGCTCACGATGAGCCTGTACCGCGTGTTCGTCGGTACCCGCGGTGTCAGCGTGCCAGCGAGCCGCCTCGCAAAATGGAAGACCACAACGCAGCAGTTCGCGGTGGGCTTCGCTATTGCGCCAATTACCGCAGCCGACGCCACGTGGTTGTGGAAGTTTGTGCTGTGGCTGTCGGTTGCGCTCACGATGATCAGCTTCTTCCAGTACATGTGGCGGGCGCACGTTCACAACGCTTCGTCGCGTACCGCAAATGCGAGTTGACGTTGTAGCGATCGGCACCGAGCTACTGCTTGGTCAGATCGTGGACACCAACTCATCGTGGATCGGCGAGCAACTCGCTGCGCACGGCTTCGACTCGTTGCTGCAAATGAAGGTGGGCGACAACCTCGCGCGCGTAGAAGCCGTCTTGCATCGTGCGCTTGCCGATGCCGATGCCGTCATCATCTGCGGCGGTCTCGGGCCAACGCACGACGACCTCACCCGTGACGCCATTGCGTCGGTAATGGGCGTGAAGTTGCAGATGCAACAAGACATCGCCGATCGCATTCGCGAGATGTTCGCAACGCGCGGTCGCACGATGTCCGACAACAACCTTCGCCAAGCCATGGTGCCCGAAGGTGCTGCGGTAATTGTGCAAACGCGGGGCACAGCGCCCGGGCTCATTTGCCCAGTCGTGGTCAACGGCGTCGCCAAAGTGCTCTATGCGGTGCCTGGAGTGCCACATGAGATGAAAGACATGCTCGAGCGGGCGATTCTGCCCGATCTGCATCAGCGCAGCGGTGTGGCCGCTGTGATCGCCAGTCGAACCCTGCGCACATGGGGCGAAAGCGAGAGCGGCCTCAACGAACGTCTCGACCCGATCATCGCCGAACTCGATGCAGTGGGTAACCCCACGCTCGCGTTTTTGGCCAGCGGTTGGGAAGGCATCAAGGTGCGCCTCACTGCGAAGGCGGCCACGGCTCAGGCGGCTCACGAGTTGCTCGATGTATGGGATGCGCGAGTTCGTGACGTAGTGGGTTCGCAAGTGTTCGGCCGCGACGGCGACACGATGGAGTCGGTTGTGCTGCAGATGCTGCGCGAGCGCGGGCTCACGCTTGGTCTGGCCGAGTCGGTCACCGGCGGTCTCGTGGGTGCACGCATCACCGGTATAACTGGTGCAAGCGATGTGTTCCGCGGCGGCATCGTGTCGTATGCCAGCGAAGTGAAGTTCGACATACTCGGTGTGCCCGAGGGACCGGTGGTCAGCGAGGCCGCCGCCGCTGCGATGGCTGTTGGAGCGCAACGTGCGTTGGGGGCCTCGGTTGGCTTGGCGCTTACTGGCGTTGCCGGCCCGGCCGAACAAGACGGCATGCCTGTGGGCACGCTGTGCGTTGGCCTCGCCATCGGCGACGCTGTGCACACCGCCACGCTGCGTATGCCTGGTCAGCGCGAGCAGATGCGCCAGATGAGTGTGATCACAGCGCTCGATTTCTTGAGACGCACCTTGTCGGCGTCGGGCGCCTAGCCCGTTTCGTCGACGTTCGCGGTGTGCTCGCGTTCGTGTTTGGCCATGTGTCCAAATGCGAGCCGCAACTGCGAGACTTCATCGTTCCACGCCCCTGTAGCTCAGCTGGACAGAGCACCGGACTTCTAATCCGATGGTCGCAGGTTCGAATCCTGCCGGGGGCGCCACTGTGATGCAGCTGCTGTTGTCGGACGGTCCGCCAGCGAACTTGCGGCGCTGACGCCCTTCACGGGCGTGTAGGCCGCCACTTCGCGCGCAATGCGCGGCGGTGGGCGGTGCTGATCGACTTTGGTGTTCCACTGGGATCGGAAGATGGCTTTCCGCTGCCCGAAGTGTTGGCAATGATTTTGGGTGTGGCTTGATTACGCGTTGATGGGTCGGTTGCGGCGGGTTGCATGTGCGAACCTTGTGTGAGTGGATCAGACACGCATCGACAAATGGTTGTGGGCGGTGCGACTGTTCCCCACGCGCACGTCGGCGGGCGACGCCTGCTCGGGCGGACGCGTGAGGGTGAATGGTGTGCCGTCGAAGCCCTCAACAACGGTGCGGATTGGCGACCGAGTCACTGCGTTCGCGCAGGGACGCGACCGCATCCTCGAAGTGGCGGTGATCATCGACAAGCGGGTCGGCGCATCGGTAGCTGTTGAGTGCTTTGTGGATCACAGTCCGCCGCCTCCGCCTCCCGATGACATGTCGCCGATGTTCGTGCGTGCCCGCGGCAGCGGTAGACCAACCAAGCGTGATCGCCGTCAGCTCGATCGCTTCCGCGACCGGTAGCTAGCTGGGTGTGGCAACACACAAAACATTGGTCGGTCGACGGTCGACTTTCTGCGGCGGGTTGCTTCGGGACAGGACTGAATTGGATCCATCAGCGTCGAAGCTGAAAGCGCGCCGCAAATCTCTGCTACAACTCAAGCATGCGCACTGCGATGGCCGCTCTTGACCATCTTGTGCTGGCGACGCCCGATCTCGCAGCTACCGTGGCGTGGCTTCCTGATGCCACCGGAATCCGACCCTCGACGGGCGGCCCTCATGTGAACCGCGGTACGCGCAACGCGTTGTGTTCGTTTGGGCACGCAAGCTATCTCGAACTCATCGGGCCAGACCCTGAGCAGCCCGAGCCAACGCATCCCCGTCCGTTCGGTGTTGACGATCTCGCTGCGCCGGCCATGGTTGGTTGGGCTATCGCAGTGAGCGACATGGACCTTGCGATCGCTGCGGCACGCGAACAGGGCTACGACCCGGGGCCGGCGATTGCGATGCAACGTCAACGCCCCGATGGCGTGGTGCTCAACTGGACGCTCACGTTCGCACCGTCGATCTCGGTGCCGTTCTTGATCCACTGGGAGACGCCGTTTCACCCAGGCCATGATGCGGCTCCCGGTCTCGAACTCGTTGAGTTCAGAGCTCGTCATCCGCGCCCAACCGTGTTGGCGAAGATCTTGGAAGCGCTTGGCGTGACCATGGGCATCGAGCGTGGCGACGAAGCGCTGCTCGTCGAACTCAGCGGCCCGCGTGGCTCGATCTGGTTCAACTAGTTGGTGCGGGCGGAGGGACTCGAACCCTCACATCTTTCGATACAGGGACCTAAACCCTGCGCGTCTGCCAGTTCCGCCACGCCCGCGTGACCCGTACAGCCTGCCGTGAACCGTGGGCATCTGCAAATGCAATCAGCGAAGACGTTCTTCGACAGCGACAGAGACGTTGAGCGCCACGTTGATGTCGGAGCCAGCGGGGTCGACCTTGGTCAGCCATGATGCGCTGATCGAGATCGAACGATTCGGAACCAGCCGACGCGGCCGCCGACTACGCCACAGCACTGTGCCGTTTTGGGTGACGCAGATAGTTGCATCTGCAACTGGTTCGCTGACCCGAAGCGTGAAGTGTTTCAGCGCTGCCGCAGCACGTGGCTGTACTGCCCCCGGCGAGATCCAACTGATGGGGTTCTCAACCACGATGCGCAGTGGGTCGGTAGGCCAATTGTTGGTGGCCATCCATCCAGCCACTGCGCTGGCAACATTACGACCATCAAGTGCGCAGATGTCGGCGGGTTCTGCGGGGTGGATGAGGTTGCCGATCGCGAACACGCCGCGCCTATTGGTGCGCCACGAGCCATCGACGATGGGGCTGCGCGATGCGATGTCGATGTCGATGTCGCCGCGTCGGGCAAGTTCGTTGTCGGGAATCCAATCGCCGGTGAAGACCACGGTGTCGCATTCAATGCGATGTCCGTTGGTCAGCGTGACCGCCTCTACTCGCTTACGTCCGTGGATCTCGGCGATGTTGGTACCGGTGATGATCGGTACTCGGTGACGCGTGGCCGTGGCCACCCGAAGCGCTGCATACGACTGATGACGGGGGAGTGGCGTGACCATCGCGATGACATCGCATCCGGCATGGCGCAACGTGAGCACCGCCGAGAAGCTCACATGCTCGGCGCCAACGATGACGGCACGTTTGCCGGGGCGCTGATGATGGTTCGCTGTGAGCTGCTGCAACGAGCCAGTGGTGAAGATGCCAGCTCCGCGGTCGCCAGCCACAAGCCGCGCGGCGCGTGGACGTTCGCGAACGCCGGTGGCGAGCACAACGCAACGTGCCGCAATCGTGGAGAGCCCAGTGGTGTCGGCGATCTGCAATGTGGTGTCGTCAAGCCAATCGACCGCAGTGGTGGCGGTGCGAACCGTGATCCCGGCTGCGTTGACACGTTTGCGAAGTTCGGCCGCATACCTTTGGCCGGTGGTGACTCGATGCAGATCGCGAATGCCGTAGCCGAGGTGCTCGGTGTGGCGCGGCGCGCCGCCCGCTTGGGTTTCTCGCTCGAGTACCACCACATTGGTAATACCCAACTGATGCAGGGCCAGCGCCGCGCTGAGGCCTGCAGGCCCACCGCCGATGATTGCAACGTCGACGCTTGAGTTGGATGCGGCGGTCATTGGTTGCCGAGCCAATCGGTCATTGGTTTGCCGCTTGCGTTCGCTGCCAGCGCGCATACTTCGGCGCTGCAGTAGAAGCCTTGGCAACGGCCGCTGAGTGCCCGTGTGCGGCGACGGATTCCGTCGAGCGTTGTTGCTGCAGGCGCCACAGTGCACGCCTCAACAATCTCATCGCGGGTGGTGCGTTCGCAGTGGCACACGATGGCGCCGCTCGAGCCACGTTGATACGGACGCTCAAAGGCTTCGCCGAGGTTGGTCACGCGAATCGAGCGCAACTCGTCGGGGGCCTTCGGTGTAGCAACAAGGCCGCACTGTTGCAGCAGCGCGAGGGTTTCTTCGGCGAGTGCCATTGAGGCGGTGAGGCCAGTAGACCGGATGCCGCCGAGACACACATAGCCCAACGTTGGGTCGTGGCTGATCTGGTAGTCGGAGTGCTGCGTGGCGGCGCGCAAACCGGCATAGACCGCAGTGACTTCTTCGTGCAGCAGCGCCGGAAGAATGCGTTGACCCTTTGCGAGCAGAGCGTCGATTCCGGCTCGGGTTGAACTGGTTGCGGTCTTGTCGTCGATGTCGTCAGCGGTGGGTCCGAGCATGACGTTGCCGAACACTGTGGGCGCCACGAGTACGCCCTTGGTGTGCGACGTGGGCACCGGCAGAATCGTGTGCGCCAGCAGTGACCGAGCGAGCTTGTCGAACACGATGAGTTCGCCGCGGCGCGGTCGCACGGTGAAGCCGGTCAAGCCGAACAACGCGTGAACGTCGTCGCTGTGCAGGCCAGCAGCGTTCACCACGCAACGTGCCCGCAGCGTGTGTTGCTCGGCGGTGCTGATCACGGTGATGTCATGAGAGCGGTCGAGTTTGGTGACGCTGTGATTCGGTAGCCACGCGACCCCATTAGCAATGGCCTCTTTGGCAAACGCCAGCGGAGTGCTCCACGGATCGATGATGAACTCATCGGGCACAACCATTGCGCCGCGTGCGCCGCTCGCGAGTTGCGGCTCGAGTTCGTACACAGACTGAGCGTCGATCAGCGAGGCACCGAGGTATCCGTTGGCGACGGCTTTCTCGGCGCTGGTGTTGAGCGATGCAGCCTGCTCGTCGTCCCACGCAACGAGCAGCGCGCCGATGGGCTCAATGGCAATGCCCGCGGTGGGGGCGTAGTCGTTGAGCAGTGCGTAGCCACGGGCAACGAGGCGTGACTCAATCGACCCGGGCGTGGCATCGAACCCGGTGTGCAAAATCGCAGTGTTGGCCTTGCTGGTGCCAGCGCCGATGTCGGGTCCGGCGTCGAGCAACGCAACCTCGAGATGCTGATGCGACAGCAAGCGAGCGACAGCCGTGCCCACTACTCCTGCGCCGATGACGACAACGTCGTAGATCTCAGGCATCGAGCTGCAGTGTGGCTTGGGCGACGGCGCGCCATGCGTCGAGACGTTCGTTGGCTTCGTCGATCGAGATGCGCGGTTCGATGACGGCAGACGGCTTCCATGAGTGCAGTGATGCTTTGCCGCCCGCGCCGAGTTGGGCAAACGCGGCGACGCCGAGCGCTGTGGCATTGGGTGATGGGTAGACCTCGATGGGGGCTTGCAGCAGATCTGCTTGCGTTTGTAGCAACACGTGTGATCGTGTGAGCCCGCCGTCGACTCGCAAGCGCACCAACGGCTTGCCGAGGTCTGCGCCCGCAGCGCG
>CAMASN010000083.1 GCA_945861025.1 Ferrithrix thermotolerans DSM 19514
ACCCAGAGACAGTTCACCGGATCGTCGCCGCTGGCGCTGCGGCAGAACACCACGCGCTGCCCGTCGGGAGAAACTGTGACGGTGCGTGGGTCGCCCAACGTGAGCCGCTGAGTGCGCGCGAACTGCCGGGGGAAGGTCAGGTCGCCAGGTGCGTTGCCGTTGACGAACGAATCGCTCATTCGGTGGTCCTTAGGGCTTGACGAGGATCTTGGCGTGCGCCTCAGGGTTGGCCAGATCGGTGAATGCCTGAGGCACGCCGTCGATGTTGACCGTGCCGGTAATCCAGGCTGCAAGGTCTACTTTGCCCTCGGCGATTGCCTCGAGCGCAGCGGAAAATTCGGCTGGCTCGTAACCCAGAGCGAACTGGATGTTGAGCTCGCCCTGAATGCCGAGCATCGGGTGAATGTGGTCGCGCTGCATGCACACACCGACCACGAGGATGCGGGTGTCTTTGGGTGCAACCCGCATCGCTTCGTTGATCATTCCGGGCACGCCGACAGCTTCGAATATGACCAGCGGTCGAGAGCCATCGATCGTGCGCCATGCATCGATAGCGGTGGTCTCGCGTGGGTCGACAGCGATGTCGACACCGAGTTTCTCGGCGAGTGCGCGGCGACGAGGCGAGAAGTCGGCAGCGATGATGGGGCCAATGCCGCGCATGCGGAGTTCGGCGATGCATGCCAAGCCCACTGGGCCAAGGCCCAAAACAATGGCGGCGTCGCCGACTGCAATACGGCTCTTGGCCACGGCGTGCACGCCAACAGCGAGTGGTTCGGTGAGCGCTGCGAGATCGGTAGGCAGGCCAGCTGGAACTTTGATGCCGAGCATCTCGTTGAGCACCATCATCTCGGCGTAGCCGCCGTTGTAGGTGTTACTGAAACCAATGCCGTGCAGGCCTGAGTTGTCGAACGCCACGGGCATCGACACGATGACATCGCCAACCGCAAAACGGTTTGCGCCGGGGCCGAGTTCGACGACCTCGCAACAGAATTCGTGGCCCATCACCATGTCTCGCTCGGGCACGAACATCTGCATGCTCACGGGGTTTGGTGCGAGACCCTCGCGGAATTTCTCGGCCATGTCGCGCTGTTCTTTGCCGTGGGAGAGCAAGTGAAGATCGCTGCCACAGATACCGCACGCCAGCACCTTGGTGAGTACTTGGCCCGGACCCGGTGTTGGGATGTCGATGTCGTCGACCCTGAGTTGCCAATCACGAATTACGGCTGCACGCATGGTCGTGAGAGTACCGCGGCAGCGAACGCGGAGAACTGTTCGGCGAAGCTGGTCAGTTGCTGAAGTGGGCGATGGCGGCGACGATCACATCGAATGCGGCGTCGGCCTCGACATGGGTCAGCACGTCGCAGTTCGGTGGGCGACGCTCGATGAGAGCGCGCTCGTCGATGAGGGTCATGCCGCGGGTGTGCTCTCCGGCGGTCTCGATGACCACATGGCGCTGCGCAATGGTGAACAGCTCTGGGTGGGTGAGCGCCATCACCGCAAGCGGATCATGTACGGCTGCGCCGCCCATGTCGTCGTGGCGGGTCATGTAGGTGGCGCTGAAGAAATGCAACAGGTCGGCAAGTAGTTCTGCAAGCCGACCGGGAAGCGCGCTGACCTTGGCAATGCGATCGGGGGTGGCCTGAAACTGGTGCGTCACGTCGAGCCCGGCCATCTTCAGCGGGCCGCCGTATTCGTAGACCATCGCGGCGGCCTCAGGGTCGGCCCAGATGTTGAACTCGGCGGCTGCTGAGCGGTTACCGAACGAACCGCCGCCCATGAGTGAGATACCGGCGATTCGATCTTTGAGATCGCTCGCAGTGCGCAGAGCGAGTGCGATGTTGGTGAGCGGACCCACCGGAACAAGCCAGATGCCCTCGGTGGTGCGGCACGTTTCGATGATGAACTCAACGGCGTTGTCGCCATTGGCCCCGCGCGTGGGTTCGGGAAGGTCGGCGCCATCGAGTCCGCTTTCGCCGTGCACGTAACCGGCGTGTCGTGGTGGAGCAACAAGCGGTCGATCGGCGCCGCTATGCACGGGCGTGTCGATGCCGAGTAAGTCGGTCATGATCAGCGCGTTGCGCGTGGTCATCGTGAGCGGTGCGTTACCTGCGACTGTGGTGATGCCAACCAAGTTGGTGTGTTGGGCGGCAACGACGATTGCAATTGCGTCGTCGTGGCCTGGGTCGCAGTCGAGAATGATCGAGGGCGTAGATGCGTTCGGGGGCGACGTGTTGGTTGACGACATGCCGTAGAGCATGCCACCGGCAGCTAGGCGGCGTTGATCTTTCCGTCGGCGTCTCGAGTGACGCTGCGGTTCACCCATTCGCCAACGCACATCGCTGCGGCGAGATCGGCGTCGGACGACGTGGCCCAAGCGCGGCGACCATCGGGCAACAGGCACGACACGTTGGCGGTTTCTGGGACGCCGTCGCGGTTGTGCATCACTGTGTAGGCCTCGATAGTGACCGTGCCTGCTGCGTCGGCGCCGTCGGCGATTTCGCGGCGGGGGAGCGCATCGATTTCGGCTTGCGGATCGGCGTGGCGAAATGGATTCGCAGATGGCTGGGTGCTGTACACGCCAAACGAATGCTTTGTTGCGTAGCCACCGTTGCCCCACACGAGTCCGTTGGTGCCGGTGCCATCGCGGAGATCGTTCATCGTTGTGGCGATGGCATGCATCACGTAGTTGTTCCACGGGCCGCCAGCGAATGGCAAACCGCCGGTGCGGGTGAGCTGGCGGTCAAGTGAGAGCCCCAACGATTGGGCGCCCAAGTGAACGGCCGAAGGAAAGCAGCTGTAGAGGTCGACGATGTCTATGTCGTCGATGGTCATGCCAGCGAGCTCGAGTGCCAAGCGGCCGCCGAGTTCGACTGCCGGAGTCTTGGCGAAGCTGTAACGGTTCGACATGAAGCTGTGCTCGTGGCAGTCGGCGCCCGAATGGATGAACACCCAACGGTCGCGCGGAACGCCCAGCGCCTGTGCCTTGTCGGCGCTGCACATAATGAGCGCTGCGCCCATGTCGACGTCGTTGTTCGAGTTCATGTACTTCGTGTAGGGAAAGCCGATCATGCGGTTCGAGGCACTAGGCGTTCGGATTTCTTCGGCCGTGCGTGCTTGGTGGCTCCAGGCGTTTGGATTCTTTGCGGCGACATCGTTAAAACGAGCCCAGAGTTCGCTGGTGATGAGCTCTTGTTCATCGACGGTGCGGCCCGCAGCAGCACGAATAGCTGTTTCAAACATCGGATACACCTGAACGGGCATGAAGATGCCATGGGCGCGTTCTGTGGGATGACTCATGTCGAGGTCTTTACCCATCAACGTTGGGAGCTGATCGTCTGGCGCCTTGGGCCAGACGAAATCAGTACCGTCGCGACGAGCCCGCATGCGGCTACGCGATGCCTCGGCGCCGGCGAGGATTGCGATGTCGAGTTCGCCATGTTGAATCTGCGTGGCGGTGGTGTTCACCAGTGTTTGCGGGCTATTGCCGCCGTTGGTAGTGAGCGCCGTTTCGCGCGGGCTGAGGCCAAGTTGCTGGGCCAGCACATAGGCCGGGTCGCCGTAGCGCCACGTGAGCAAACTGATCACGCGAATCGAATCGGGATTCGGCGTTGAGGCCAAGCCTGCGTCGGCAGTGGCGCGTTCGACTGCCGTGGCCATCAGTTCTACTGGATGCATTGCATCGGCAAGCTGCGCAGCGTGGTGGGCGTATTGTCCGCCGCCGATGAGTACGGGGGTTCGTGGATCGAGACGCATAGGCGCCGAGGATAGGTGCAACTCTGCGTAAGGGGCGAGTGCAGCCCGCCGCTCTACACTTGCCACGTGTCACGCATCGCCATCGGGTCTGATCATGCCGGCTTCGAACTGAAGGAGTACCTCGTGAAGGTGCTCGAGGCTGGCGGCCATTCGGTCGATAACCAAGGCACCCACAGCGTCGAGAGTTGCGACTATCCGCCTATCTGCGCGGGCGTGGGCCGCACGGTTCGCGATGGCGGGGCCGACTTCGGCATCGTGCTTGGCGGTAGTGGCCAAGGTGAGCAGCTTGCGGCGAACAAGGTTCGTGGTGTGCGCGCAGCGCTATGTAACGACCTCTACACCGCCCGCATGGCCCGCGAGCACAACAACGCCAACGTACTCAGCATGGGCGCGCGAGTCGTTGGCATCGGCCTTGCCGAGGAGATCGTTTCGTTGTTTTTGAAGACCCCGTTCGAAGGCGGTCGTCACGAGCGCCGGGTCGAGCAGATCACTGAAATCGAAACCCAAGAATTCTTTCGCTGACACCTCGGCACTCGCCGATTCGTCGCCACACACAGGAGACATCACTACATGCCTTGGCCATCTGAGATTTCCCCAGACACCGCCGTCTTTGACCTCATCGACCTCGAGGTTGCGCGTCAGTCCACCGGACTGCAGCTCATTGCCAGCGAGAACTTCACGTCGCCTGCGGTCATGCGGGCAACAGGTTCGGTGCTCACCAACAAGTACTCCGAGGGTTACCCGGGCAAGCGCTATTACGGCGGCAACGTAATCGTCGACGACATTGAGGCGCTCGCAATTTCACGCGTCAAAGAGTTGTTCGGCGCCGAGCACGCCAACGTGCAACCTCACAGTGGCGCCAGCGCCAACATGGCGGTCTATCTCGGTCTGCTTGAGCCCGGCGACACCGTAATGGGCCTCAGCCTCGATCACGGTGGCCATCTCACCCACGGCTCGCCCGTGAATGCCAGCGGCATTTTCTACAACTTCGTGTCGTACAAGGTTGACCCCAGCGACGAGCGCATCGACTTCGACAAGATGCGCGACCTTGCGCTCGAGCATCGCCCCAAGATGATCGTCGCGGGTACCACCAGCTATCCGCGTCGCCTCGACCCTGAGGCGTTTAAGAGCGTTGCCGACGAAGTGGGCGCGCTGCTGATGTTCGATGTGGCCCACCTAGCCGGCCTCATCGCGGGCGGTGCTCACCCCAACCCTGTGCCGTATGCAGACGTCGTCACGTTCACTACACATAAGACCTTGCGCGGGCCGCGCGGTGGTTGCATCCTGTCGAAGGCCGAGCACGCCGCCAAGGTCGACAAGGCGGTGTTCCCAGGTAGCCAGGGTGGTCCCCTCGAGCACGCCATAGCTGGCAAGGCCGTGGCCTTCCGCGAGGCAATGCACCCAAGCTTTGGCGCCTATGCGCATCAGATTGTTGCAAATGCATCTTCTTTGGCTGCAGCTCTGGCGCATCAGGGTTTCCGCCTTGTCAGTGGGGGCACCGACATCCATTTGATGGTGGTCGATCTGCGCCCGTTCGATGCCGAACTCACCGGCAAGCAAGCGCAGATTGCCCTCGACGAAGCGGGCATCACGCTGAACAAGAACAACGTTCCGAATGACACGCGTAGCCCGTTCGTTACCAGTGGCGTACGAATCGGTACGCCCAGCGTCACCACGCAGGGTATGAAAGAGCCAGAGATGGTTCAGATCGCCGCGTTGATTGCCGAGGCATTGCGTGGTCGCGACGACACTGCTGTTCTCGCCGACGTTCGCCATCGCGTCGCCGCGTTATGCGCTCGTTTCCCTGTGTATTCCTGAGGCTCTTGTTCTTGGGGTTGGCGAACTAAAGTCGCCCCGATGCCAGATACAGCCGCATACCTCATCGTTGGCGGCTGCGCGGCTGGCACCACGTTTGTCCTCACGCCGGTTGTTATCAAGGTTGCCAATCGACTCGGATGGGTAGTGGCCCCCGATGAGCGTCGCGTACATAAAATTGCAACCCCCGATGTGGGCGGCATCGCAATGTTCGTTGGCTTTGTGGTTGCGCTCGCGTTGAGCCGACTGATGGATTCGTTCGATCCGCTCTACTCGCGAAACTCTGAGCCCCGTGGCGTTCTGATTGCGGCCGCGATCATTTTCGGCCTTGGCCTGCTCGACGACGTGCGTGATATTTCCGCGCCAGCAAAGGTGTTGGGCACCGTTCTCGCTGGCAGCGCCCTGGTGTACTACGGCGTCACCATGTTCTATTTCCGCGTGCCGCGAGTCGATGTTTTCTTTCTCCCTGACGAATGGGTTCCGTTCGTCACCATCGTGTGGCTGCTCGGAATGACGCAGGCCATCAACCTCATCGATGGTCTCGACGGACTCGCCGCAGGCATCGTCGCCATTGCTTCGGCGTCGTTCTTTTTGTATAGCACCGAACTGCAGAACAAGGGCCTGTTGGCTAACGACAGCATCGGTCCGTTGGTGTGCATCATCGCCGTGGGTATCTGCCTTGGCTTCATGCCGCACAACTTCAACCCCGCCAAGATCTTCATGGGCGATGGTGGGGCACTGCTGCTTGG
>CAMASN010000084.1 GCA_945861025.1 Ferrithrix thermotolerans DSM 19514
TTATTAGTGTTCGTCCAACCAAGCAGGTGCTTGAGCCAACAGAAATAGGCTCACATCTTTGCAGCGGTCGAGGGTTGCGCACAGCGGCTCGTCGAGGCTCGAGTACACGTCGGCAAGCTCGATCGACAAACGGGCGACAATAGACAGGCTGCGATCGGGAGCATCGGTGACGCTGGCGAACGAGTCGATTGCCGACACTTCGACCGGAAGATCGATGCCGCCAACACCAGCGAGTTCGGTTGCCAAGATGAGCAGATCGGGTGGATGCACCAACGGCGGAAGGGTCCAGGTGAAGTGCACCGGGAACGCAAACCCTGACGGCGGTTGATCGTCGGGGTCGTCCATCTTCAGCACTTCGTCTTCAAAGCCGAGCAATGCGCGGGGATCAACCTCGAGCGACAGGTGCAGGTCGATGGGGCCGCTGCACGCTTCTTCGGGGTGCAGGTCTACTTCCCAAAGTTGGCGAAGCGAGTAGGTCTCTACGAAATGGCGTTCGTCGTGCACGTGAAAGCCATGGTCAATCGCGTGACTCTTCACATCGGCGATAAAACCGGCAACATCTATGACAGCCAAGTCGGACCCTTCTGTGTGCATTTCGCTCGGCGAGCGATGTCCTGACACTACCCTGAAGCGATGTTGCTCGACACCCTTGCGCTTTTTGGGTCGATTGCCGACGAGGTCGGTGCGGGCTTGCGCGCCGTCACCGATTGGGGTCCCTCTGGTCAGCGTGAGGGCCAGTACGGCGCCGATCTCATTGCTGATCAGATCGTGCTTACGGCGCTTGCCGACGCTGACCTCAGCGTGTTGTCTGAAGAGAGCGGACTCGCCATTCGCGGTAGCGCCGATCTTGTCATCGTCGATCCACTCGATGGCTCTACCAATGCCAGCCACGGAGTGCCGTGGTTCGCTACGTCGCTCTGCCTTGTCGATGCCGACGGAGCAGCAGTGGCGCTCGTACGTAACCAAGCAAGCGGCGAGACCTATACCGCGATTCGCGGCCAAGGTGCGTGGCGCGGCGACAGCAAGTTGTCGGCCTCGTCGTGCACCGATTTAGCCGATGCGTTTGTGGGGCTCAGCGGTCTGCCGCCACGGCATCTTGGGTGGCGTCAGTTTCGTGCGCTTGGTGCAGCGGCACTCGATCTGTGTCTGGTCGCCTCTGGTGTGCTCGATGGTTTCATCGATTGCAGTGTCGACGCTCACGGAGTTTGGGATTACGCGGCCGGGGTGCTCATCTGCAGCGAAGCTGGAGCGGGCGTGAGCGATGCGCTGGGTCGAGACCTGTTGGTTCGTGATCCAGCTATGAAGCGCACTCCGGTGGCTGGCGCTACGCCGCAACTGCTGCAACAACTGATGGCAGCGCGCGGCAGCTTTATCTAACGAGGTGCTTAGCCCGCGACGGGACTGCGCTCGCCGTCGTTCCAACTGCGCGTGGCAGTGGGGTGACGCAGCTTGCCCAAAGCGCGGGCTTCGATCTGGCGGATGCGTTCGCGAGTGAGGTCGAACGTTGCGCCGATTTCGGACAAGGTCTGAATGTCGTGACCAATACCGAATCGAGCCGAGAGCACCGCGCGCTCGCGTTCGCTGAGTCGTGCGAGTTGAGCGTGCAAGGCCTGACGTTCGAGCGCTGAAGCGGCAGCGTCGAATGGCGCCACCGCATCAAGGTCTTCGACCATGTCGCCGAGCACTGCTTCGCTGTCGTCGCCCAGCGGGGCCGACAACGACATGATGCCGCGACGATGCTGCTGCACCAAGCCGATGCGCTCAGCGGTGATGCCGGTATCGGCTGAGATCTCTTCGCTGGTTGGCTGGCGATCGAGCGACTCCCACAACTTTGCGGTGCTCTGATCGATAAGGCTGTATTGCTCGCGAACGTGCGACGGCACGCGAATGGTGCGCGATGTGTCGTTGACTGCGCGGCCGATGGCTTGGCGGATCCACCATGTTGCGTAGGTGCTGAACTTGAAGCCCTTGGTGTGGTCGAACTTTTCGACCGCTTTCATCAGGCCGACGTTGCCTTCTTGAATCAAGTCGAGCAGGCCAAGACCGTGGCCATCGAAACGCTTGGCGATGCTCACTACCAGACGCAAGTTGCTCTGGATGAAGGTCTGGCGCGCGACTGCAGCGGCGGCGATGAAGCCATCGAGTTCGGCTCGCCGCTTGGCGCTGCTCGGGGGCGTCGTGTCGAGTTGCTCTTGCGCAGCGCGGCCAACTTCTATGAGGGACGCAAGCTCGCGCTCATCTTCGACAGTGAGTAGGGCGTGCGCGCCGATCTCTTCGAGATAGCGGCGGAGAACATCGTCCCCTCCGGAGTCACCGCTGCGTGATGCCATTGACGCGAACCGTAGTTGCCAAGGTCGCCGATTTGGGGGATTGTCGGTACGTTGCGGCACTACGCCGAGTTAGAATTCTCTTTCCGTTCGCGGGCGCATAGCTCAGTTGGTAGAGCACTGCCCTTACAAGGCAATGGTCGGGGGTTCGAGTCCCTCTGCGCCCACTCGTTGTTGTCGATTTCAATGCGTTACCAGTCCTGCTACCGTCGCCAAGATGATATCGTCGTCGGCGTGACTGATATCCTCATACGTGATGTGCCTGACAACGTCGTTGCAGCACTCGACGCCAACGCACAACGCGCGGGCATCACGCGCGCCGAGTATTTGCGCCGGGTGCTCGCCGATCAGCAACCACCGGCGCTCACGCGCGACCATCTGCACCGTTTCGCCCAACGCACGGCCGATTTGGGTGATCCCGAGGTGATGGTTACTGCATGGCGGTGACCAGATGGCTCATCGATAAGTCAGCCCTCGCCCGTATCAACACCGCGAGCGACGAGTGGCTGTTACGAATCCAACGTGGCCTGGTGAGGATCTCAACGGTCACGTTGCTTGAGGTCGGCTTCTCGACACGCAACGGCGCCGTACACCGCACGACACTCGGCGAACCACCGGTGTCGTCGATGAACGTTGAACATCTCACGCCGGCAATCGAAGCTCGTGCCGTTGAGATTCAGATGCTGCTGGCCGACCTTGGCCAGCATCGGTCGCTGTCGATTCCCGATCTGCTGATCGCTGCGACCGCTGAGATCGCACGACTCACGGTGTTGCACGTCGACAAAGACTTCGACCTCATTGCCGCGATCACCGGCCAGTCCATCGAACGCCTGCAGGTCTGACGATCGGCGTGCGACACGATTGGGCGTAGTCGTCGCCGAGGCCTGACTGAAATGAGTCGGGCGTTCTCGTCGGCACACTCGAGCTTTGTGCGATAGCGGACGACGCGAGTTTCGGTCATGACACACCGCGCATGCTGTTGTTGCGCGCATCGTGAGTGAGTTCGGCCAAGCCAAGAGTCTCGAGCAAGGGAGGCAGGTACATGGCGAACCTGCCCCGATACCCCTTGCGAAGTCCGCACCAGCCGCCGACCGGATTGTCCGTCGCTCGTCCAAACGCTTCGACGGTGCCAGGCGCAGTCTCCTTATTCTCGTCGGCGGCGCCAAGCAGAACCCAGTCCCCCTGAGCGAGGAGCCACGCGTGGAGGTCGTCGACTGCCCGGGGGAGTGGTGAGCTTCCATGGATCGGCCTTGGTTCCGATGGTCATGACTCCTGCTCCTTTGATGGTGAAGATTGATGCGATTCGGTAGCGGGGCACAAGCGACTGCCGTCGGCTGCTTCGCTGGCTTCGATCAGCTCTCGAGGGCTGCGGCGAGACGGTCGAGCGTGTGGCTCATCGTGCTGCGGTTGCGCTCTAATCGATCGTCGATTCCCGACATCTTCTTGCTGAACTCCAACACCGACTCGGGTCGCAGGTCGTCGCTCCACTCCGTGACCCGACAGCCCGTCTCCGTTGGCTCGAAGCGGTAGCCCCACGTGGAGAAGTGAAAATCGCGCATTGAACACTCGAAGGCAAAGGCCCGACCCGGGTCGGCCTCGATGACCTTGCCCTGCGTGGTCCACTCGAACTCGCCGTTGCGATTGTGCCCATCGAAGATGGCTCCCACGACTGGGCCGTCGAAACCGTCGTGCCATTCGCAGGTATGGCACTCCTGCGACCACTCGCCCATGCGAGTGACATCAGAGATTGCGGCGTAGGCCGCTTGCGGGGAAGCGGCGATGTCTCGGGAGATCTCAATTCTGTTCGTCACGTTGATGAGTTCACCACGCCAAGAACCCTTGAGCAACTCGTTGCGAGCGTTGCTGGACGAAAGGTCGATGCGGCAGTACGGTCATCGCCACGATGGAGCAAGCGTTGAAGACCGAACGTGCCGGACGGCCAAGAGATGCGCGCCTCGATGATGCGATCGTGGCCGCCACGATTGAGTTGCTTGAAGAGCGCGGCTACAACGACATGAGCCTCGCCGCTGTGGCCGAGCGCGCCGGCACATCTACGACGGCCATCTATCGACGTTGGAAGTCGAAGTCTGAGTTGGTCGCGCACGCCGTGTTCCGAACCGAGGGCGACGACGTCGTGGCTGAGACCGACAACATTGCTGTCGACATCGCTTCGATGGTTCGCTGGGCCGCCGAGAAGCTTGCCCGCCCCGCCGCGCTGGCAGCGGTGGTCGGCATTTTGGGCGAGTCACGGTCTGAGCGAGTGGCTCGATCAACAGCCGCAGCGATGGCGTCGAAGCGAGTGATCGATCGCCTGAACCGCGCCAAAGTCCGCGGTGAGATTCGCGCCGATGTCGACACCCGTGTGCTTGCTTCGCTCATTGCTGGTCCGGTGCTGAACGAGGTGTTTGTGGGTGGCGCCGCCCATGTCAACGAACGTTGGATTGCCGAACTTGTGTCCATCGTTCTTGATGGCGTGCGCCCGCGATGAGCGTTGCACTGCAGCTCTTGGCCGAGTCGCGACTTACGCTACGATTCGCTGCGTAATTGGTTAAAGCGCATGAAGGCGCCAGCGAATACTGATACGTGATGATCACTTTGGGGGATATCGAATGAGCAACGAAATTCGAATCGACGACCTGGCTGCTCCGGTGCTCAACGACATGCAGCGCATGGCGCTCGACTACGGCGAGTCGGTGCACACAGAACTCAGCGTCGATGCGGTGTGTGCGGCTGCGATGGCGAGCACCGGTCTGAGTGACTTCGGGCCCAACGATTTTCGAGAGCGTCTCAACGTGCAGCTCACCGAGATGAACGACGACCCAGATCGCACCGGCATCGGGCGAATGCTGATGTTCGGCGATTGCTCGCGATATGCCGCCAATCGCTTGTTGATCAACGATCTCCTCAAGCGCCATCCTGAGATCCTTGAGATCCCGATCGAGAAGCCGGTCATCGTCGTGGGCCTTCCGCGTTCTGGCACGACCCATTTGGTGAACCTGCTCGCAGCCGACACTCGGTTCCGGTCGATGCCGTTGTGGGAGTCGTACGAACCGGTGCCCAATCCCATCGAGATCGTTGAAGCCGGCGCGGTCGATCCACGGTGGACCCGCTGCAATCAGACATGGAAAGCAATGCAGCGAGCGGCGCCATTCATTGCTGCAATGCACCCAATGGAGCCCGACCACGTTCACGAAGAGAACGAGCTGATGGCGCCCGACTTCTCGAACTACAACGTCGAATGGGTGGCTCGCACCCCGAAGTGGCGCGACTATTACCTTGCTCACGATCAGACCGAGCACTACGCCTATATGAAGACCGTGCTGCAGATCATGCAGTGGTATCGGCCACGGCAGCGTTGGGTACTCAAGTCGCCGCAGCACCTCGAACAGCTTGGTCCGCTGATGGCCACCTTTCCCGACGCGACCATCGTGGTCACCCATCGCGATCCGGTGGCGGTGGTGCAATCAACCATCACGATGAATTGCTACGGGGCTCGCACCGCGTATCGATCAACGAAACCCGAGTGGTATCGCGACTACTGGTCCGATCGAATCCGGTTGCTCCTTGAGGCCTCAATTCGCGACCGGCATCTGCTGCCCGAAGGACGCACGATTCATGTGCTGTTCCACGAATACATGGCCGATGAGATGGGCACGCTCGCATCCATTTACGAGTGCGCTGGCCTTGAGTTCACGCCTCAAGCAGTCGCCGAAATTGGGGCATACCAAGCCGCTCACCCACGCGGCAAAGAGGGCAGGGTTATCTACGACCTTCGCCGCCAATTCTCGGTTACTCCAGAAGAACTCCGCGCTCCGTTTCACTTCTACTACGAGCGCTTCCCCGTGCGAATTGAGGTTCAGTGAACATTCAGCAGCAGGTCGATCAC
>CAMASN010000085.1 GCA_945861025.1 Ferrithrix thermotolerans DSM 19514
GCTAGGCGGCGGACTGAGTGGCTTTCAGCGCAACCTCGCCAAGCAAACCAATGCGATCGGTGTTGTGACCGTTCGCTGCGAGGTTGATAGTAAGGCCGTCGATACCGGTGTTCATCGCGGCGAGCAACTTCTCGCCCACGGTGTCGGCATCGCCGTAGATCAGCACGTGCTTCATCATCTCGATCACTTCGTTGTTCCAACCCTTTACGGCAGCGATGGAGCGCACGTCGGCATCGGCCTCTTCCATCGTGGGAGCGATACAAACCATCTGCAGCTTGGTGACTTTAATCTCTGAGCGATCGCGCCCGAGTCGCTCGCAGTGCGCCGCAAGCGCATCGAGCTTGCGCGGAATCTCGTCGATGGATCCGCTCGACAGGTTCGACTCGTCGGCGTATTGAGCAACCATGCGCAGTGTCTTCCTCTCGCCGCTGCCACCGATCATGATGGGGATGCGTGACACGGGGGACGGCGAGTTCATTGCATCGACCACCTGATAATGCTTGCCCTCAAGGGTGACCTTCTCGCCGCGCAACATCGGCAGCACAATCTGCAATGCCTCTTCGAGCTTCTCGAATCGATCGGTAAACGTGCCGAACTCAAAGCCCAGTGACTTGTGCTCGAGCTCGAACCAACCGGCGCCAATGCCGAGCGTGGCGCGACCGTTCGACACGATGTCGAGCGCAGTGATGGTCTTCGCCAACAGCGTTGGATGGCGATACGTGTTGCCAGTGACCAGTGCCGACAGCCGAACCGTGCTGGTGTGCTGAGCGAGTGCCGACAAGAGTGAGTAGCACTCGAACATCGGCTCGCTCGGGGCGCCAAGGCCGGGCAGTTGATAGAAGTGGTCCATTACGAAGACACGGTCGAACCCCGCAGCCTCTGCGGCCTTCGCCTGGTCGACAACGTTCTGAAAGATTGCGGATCCGGTGACACCTGGAATGGTGAAGTTCGGAATCTGATAGCCGAGACGAGTCATGTGGAGCGCTCCTGTACAGGGTTCGAGTTCCTTGAGTCTGCCATCTCGGGTGCAAGGGGTGGGCTGGCAGCGCCGATATTCAGGGCATCGAACATCTCGCGGAGAATTCTCTTGTTTGGGGTTGACAATCGAACACACGTTCGATTATGATTTGACCCATGGAGACGTTGCTCACACAACTCACTTCGGCCAGCGCCGCCGCAGCGAACCTGCACACGCACGCCACCACCGCCGCTCTGCGCCGACAGGCACTGCTGGGCTGCCAGTCGTTGCTTGATCAGATCAAGGTCGCCCAAGCACGGCTCATGGCCGATGCCACCACACATCGCGACTGGATCAGCACTGGCCACAAGAACATGGCCGATTGGCTTGCCGACACCACCAAGTCGTCCTACGGCGATGCGAAGCGCAAGGAAAAGCTCGGCAACGCGTTAGGTCAATCTCCCGATCTCAGCGACGCCGTTGCCAGCGGCCAACTCTCCCCCGACACCGCCGAAGCATTGGCCGACATCATTACCAACCCGCCACCAGCAGCCACCCCCGACGACATCAGCGATCTTGTTGCCGCCACCAAAGGCGCCACGCCACCACAAGCCAAAGCCGCAGTCGATTACTGGCGCGACCAACTCACCAGCGAAACCGAAGAAGAAGCCGAAACCCGTCGCTTCGCCAAGCGTGCCGTCACCACCACAATCCCCGCCGACGGCACCTCGACAACATCCATCACCCTGCCGGTGTTGCACATGCGCGAACTGTTGAACGCGTTCGATCACGCTGCTGGCAAGTTCGCCGAAGGCGATACACGCACCAATGCGCAACGGCTCGCCGATGGCGCCATCACGCTCGCCAAGCTGTACAACTCGGGGCAGGTCAACGGCGGCCGCTCAAACCCCAACATCATCGTCACCATCACCGCCGAGGCATTCGCCGGGCTGACCAACCAACCCGGCCACACCCCATGGGGCGACCGTATCTCCGCCCACACCATCCGCGAGCTCGCCAAGAACGCCACGCTGCAACGCGTGGTCATGGCCGGCGATTCGATTATCAACCTCGGCCGCAAAGTGCGCTACGCCAGCCACGATCAGTACCTTGCGCTCATTGCCCGCGACGGAAGCTGTCGGTGGGGCAACTGCACCACACCCGCAGCCTGGTGCGATGTTGACCACGTCCAACAATGGGCCAACGGTGGCACCACCGACATCGATTGGGAGTGGCTGCTCTGCCCGCATCACCACACCCAACGTCACCTGCCCGGCGTCACTATCCACGGCAACGCCAACAGCAACACCCGAATCACGCTCGCCGATGGCACCACTATCCAATGCCCGCCCAAAGGCACTACCCACCACAAGTCCAAGCACTCAAAGCCACCGCGAACTGCGCCGCCTGGCCGGCAGACCACCCAAGTGGCCTAACGAATTCAGGCAGTCACAACGAGCCGAGTATGTACCCGCGCAACAGCGCGGGCATCGGCGCGTCGGGAATTGCGGCGCTCAATCGGCAATGCTGTGCGGATGAGCTATGCAGAGGCAGATGCCGAGAACCGCATCGTCAGGCTGGTCGGCGTATACGACGCCGACAGCACGTTGCGCGGCGAGGTCGCCTACTGGATTGGCGCCCGCCTTGGCCGTCGACATTGCTCGCTGTGCGACATCACCCACGGATCCTTCCGGGCTCGACCCGAATGGAACGCATGTCGCACTGGGCTGCCAGTTCCGTTCGATACGTATCACCGCGACGATCAGCCAGATCAGGTTCGCTCTGCAGCAAACGGCCAGGCTCCGGTCGTTGTTGCCCAAACCACAGCTGGCCACATTGTGTTGGTCGACCCAGTGCGCCTCAACGACTGCGGCGGTTCCCTCGACGACTTACTGTTAGCCATCGAGCATGGCGCCGCACATCACGGCCTAGCGTGGGCGTCAATGAACGGAGAAACAGTGAACAGCAACGCACAGGTCACCGTGTATTCCCGGCCGGGATGTCCGTTCTGCACATCGCTGCGTCGTGGCCTGCAGCAGTCAGGCACTCCGTTCACCGAAGTGAACATCTGGGAAGACCCAGCTGCAGCTGCGTTTGTTCGATCAGTGGCGCGCGGTAACGAAACTGTTCCTACCGTTACAGTCGGCGATGTCGCGATGGTGAATCCATCGGCAGAAAAAGTGCGCGAAGTTCTTAACGCTTCCTAAGCATCCACGTATTCGCAAAGAGCGCCGCCGCAGTAATCAGCCGCCAGCGAACAGGATCAGTACGGCTCGACAGCAGGCGCCTCAGTGTCATCGCCCAACAGTCGAGCCTTCGCTGTCTGACCACGCTTGCGTGCGGGAACTGCACCCGTAACGGCCGCCAGCCCGAACAGCGGCATATTGCCGTACACGGTCTCGACCGCAGCGTCGGACAGCAAGATCGTCTCGTGGTAGATACCAACCGACCCGTTGTCGCGCACCTTCTTGTTAAACGCACGCCACGCCGGCAGATGCGCTGCGCTCATCGACTTCGAGTACTGCTCAAGCTTCTCGAACGACTCCCAGTACTGCCACACCAGAATGGTTCGACCCGAGAGGAACGTGCGCGGTGTACCCACGAGTCCCAAGCTTGGGTCCTTCTGCAACTCGATCAGCATCCGCGGCATCGCAACGAAAACGGGGAGCCACTTCCATGGTCGCCAGAGTTGATTGATTCTCATCCCGATGAGGAAGAGCACCTTGCCGTCGGCCCCAACGTCTGCCGAATACCTACCCTTGTTGATCGTTGCCACGCATGCCTCCCTGCTTTGATCATCCCAATGTGATCACTGTTCACATCATGCCCGAATATGTGAACACTGTCAACATTTATGGCAGAATGACTCCATGTCAGAGAAGCCGTATCACCACGGAGCACTCGAGGCTGCCCTTATGGACGCCGCTCTCGACTTCGTTCAGACGTCCGGCATCGAAGCCCTCACGCTGCGCGATCTCGCGCGAACGCTCGGCGTCTCACCATCAGCGGTGTACCGCCACTTCCCAAGCCGCGACCACCTCGTGTCACGCGTGTCGCAGGCAGCGCGCGAAAGCCTGGCTGACGCGCTGCTCGAGGCAAGAAATGCAGTCATCTCCAACGGCCGAGCGAAGCGTCGGTCGGTCGAACGGTTCGAGGCCATCGGCCGCGCCTATGTGGTCTTCGCCACTCAACATCCGAGCCTCTTCGCTGCTGCGTTTGCTCTCTGCGACGTGCCACCAGCCGCTGAAGACAACCCAAGCGCGTGGTCAGTACTGGTCGACTCGGTCGAAGAGATGGTTGTGAGCCAGGCAATCCCGGCAAGCCGCCGCGCCGATGCGCCGATCATTGCGTGGGCTGGCGTTCACGGCCTCGCCAACATCCTCACGGCGTCAATCTGGCCCAAGGGCTATGCGTTCGACAACGAAATCGACGCAGTAGTCACCGGAATCTCACGAGCAATCAGCTGACCGCAGTGGCCACCGTCAGTCCAGAGTCGTTTGACCCGCCGCGGCACGCAACTCTCGGTCGTCCGTAATGCCCTCACGAGCAGCGTCGCGAGCCGCGATCATCTGCTCCACAGTGAGTACGTAGACGAGGCAGAACTCGTTGCCAAATGGGTCCTGCATCACGGCCCAGTCGATGATCGGCGGCTCGTCGCAGGTAGCAGTCGGACGCGGGTACAGGCTCGGCGCCTTCTTTAAGGTGCCACCGAGAGCGAGGATCTCGGGGATCGCTGCATCGACGCCGTGGGTCGGTGTGATGTCGATGTGCACACAGTTCGTGTCATGGTGAGTGGGCACGGTGGTCTGAATCGGCGCCTGGTCGGTGTGGATGAGGATGATCTCATGCTTACGCGGTTCAGTGGTGCCCAGATAGGCGAGCCAACCGCGTCCCCAATAGCCGGGATCGAGCACCTCGTAGCCGGTCAACGCCGACCAGAAGCGAAGACCGACCTCGTGATCGGTTACGTTGATTGCGACACATCGCATTGTTCCGATACTCAAGATTATCTCCCCACACGCGGCCGAAATCACCGGACGCTACTCTAAAAGAGAGTAAACTAAGACCGTGAAAGTGTCAACAACTACGTATGGGCTATTGGGCATGCTTGCGGTGCGCTCGTGGACCGGATACGAGCTCACCCAGCAGATGCGCCGATCGCTGCGCTTCGTCTGGTCATCATCCGAGGGGCACCTCTACCGCGAGCAGAAGAATCTGGTCGATCTCGGTTGGGCCACAGTCGACGAGGAGCAAGCCGGCGCTCGCACGCGCAAGCGCTACAGGATCACCGCCGCTGGCGCTGAGGCTCTCCGCGAGTGGCTGACCTCGGCCCCTCAGGAGCCACACTTCGAGATCGAGGGGTTGGTCCGGCTGTTCCATGGCAGCCATGGGAGCGTCGCCGATCTCGCAGCGGCTATGGACGCAACCGCCGATGCAGCCAGGGAGATGCTCGACGAGATGCTCGGTTTCGTCGACGAATACCTCGCCGACGGTGGACCACTGTGGATGCTCGAACACGGGCTGAATATCGCAGCCGCATCCGAGGGCACAGCGCCAGGCGAGTTCGCCGGACGGCCGATGTTCCCAGGACGGCTCCACGTGGTGGCCCTCGTGATCGAGTCGACAACGACGCTGTTGGCAAGCGTTGAAAACTTCGCCCGCTCGACCGCTCGCGAAGTGCGCAGTTGGGCCAGCACCACCGATCTGGCTGCCACCCCCGCCACGAGGGCTCGCCTCGAGGCAATTCGGAAGCGCCACGGGCGAGGAACCCCTTGACTACTCCTGAAGCGACAAATATGCTCGCAAGCTGAGTATCTCTCGTACTCCCGAGCAGAGGAAACCGCCATGGAACAAGCACCGTTATTCGAACGCCTAGGAGGCCGCGAGGGCCTGCACGCGCTGATGGAGAACATCGTCGCCAACCACTTCGCCAACACGACCGTATGCACTCGTTACGAGAACGCCAAGGCAACCCGCGAGGAGTTGGTCGAGGGTGCATTTGAATTCTTCTGCACCGGCCTGTCCGGGGTGCCCACCTACACCGGCCTGTCGCTCGTCGATGCCCATCGGGGCATGAACATCAGCGACCAAGAGTTCGTCTCGGTCATCGATGACATCTTGAAGGCAATGAGTTCCCGCGGCGTCGAACAACTGGAGCAGGCCGAGGCACTCAAAATCCTCTGGGACATGAAGCCCGAAATCGTCGGCC
>CAMASN010000086.1 GCA_945861025.1 Ferrithrix thermotolerans DSM 19514
CCGCGAAGTGCACGGCGGTCTGCTGCAAGACAAGCAGTTCGTGCAGGGCTTCATCGCCGACAGCTACATCGACATTCAGGCAGCGCGCCTGATGACCATTCATGCAGCCGAGAAGATCGATCAAGGTTTGCAAGGCGCACGCACCGACATCTCGGCCATCAAGATCTTTGTGCCCGCCGCATATTCGCGAGTCGCCGATCGTGCTATTCAGGTATGGGGCGCGGCCGGTGTCTCCAACGACCTTCCGCTCGCTGGCATGTACATGGGTGCTCGCACGCTACGCATCGCCGATGGTCCCGACGAGGTGCACAAGATTCTCATTGCCAAGAACGTGCTTGGTCAGTACGCCAAGGGCGACGGCTGGGATTTCGGTAACTGAGCTGCTTGCCGGGCGAGGCCTCGCCAGCCTTCACCGGCTCGTCGCCATAGTGTCGACCCGCAACCGATGCACAGATCTTCGAGAACGCTATGGCCCGTGAGTGCTGCTTAGGCGTTGAGGCTGGCCTCGATGGCGGCAACGAGTGTCTCGTCGTCGGGAGCAACCATGGGGCTGAACCTGGTGACGGCGCCGCTTGGCGCAATGAGGAACTTCTCAAAGTTCCAGCGGATGTCGCCCGAGTGACCCTCGGCATCGGCAACACTGGTGAGCGCCGAGTAGATGGGGTGGCGGGTATCGCCGTTGACATCGATCTTTTCCATCATCGGAAAGGTGACGCCATAGGTAGTTGAGCAGAATGTCTCGATCTCTTCGGCCGAGCCTGGCTCTTGTGCACCGAACTGGTTGCAGGGGAACCCAACCACGGTGAAACCGTTTGCTGCGTACTTTTCCTGCAGCGCTTCGAGGCCGGTGTATTGAGGCGTGAGGCCGCACTTCGAGGCGACATTCACCGCAAGAATGGTCTTGCCCTCAAATGCTGACAACGAAGTAGCGGCGCCTTGGAGGGTGTGGATTGATTCGGTGAAGATTGACATATCGCCAGTTTGGTAGACCACGATGCCTCACGCAACTACACAGCAGAATCGGTTGACGATTTAGTCGCGTTGGGGTGGTTGGCGCCCCCGAGAAGCCCAGGTTCCGAGGCTCCATCCGACAATCGATCCCGTCATCGTGAACGCTGCCACTAATGCCGTCGTTGCAATTGAGGCCTCGGCAAGCAGCAGTTCGCCTCGCTTTGCGGCGAGGGCCAAGAGACCGATCAAGACCACGCCTGACGCGCCGAGCGAGGCTGTGCGCGGCCACGCCCATGGCAAGTGTCGCCAACCGGCCGCGGCGCCAATGACCACCATCGCGGTGCCGAGGATGGGCATGAAGGCGAGCGCCTCGAGGCCGTCATCGATAGTGATTGAGTTGAGGTAGATCCATGTTGCGATGCCCGCAAAAATTGCTGCGCCGACTCCTGCGCCAGCGGCCTTCATCCACGTCATAGTTAAAAGTAGAGCACATCGCGCGATGTCGAATCTGTCAGCGGCGCCGTGACCGAGACGGGTGGTGATACAAAGGACAAGTGACTGCAGGGCGTCGAATGCAAGACATCACCGACGGCATCAAAGCGCGCCTCAACTCGATCGACCCTGATGCTGTTGCCAAGTCGATGATGACCGGCATCGAGACAGCAACGAGCGCCCGGTGGGAGGCAGCCGTTGCTCGCGCTGCAGCCTTGCCCGACGGCATCCGTCCCGAGAAGCTCAACGCCTTGTCGGCGTCGTTTGCGCGTGAGCTTGCTGCGGTGGGAGCAGCCGCCGGCATGGCGGCCGCTACTCCGTTGGTAGGTACCGGAGCCTCGCTGATGGCGGCCACGGTTGAACTCTCGTGGTTCACGGCTCGCGCCGGCGATCTGATCTTGACCATCGCTGCGCTGCATGGTCGCCCCGCCCCCACGGTCGATGAGCGCAAGGCCTGGGTGATGGCCGTGTTGATTTTTGGCAGCACGGCGCGTCAGGGTCTCACCGGCGTGGCCAACGAACTCGGCGCAGGGTTGAGCGATGTGAATCCATCGAAGCTCTCAATCGCCACGCTTCGCGCAGCGAACAACATGATGAGTCGGTTGGTTGTTCGTCGCTACGGCACGCGGCGCGGCGTTATCGCGTTGGGCACTGCGCTGCCGCTTGGTATCGGTGCCGTTGTTGGCGCTGGTGCCAACTATGTGGCGATCAACAAGCTTGCGCGTCAGGCCGATTTGTTCTTTTCACGTTTGCCGTATTCATCGATCGACGCCACATCCACCGAGCTGAAGCCTTGAGCGGGGCGACTCCAAAGCACGCTGAGTGTGAGCGCCGGTCTAATCTGCACTACGTGACAAACAGATTTCAGGTAAGGAGTAGCTCGTGACCGATGCTGAGTTTCAAGGGGTAATCGGGCGCACGTACGAAGACTCCACCCCATGGTGGCCCGAGCTACCCAAGGCGCCGAAAGATGCACCCAACATCGTGATGGTTCTGCTCGATGATGTCGGCTACGCCCAGTTCGGTTGCTACGGATCAGACATCGCGACGCCAACCTTCAATCGTCTGGCTGGCGATGGCTTGCGCTACAGCAGTTTTCACACCACCTCGTTGTGCTCGCCGACCCGCGCATGTTTGCTCACCGGCCGCAACCACCACAGCAACGGCATGGCGCGCATTGTCGAATTCGCAGCTGGTTTCCCCGGCTACAACGCGTCTATTCCGCACGCCAACGGTTTCTTGTCGGAGGTGCTCGTGCGCAACGGCTACGCAACGTTTGCGGTTGGTAAGTGGCACCTCACTCCTGCCACCGAGATGACCATGGGTAGCCCGCGCGATCGTTGGCCGCTGGGGCGCGGCTTTGAGCGGTTCTACGGTTTCATGGCTGGCGAGACCGATCAGTTCCACCCCGACCTTGTGTTCGACAACCATCAAGTTGATCCTCCGGCCACTCCTGAAGAGGGCTATCACCTCACCGAAGATCTCGCCGACAAGTCGATCTTGTTCATGAAAGATCTCCGCGCAACGTCACCCGATAAGCCGTTCATGTTGTACCTCACGCCGGGTGCCTGTCACGCGCCGCACCAGGCGCCGCGAAGCTTTATCGACAAGTACCGTGGCTGTTTCGACCAAGGTTGGGATCAGTGGCGCGATGACGTCTATGCCCGCCAAATTGAGTCTGGTTTGTTACCTGCGGGCACTCAGCTCAGCGAGCGTCCAGCATGGATTCCTGCATGGGATTCGTTGTCGGCCGACGAGCGTCGTCTCTATGCGCGCATGATGGAGGTGTATGCCGGCTTCCTCGAGCACACCGATCACTGCATCGGTCGCGTTCTCAACTTCATTGAAGAACTTGGCGAGACCGACAACACCATCGTGATGATCATGAGCGACAACGGAGCCAGCTCAGAGGGTGGGCCCAACGGCTCGTTCAACGAGATGTACTTCTTCAACTTCGAGCCCGAGAGCCTCGAAGAGAACCTGCGCCGCATCGACGACCTCGGCACTCCCAACGCGTACAACCATTACCCGTGGGGTTGGGCGTGGGCGGGCAACACGCCGCTCAAACGTTGGAAGCGTGAGACCCACGAAGGTGGCGTCACCGATCCACTCATTTTTAGCTGGCCAAAGGGCGTTACCGCCACTGGCGAAACTCGCCATCAGTACGTGCACGCCATCGACGTGTTCCCAACGCTGCTCGAGCTCATTGGCATCGTGCCTCCAGCCGAAATCAATGGTGTGGTGCAGAGCCCTATCGAGGGTGTCAGCTTTGCCTCTACCCTCAACGACGGCGCGGCGCCATCGAAGCACATCACTCAGTACTACGAGATGTTTGGGTCACGCGCGCTGTATCACGACGGGTGGAAAGCCGTTGCGTTCCACCCGTTGCTCACGGTGGACTACGGCGATGGTCTCGACTCGCGTGCGCCGTTCGATCTTGATCACTGGGAGCTGTACAACGTTGCCAACGACGTGTCTGAGACAACCGACGTGGCGGCCGAGAATCCTGACAAGCTGCGTGAGCTGATCGAGATGTGGTGGCAACAGGCCGAGCAATTCAAGGTGCTGCCGCTCAACAACCAGCCGGCCAAGTTTGGCGACACCCGCTATCGGCACGACACCTACGTGTATTACCCGGGCATCGGAAGTATCCCCGAGAACATTGCGCCAAACCTTCGCAACCGCGGGTTCCATATCATCGCCGAACTCGACGTCACGGCTGACGCCACTATCGATGGCGCCTTGGTGTGTCATGGCGGTCCATCAGGTGGCTACGCGGTCTACATCCAGAACCGCCGCTTGCACTACGTGAACAATCGCCTCGGTGCAGAGATCACCACCATCTCGGCAAGCGTGCCGTTGCCAGCGGGTCGCATTTCGGCACGGGTGGTGTTCACCCCAACGGGTCGATTCACCGGCGACATCGCGCTGTATTACGACGACGTGCCGGTGGGCGAGGGTCACATTCCGCGCACCACACCGTTTAGCTATGGCGTCGATGGTTTCACTGTCGGTCATCAGCGCGGTGCATCGGTTACTCCGGCGTACACGCCGCCGTTTGCTGCTGATCACTTGGTGCTTCGCCGCGTTGTTATCGAGGGCATCGGACGGGCGTATCGCGACCCTGTGGCCGAAGAGCGTGTTGCAATGGGCCAGCAATAACCACATCACAACGACAATCGGCTTGCAGACGCCGGTACAGCAACGCCAGTTACTGCTGAACGATGCGGCGAACCGCCTGGATCTTTTCGAGGCTTGGCATTGCGCTGAACCGTACCGGAGTTCCCGTGCGAGCCGACTGAATCCAAGTCTTGCTGTCGACCGCCACGCCGACGTGACCGATCACGCCAGGGGATGCTGACGAATGCATGAACACCAGATCGCCGGCCTTAATTGGTTCGGTCTTCCAGTCGACTGCTTTGCCGTAGGTGGACTGCACCAAGCTCTGATGCGGCAGTGAGATCTTGATCTGACGGTATGCGGCCGTTACGAGCCCCGAGCAGTCAAATGCGTCAGGGCCTTCGGCATTGAACTGATAGGGCTTGCCTACCTGCGCCTGCAAATAGCTGAGCAAGGTGGTGATCGACTGCGGTTGATCCGCTGGTGCCACGGTGGTTGGAGTCGTAGTGGCAGGGGCGGTGGTTGTGGTTGACGAGGTTGTCGGAGACGTGGTGCTCGGAGCGGTTGTGCTTGGAGTGGTTGGCGGTGTGGTTGTCGTGGTGACGGCCACTACGGCTCCAGCGGGAAGGGTCAGCTTTGAGCCGGGGCGGATCACACTTTTCACGGTCATCTTGTTGGCCTTGAGTAATGCCGACAGCTTCACACCATGCTTCGAAGCGATTCTGCTGAGCGAGTCGTTGCGCTTCACCACATACACGGCACCGGAAGGGGCAGCGGTGGGAGCAGTTGCCTTTGGTGCAGGAGTCTTTGCTGCAGGAGTCTTTGCCGGTGCCTTCGCTGCGGGGGCAGTCGCATTTGCGGGTACCAGCAGCGTGTCGCCGGGGTGAATCACGCTGGTGATCTTGAGGTTGTTCAGCTTCAGCAGATCGTTGACATTCGCGCCAACTTTGACGGCGATGCCGGTGAGGTAATCGCCAGAGCGAACGACGTATGTCGCAGCTGGCGCAGCCAGCGCTGCGCTGTCGATAACGCACAGCGAGAACATGGACATCGTTGAAAGAGCTGTAGCGGCGAGGGCCAAGCGGAACCGAGACATACTCTTTCTTCGGCACGAACGGCGCCTACCTTTACTGTTTCGTGAACATTTTGTTCGCCGCAGTTGTTCTCTGCGAAGCGTGAGCGCACGGTTACC
>CAMASN010000087.1 GCA_945861025.1 Ferrithrix thermotolerans DSM 19514
GGTCACCTCGGTTCGCCAATCGACTCAGACGTGCTCATCTGCAGCGACGATCCAGCCGCCACGCTCATCGTTGCCGAGATTGTGGCGCAGATTCCTGGCTGTCGTCCGCTCGACGCTGGCGAGTTGTCGAACGCCACTGCCATCGAGGCATTTACCGCGGTGCTGTTGCAGCTCAACGTTCGCTACAAGACCCGCGTCGCTCCCAAGCTCACCGGCATCCGTAGCGACCCACGCGATGCAAAAAAGGCTGAAGGAAAACAGCCTTGAGCATGAGGTTGTTCGACACGGCTCGCCAAGCCGTGGTGCCATTTGAGCCAGGTCCGCAGGTGTCGATGTACACGTGCGGCATCACGCCCTACGACGCCACTCACCTTGGTCATGCAGCCACATTCGTTACGTACGACATCTTGCAGCGACGCCTCATCGATCTCGGTCACGAGGTCAAGTGCGTGCGCAATGTCACCGACGTAGACGATCCGCTGTTCGCAAAGGCTCGCCAGCTCGGCGTGCATTACCTCGATCTCGCCGCAGGCGAAGAGGCTCGCTTCGAACGCGACATGACGGCGCTCAACATGCTGCCGATGTACAGCACGCCTCGGGCATCGTCAGCCATTAGCGACATCCGCGGGTTCATCGGCATCGTGCTCGAGAGGGGCTTCGCGTATCAGGCCGGTGGCTCGGTGTACTTCGATGTCTCGAAGTTCCCAAGTTTTGGGTCGGTGTCGCATTACAGCACCGAGCAGATGATCGCGTTCGCAGCCGAGCGCGGCGGCAACGTTGCAGACTCCAACAAGCGCAACCCACTCGACTTCGTGTTGTGGCATCCATCGGCCGCCGACGAGCCGTCGTGGGACACGATGTGGGGCCCCGGCCGACCCGGTTGGCATATCGAGTGCAGTGCGTTGGCGCTGCGCGAACTCGGCGAGACCATCGACCTTCACGGCGGCGGCTCAGATCTGATCTTCCCGCATCACGAGTGCGAGCGAGCGCAGAGCGAAGCAGCCACAGGCAAGCAATTCGTGAAGCACTGGATGCATGGGCCGATGGTTCACATGCATGGGCAAAAGATGTCGAAGAGCCTGGGCAACTTGGTGTTCATCGACAAATTACGTGAAACGTGGGATCCGCGCGCCATCCGCCTGAGCATCATTGAGCATCACTACCGCCACGACTGGAGCTGGGACGATGAGCTCATGCCGCGTGCGGCTGCTCGTCTCGTGGCCTGGCAGGCAACAGTTGGTGGAACCCCAACCAGCGTCATCGAGCAGGTTCGTGCCGCGCTCGATAACGACCTCGATTCGGCCACGGCAGTGCTCGCAATCGACACCGCTGCCACTGATGGCTGCGATGTGAGCGACGCTGCTGCGTTGCTCGGCGTGATCCTCTAGCAGTATTGACTGATAGGCACAGCCTCGTGGCTGTGTATTTTGTTCAACATTGCAAAGTATTTCCTGTTGCCCTCGTGTTTGTCGCCTACTGTGTGGGCATGTTCCGTGCAGGTGAGAGCGGGTGAACCCCGATGAGCGCTAGCAGTACCGTGCACACAACCAACAAGGTGCAGTACCGGGCGCGCAAGGTGGCGCTGCCTGTTGCCAAGCGCCTGTGGCATTTCGATCTGCAGGGCCTCGAGCACTTGCCCGCCGAAGGCGCAGCGATTTTGTGCCCGAACCACATCAGCTTTCTCGATAGTGCGTTCTTGATGCTGCTCGCTGGCCGTGACATCAGCTTCGTGGGTAAAGCCGAGTACATGGATTCGTGGAAGACCAAGTTCTTGTTTCCGGCGATGGGCATGATTCCTATTGATCGCAGCGGCGGAGAGAAGAGCTCTTCTGCGCTCGATACGGCCGAAGCAGTGCTGCGCAGAGGTGAGCTCTTCGGCATCTTCCCCGAGGGCACTCGCAGCCGAGATGGCGCTTTGTACAAAGGTCATACGGGGGCTGCTCGCTTGGCACTCAAGGTTGGGTGTCCGATCCTGCCCGTGGGCATCATCGGTACCGATCTCATTCAGCCTCCCGACGCGAAGATGCCCAAGGTCAACAAGTCGTGCACGATCAAGATCGGCCGACCAATCAAGGTCGAGCGATACCGCTCACGTAGCGATGATCATCTGGTCCTGCGACAGATCACCGACGAATTGATGTACGAAATTCGTGAACTCACCGGCCAGGAGTATCGCAACACGTATGCCACCAAGAAGGCGGCCGGCTTGCCAACCGACAAGGCCGTGATTGCCCACGTACACGATGATCCGCAGGCTGCTGAGGCCCGAGAGTTGAGCTCGGCTGGCACCCACTAACCGTTTGCGTTGAGCGACCGTGCACCGTTCGCTCCGTTAAATCACCCGTTGTCGTAACGGGCTCACCGTAGAATGCGTCTCGTTATGACCGAGATACTCATCACCCTTCCTGACGGCTCGCAACGCTCTTTCGCCGTGGGCTCTACTGCGGGAGATGTCGCTGCGTCGATTGGTTCTCGCCTCGCCAAAGCGGCTGTGGCCGCTGTTGTGAACGGCGACGAAGCCGACCTCACGACCCCGCTGACAAACGGTGCCACAGTTGCGATCATCACCGGCGACTCCGACGAGGGTCGCCATGTGCTTCGTCACTCCACTTCTCACGTGATGGCCCAAGCGGTGTTGCAACTGTTTCCTGGGGCCAAGTACTCCATCGGTCCGGCAATCACCGATGGCTTTTATTACGACTTCGAGCTGCCCGCCAACAAGACCTTCAGCGAAGACGATCTTGTCTTGGTCGAGGCACGTATGCGTCAGATCATGTCGGCGAACCAGCCGTTCATCCGCTCAGAGATGTCTATCGACGATGCGCTCGCGCTGTTCGCCGATCAGCCATACAAGTGCGAGATCATCGAGCGCGTCCGTGCCCTTGCCGGCGTTGTTATTGATCCCGACGACGAAGAAGTCAGCGTTGATGCGGGCGAAGTAGACCCCGACGGCACGGTCAGCGTGTACCGCAATACCGACGACTTCGTCGATATGTGTCGTGGCCCTCACGTGCCAACCACCTCGCGACTCGGTCACTTCAAGTTGATGAAGGTCGCTGGCGCATATTGGCGCGGCAACGAAAAGGGCCCCATGCTGCAGCGCATTTACGGCACGGCGTGGGATACCAAAGCAGCGCTCGAAGAACACTTGCACCGTCTCGAAGAAGCCGAGAAGCGCGACCACCGCAAGTTGGCTACCGAGCTCGATCTGCTCAGCTTTCCGTCAGAGCTTGGCGGTGGCTTGGCGGTGTGGCATCCCAAGGGTGCCATCGTGCGCAAGCACATGGAGGACTACAGCCGAGACCGTCACGAAAACGGTGGCTATCAGTTCGTGTTCACGCCGCACCTCGCCAACGCGAACCTGTTCCAGACCAGTGGCCATCTCGATTTCTACAAAGACGGCATGTACCCGCCGATGGAGATGGACAACGGCACGTACTACATGAAGCCGATGAACTGCCCGATGCACTGCTTGATCTTCAGGTCGCGTCAGCGTTCGTACCGTGAGCTTCCGCTGCGTCTGTTCGAGCTCGGCACCGTGTATCGCTACGAGCGCGCCGGCACGTTGCACGGGCTCATGCGCATCCGTGGCTTTACCCAAGACGACAGCCACATCTATTGCACCGAAGAGCAGTTGCAAGATGAAATCGCGTCGCTGCTCGACTTCGTGTTGTCGGTGTTGCGCGCCTTTGGCTTCCACGATTTCACCGCCAACCTGAGCACCCGCGATCCCAAGAAGTCGGTTGGCTCCGACGAGATCTGGGACAAGGCAACCGAAGCGCTGCGCGAGGGCCTGCATCGCCATGGGCTGCAATACAAGGTGAAGCACGGCGACGCTGCGTTCTACGGCCCCAAGATCGACATCGACGTGAAAGATGCCATCGGCCGCACCTGGCAACTCAGCACCATTCAGTGCGACTTCAACCTGCCCGATCGTTTCAACCTCGAATACGTGGGCGCCGACAACAACCGCCATCAGCCGATCATGTTGCACCGCGCCCTGTTCGGTTCGGTAGAGCGCTTCTTCGGTGTGCTGCTCGAGCACTACGCCGGGGCATTCCCCACATGGCTCGCACCCGTGCAGGTGCGCATTCTGCCCGTGGCAACCGCTCACGAGGAATACGCCCAGGCGCAAGTCGCTGCATTGCGGGCGGCGGGGTTCCGGGTCGATGTCATCGAGGCCAACGATCAACTCGGCAAGCGCATTCGTGCGGCCAAGCTCGACAAGATTCCGTATGTGCTTGTGGTGGGCGACGACGACGTAGCCGAAAAAACCTTTGGCGTGAACCCGCGTGGAGGCGAAGTTGAGCGCGGCGTTTCGGTCGCCACATTCATAGAGCGTCTCACCGCCGACGTCGAGCATGGCAGCGCTGGACTCACGCCAGCCGTATGACCCCGCTCGAACAACTCTGGAACGGTTGGCGCGCCACGTATGTGCACAGCGCCGGTGCCGTTGGGGCAGTCTTCGCAGACGATTCGATCAGCGTGTTCACGCGCCTGCTGCAGTCGGGGCTTGCCGACGAAGAAACTCACATCGTGTTTCGTGGCGAGTTCACGTTCGCGATCATGAACGCGTTTCCGTACAGCGTGGGTCACGTGTTGGTGCTGCCGTATCGCGAGGTCGCAGACCTTGACCAGCTTGACCCCGAAGAGTTCATCGAGTTGTGGGCAACGGTTGCCAGCGCAGTAAAGGCTGTGAAATTGGCGATGGCGCCGGGCGGCATCAACGTCGGCATCAACCTTGGCGAGCCTGCCGGGGGCAGCGTTCGCCAGCATTTGCATGTGCACGTTGTGCCCCGATGGAACGGCGACGCCAACTTCATGACGGTCACAGCCAATACCCGCACATTGCCCGAAGCGTTACCTGCCACGGCCGACAAACTTCGCGCGGCGTGGCGCAGCGCCGTAGCCTGAGCAGCAATGTCAGAAACCTCAAGCCCTTCAAGTAGCAGCGAAGAGATTCGCGACTCGCTTCCTGACGATCTCAACGCAAGCGAGTTCGTCGGCCCCTACCAGTTTCCCGACAACAGTCGGCGACGCACGCCGGGCTACATCTACGTTGCGTTCGCAGCAGCGTGCTTTGCGTTGTGGATCACCCATCGCGACGGCGAGCAAGTGCTGATCAATAACGGTATCGGATTTGCCGCCTTGTTGCTCGCAGCCTTCGGCCTGTTCTGCCTCGCCTCGGGTTGGCGGATGAAGATCGACGAGAAGCAAGCACTCGTGGCGGCCACCGGTGCCGTTGGCTTCGCGGTGGGTCATGCGTCGGCTCAGCAGGTGTGGCGTGGCGTTCGTAGCCGACCAACGTGGCGAGTGCTGTGCTATTCGAGTGAGAACCCGCCTCAACAGCGAGGTCTCGTACTTGTTGATGCCATTGATGGTTCGGTCATCGAGCACATGGTGCAAGAGAATCCCGAGACCGACTGGCGCGAACCAACCGAATAGCGGTTAGCGACGGCCGTCGGCCCTGTCGTGCAGCA
>CAMASN010000088.1 GCA_945861025.1 Ferrithrix thermotolerans DSM 19514
CGACCGACTGGCCTACCTGCGGCGCCTCAATCGAGAATGACGTTTCCATCAGTGGCGAGCGGCCATCACGAGCCCATGCGGAACTTACGACAACTGCCAGCCGTTTACTGGTTGGCGGCCGAGTCCCAGTGACTCGCAACGAGTGGAGAATCGGAGTGCGATTGTGCGCCATCGCATAGCAAACGTGCGGAGCGACATTTGCTTCTACTTCCCATGAAGGAGGGGCCTCAACCGAAATGAGCGGATCGATTTGCTTCGGCTGTGGCCCATCCTCGGTTGGTGAACTGACTACAAGATCATCGGGTGTCTCGAAATCGCCAGTTGCATCCATCCGCGGATCGTAGTGCGCGTGCGATATCTGCCTCCCAGCCGACAACATCAGGTCCTCACACTAAAATGCCGATCGTCTAACCCTTTCAAACGGCGCTTGGTCGCTCTGATTATTGGCGACAACGAGGCTCAACGGGCCCTGGGCATTTAGTTAGCTGTGGCTCTGACGCTGGCGCTGCATCAAGCTGCACCAGTCCCATTGAGCGCCGCCCATTTCGTCGACCTCATCAAGCATTCCGCTGACCATTGAAGTAACGGGCAACAGCACGTTCATCTCGCCTGCTTCGGCGAGCAGCAACCCAATGTCTTTGCGCATCAACGTGGTTGAGAAGCCGAAGTCGAAATTGCCGGCAAGCATCTTGTCGGCGCGGTTCGCCATCTGCCACGAGGCCGACGAGCCCTGCAGCATGACGTGCACAACCTTCATCACATCGAGTCCAGCAGTCTCGGCAAAATCGAGTCCCTCGGCCAGCGCTTGGCAGAGGCCAATCACGCAGATCTGATTCGTCATTTTGGTGAGCTGACCGGCGCCCGAATCGCCCATCAAAATGTTGCGCGCCGCATACGCGGCAACGATTGGCTCGGCCGTTGCGAACGCTGCTTCGGTGCCGCCGGCCATCACCGTGAGCGTGCCGTTACGAGCGCCATCGACACCACCCGACACAGGCGCATCGAGGAAACTTGCTCCGCTCGCAGCGACAGCCGTGGCCACTTCTCGAGCGGCCTCAACCGATGTGGTTGAGTGATCGATCCACACCGCATTCGGCGCGAGCGCGTCGGCGATTCCAGCCGCCACCGCTCGTAATTCGCGGCAGGCGGGCAATGAGCTGATCACGAACGCACAGCCCTTTACAGCGTCAACCGGGCTGTCGGCCATCGCTCCGCCGTGTTCGTCGACCCACCGTTGGGCCATGCCCGGCACAACATCGCACACCGTTACCGAGTGACCAGCGTGCGCCAGATGTGCGGCGATGTGCCAGCCCATACGTCCGATACCGATGACCGCAATCTGTTGTGGGTTGTCGCTGAGTGCGGGGCTCATGCCGGCACTCCGGGATTGCCGCGATCAGCAAGCGTGAAGCCGCCGGCTAAACGAGCGTGAGGGCGACCACCGATGGCCATTGCCAAGATGACCACCATCTCGTCGGGCTTGGGGCCATCGGGAACACCGACCTCGATCGCGTCGTAGTGGCTACCTACATAGCTCCACTCGAGATGAGTGATCGGCACATCGAGGCGAGCTCCCATGCCTGCAACCTTCTTCGTGGACGGCACGATCGAGGTGCCCTTGCCAAGCGCCACGCGCATGCCGGCGCCGCCAGGAATGTGCCACATCGCGCCGTGTTCAATCTCGCCCGCAGCGCCAACGATGATGCCCTTGCCATACGCATCGATTGCGCTCGCGTCACCTCCGAGATGAGCGATAAGGGTGTTGCCCATCCGCTCGCCGAGTGCTTTCAACTCAGCGCTTGCCGGACTCAGATCTTGCACATATTGACCCACGTACGGATTGGTCACCACGGCGGCGATCGCACCCTTCATCGCTGGGTGTTCGCGAACCGGACCGAGATCGTGATGAATCTCCTCAATGAAGGTGACGATCTTGCGGACAGCAAAGAGCATGAGTTCCTCGTTCGGGTGGGGGTGAATATCCGACAGCGAGTCTCGCAGAATAGGTCGGTGCACGCCTATGTCACCTGCGGGTTCGCGACGGTGCAGCGGTCAGGTGCCGCAGCGTTACTGTGTTGGCACTTGGGCGAAAGTAGGGGTTCCGAATGAACGACGATCTCTATCGGCCGCGGCGAGACGTGAGCGGCGTGCGACCGCAAGGGGGCTACGCCGCAAAGCGCTGTCCTCTCCGCGTCTATTACGACCTGTTCCCACCGCCCGGCGCCGTGCCTTTGGTTGAGGACGCGGTCGATCGGTTGCGTATGGACGCTGGCAACACCTTTGAGGCACGCGTCTTCGAGCTCATTCGCCAGCAGCATGTTGGGGTCACCGATCTTTCTGCGGAAAGAAATGCGCGGTCACAAACCGTCGAAGCCATGCGCATCGGTACCACCGTGATTTTGGGTGGGGAGTTACCGCTCGATCCCGTTGGACGACGCGTTGGCAGGCCAGATGTACTCGTTCGCGCCGAGCAACGCGGCGACGGCACGTGGGCTTATCACCCGATCGACGTGAAGCACCATCAAACGCTGACCGCGCTAAGCCCACGGGGCGACTCGGCGACGGTGGGTTCATTCGCGGCACTGCAGTTTTCCGCTGCAGCCCGCAACCCAGAGTTGCAAAATCGCACCTCGGCGACCATCAGCGACGACCTTCTGCAGTTGTCGCACTATCACCGGATGCTTGAAGCCTGCGGTCACGATTCGTCGTTGCGCTTCGGCGGCATCATCGGCTCAGAGCAAGTCGTGGTGTGGCACCCATTGGACACACCGATGGGCAGGCCGCGCTGGGAGGGCTTGTCTGCCGAGTCCCAACTGCAGCGTTACGACTTCGAGTTCTCTTTCAGACTCGACGTACTCGCAGCGGGTGCCGCAGGCCAACAAATCGTCGACTCGGTGAATACCTCCGAATGCGCCAAGTGCCCGTGGAAGTCGCTCTGTGTCCCGCGCATGCGAGCGCAAGATTGCGTCAGCCTGCTTCCTTCGCAGGGCTACCAAAGTTGGCGAATGATGCGTAGCGAAGGTGTCTCCACACGAGCAGCTGTGGCACGTCTTGACCATGCCACAGCGACGACCCTGGCCGGCATCGGAACATCCGCAGTTCGCAAGATGGCCAAGCTGCTCAATGATCCAACCGAGCGGGCCAATACTGACGATCTTGCACCGCTCATTGGCCGATCGACACAGGCAATCGAAGCCGGGCTGAACACAGTTGGCGACCTGCGCAGACTCGACCCCGTGGTGGTCAAGTTGTCTGCCGGCGTCGGGAAGCTTCCAGAGCTAATCGACCACGCTCGCGTCGTCACCCACGGCCAAAACATGGCTCACCGCCGCCGAGGTGTCGATGCCGTCGCTGTTCCTCAGTTTGATGTAGAGATCGACATCGACATGGAGAATGCCTTGAACCAAGAGGTCTACTTGTGGGGCGCGTTCGACGGAGTTGACGTGCATTCGTTCGTCAGTTGGACCCCACCCAGCGAACTCATGGAAGCGACCGTGTTCGCCGAGTTCTGGGACTGGTTCACCAATCGCCGCAACGAGGCGACGCAGTCAGGCAAAACCTTTGGAGCGTTCTGCTGGTACCAAGCGGCCGAGACCACGGCACTTCGCCGTGGGGCGGCAGCAGCAGCATCGCTACTCGGCATGCGCAACGCCCCCAGCGAGGTTGAGGCATTCTGCAACTCGGGCAGCTTGATCGACCTGCTGCAGGTATTCAAGACGCACTACATCACGGGCGGCGGAAACAGCCTCAAACTCATTGCTCCTTTGGCCGGATTCGGATGGGACGACCACGATGCGGGAGGCGAGAACTCGATGGCGTGGCATCACCAAGCGCTGCATGACCCCGACGAGTCGGTGCGCTCGACGCTTCGCGAGCGACTCGTGCGCTATAACCGAGACGATGTGCATGCCACCGATGTCGTACGCAGGTGGATGCGAGCCACCACGTTTCCATCGGTGGAATCGCTGCCTAGCTAGGACCGCCGTGCCGTGTCCTGGCTACGGCTCAGGCAGCGAGAGCAAAAGCAGAAGCATGAACGATTGCTTCGTCGACAACGAGTACTTGAGCAACCATGCGGGGCGTGCGCACGTGATGCTCTTGGCCGAGGCCAACGCCGTCAGTGACCACCGGCGTGCTAGTAGCCAAACGGTGCATGAAACGCAGCGCTTGGCTCGCAGATGGCCTACCGACCACGCCTTGAGGAGCGTCGGCGAGGATGCCTCGGATGAGTGCACCCCAATGAGCCCGCAGCATTGCTGGAGCGGCGAACAACTCAACGCTCACTATGCGTGAACCGTGCGCAACGATCACGCCACATTGGCCCTGCAGCGGCCCGTACTTCTGGAGTTCGGCGTGAGCCTGAGCAAGAGCGCTGTCACTATCGAGATGAGCCTCTACTGCGTTCAGGGCACCGCTCGCGCTGACGGCGTGGACACGATTGAGCTCGGATCCAACCATGTCCCACACCAGCCCCTGATCGGCGAACTTGGCGCCACTGAGCCGAACGTTCTCGCCCACCGTGGCCACCTTGGCACGACGAACACGCCGGGGAGCAAACGATCTACCGCTTTCAAAGAAGCTGCCCTCGTTCCAACGACCTTGCTCAACGCACGACACCGGTACGAGCACCTCGCTATTGGCTGGCACAACGACGCTCACATTGAGCACTCGATTCTGGCGACCGCCGATCACGGTCTCACCAGCCACAAGCAGCAACGGTCGGTTCGTTGGGTTGTGCGCAACGAGAGTGGGAACCTCTGCCGAGGCTTGCTCAGAGATCAGCACTCCAGACCCAGGGCCCGTGCGGTAGTCACGGGGCACCACGTGTGTGTAGATGGGAAAGAGGCTCACGCCGCACCGGGTGATGGGCCGCCCGATAGCGATGTGGTCGAGGCTGACGAAGGGGAAGGAAGGTGCGATGCTGCTCATGCACTACTAACGCACGATGTGGCTCCGCGCGTGACGTGGGTAATGCAGACCGCCCACGTCACGCGAGCGTTAGAAGAACTCGGCAACCACTGGGGCGTGATCGCTGACTTCCCACGCCTCAGGAAAATCGCCGACGCCGCCGTACACCCTGCTCACCTCAGAACGGAGTTCGGAGGAGGCGAAGATGTAGTCGATTTGCTGCACGGCGGCATTGGGGCTGGTGCCGTTGCGATGAGTCCATAGGTGCCCGCAGTTGAGGCCAAGATTGCACCCTGAACAACGTGCCAACGCGGGGCGCGTATGAGCTGTGTCGGCGATCAGGTCGACCAGGCCAAGCGTGTTGAACTCACTCGGTACATCGCACGGCCACATGTTGAAGTCGCCGGCAACAATGATTCGATCGGCGCGGTCTGACTCGAA
>CAMASN010000089.1 GCA_945861025.1 Ferrithrix thermotolerans DSM 19514
CATTGGTGCTTGCACGATGGGGTAGTCGATGCCGAGCATCTCTGTGATGCGGGTCTTGAGCGGCGCCGGGCGGCCGTTGGCGGATGAGGCGGGAGCGGAAGTCATGCTTTCGACCGTAGTGCGCAGAGTCGATCTGGACCGCACCAGTGCGCCGTGTCACACAGCGAGGTGGCTCACGGGCGCGGGTAGCACAGCTACGCTGTGTGCCGCTACCGCGTGATGCCTTTGTCATGCCGGTGTATACAGGGGAGTAATCAGCACATGCAGAAATCAAAGATTGGTCGCTTAGCTGCGACCACACTCGCATTGGCACTTGTTGTCGCATCTTGCGGCAGCGACACCAAGGAGCCAGCGGGAACCACCGCAGACAGCACCGCTTCATCAACCGCTGACACCACTGGCGCAGCCGCTGGCGTCAAGTGCGACGGCGTCACCATTGGCTTCCTCGGCGCCCTCTCGGGCGACGCCGGTGCGCTCGGTGATAACGCTGCCAATGGCGCACAGATCGCCATCGATGAGTTCAACGCAGCGAACCCTGACTGCAAAGTGTCGATCGACAAGCAGGACTCGCAGGGCGACCCAGCCCAGGCCACGCCTTTGGCGACCACCCTTGCCAACAACGCCAGCATCATTGCGCTGATCGGACCTGTTTTCTCCGGTGAGTCAAAGGCGACCATGCCAACATTCGAGACCGCTGGCCTGCCCGTGATCAGTCCATCGGCTACGAACGCGCAGTTGACCACCAACGGTTGGAAGATGTTCCACCGCGTGTTGGCCAACGACGACAAGCAGGGCCCAGGCATCGTTCAGCTCATCAAGGGCACGATCAAGTCCGCCAAGGTCGGCGTCATCGATGACGCTTCCGACTACGGCAAGGGATTGGCCGTTTCGGTTCGTGCTGGTCTCGCAGAGCTCGATATTGCCGATGCAACCATCGACCCGAAGGCTGCCGACTACTCGGCCGCCGTCACCGCAATGAAGGACGCGGGCGTCGACACGGTGTTCTACTCTGGCTACTACGCGGAAGCCGCAAAGTTGCTCGCCCAGCTCCGTGACGCTGGCGTGACGGCAACGTTCGTCTCCGGCGATGGCGCGCTTGACGAAAAATTCGTTACTGGCGCCGGTGCAGCTGCCGACGGGGCGTACATCACCGCTACTGCTTCACCGCCAGATGTGAACGTTGACTTCGCTAAGAAGTACAACGCGGCCTACGGCGACGAGCCGGGTTTGTATTCGCCAGAGGCATACGACGCTACCCAGATCATCCTCGCCGGTATCGCTGCTGGCAAGGTCACCCGCGCCGACATGGCTGCGTTCATCGAAGCATACGACGCACCTGGAATCACCAAGCAGCTCAAGTTTGATGTCACCGGCGAGCCAGAGGGTTCGGCCGTGTTCTACACGATCGTCGAAGCTGGCAAGCTGGTCTCCAAGGGCTTGGTTCCCTGATCAGTTGTTGAAGTAAACGAAACTCGGGGTCGGGATCGCAAGGTCCCGACCCCTTTTTGCTCACGCTGGACTGGTTCAGTACCGTGTGGCCACGCTGTCCTTTGGGGGCTTTTTGACTTTTGCGGGTTTTCTTTCCAGATTTTGGCCGTCAACTATTACGGGCCTTGTGCTCGGCGCGGTGTACGCGCTCGTGGCGCTCGGCTACACGTTGGTCTATGGCGTCTTGCGCCTCATCAACTTCGCCAACTCCGAAGTGTTCATGCTCTCGGCGTTTGGTTCGTTCCTTGCGATCGAGGTGCTCAACGTTCCGCAACGCCTTACCGGTGGTGGAGATCCGGTAAAGACCGGATGGGAACTCATCGGCATTCTTGCATTGTGCCTCGTGGTCTCCGTGGTCATCGGCGGCCTCTCTGCGGTGGTTGTCGAGCGGGTTGCGTATCGACCTCTGCGTCAGCGCAATGCACCACGATTGGTGTTTCTTATTTCAGCCATCGGTGCGAGCTTCGCAATCTCTGAGGCTGTTGGCGAATGGGGCCCGCAACAACGCGACGAATATGCGTTGACCAAATTCTTTAAGAAACAGCAGCTGTTTAAGGTTTTCGGTGCTGACGTCTACAACGCGAATGTGATCGTTGTGGTCGGCGCTGCTGTCATGGCGTTGGCGTTGGTGCTGTTCGTCAGCAAGAGCCGCGTTGGCCGCGGAATCCGTGCGGTGGCGCAGGACGCCGAGACAGCAAAGCTGATGGGCGTCAACGTCGACCGCATCATTTTGATTACCTTTCTCGTCGGCGGCCTCATGGCCGGCGGCGCAGCGTTCTTGTACGAAATCCATACTCCGTTCGCCCGCTACGACGTTGGCTTCTCAATCGGCATCAAGGCCTTCACTGCAGCTGTGCTCGGTGGCATTGGCAACGTGCGTGGAGCGCTGCTCGGTGGAGTCTTGCTCGGCTTGATCGAAAGCTGGGGCTCAAGCCTGTTCGGCTCTGACCAGAACATCGGAAACGTCGCTGCCTTTGTCACCTTGGTGCTGGTGTTGATGGTTCGCCCGAGTGGTCTGCTCGGCGAATCGCTGGGCCGGAGCAAGGCATGAGCCAAGACACCACCTCCGCGCCGCCGCCCACTGCCGCCGCCAAGTTGGTGTTTGGGTCGCGTTTCGCCGCAGCGGCTCGTCGCAGGCGAACCATTGAGACTCGATGGAAGGCACTTCCACGGCCGCTACGGGCTTTGTTTGTGCTGGTGCTGGTGGGGTTCATTTATCTGTTGCCCAGTCTGCATCTTCCGATCATCCCTACGTCTTCCGATTTCACTGCGCTGCTCGCCATCATCATCGTCCCCTATGTGCTCGTCGCGCTCGGGCTCAACGTGGTGGTCGGAATGGCAGGCCTACTCGACCTTGGCTACGTCGGTTTCTATGCAGTGGGCGCGTATTCGCTTGCCATTCTTACTTCGCAGCACGCCACGGTTCCATGGCTGATTTCGATCCCGCTTTCGGTCGGAATCTCGATGCTCGCGGGTCTGTTGCTCGGCGCCCCCACCTTGCGGTTGCGCGGCGACTATCTCGCCATCGTCACGTTGGGTTTCGGCGAGATTATTCGTCTGCTCGCCAAGTCATCCGACTGGATGGGTGCGCAGAGCGGCATTGGCAACATCAAGTCGCCGCCCAACCTTGGTCCGATCAAGTTCTCGGGCACCATTCAGGAACGCAATACAGCGTTTTATTATCTCGCCGTCACATTTGTGATCGTGGTCTTCTTCTTCTTGCGTCGACTTGAGTCGAGTCGAGTCGGTCGAAGCTGGACCGCAATCCGAGAAGACGAAGATGCCGCTGAGCACATGGGCGTGCCAACGTTCAAGTTCAAGCTGTGGGCGTTCGCCATTGGTGCGGGCATCGGCGGGTTGGCGGGCACGTTGTATGCCTCAAATGTGCGCTTCATCAACCCCGACAACTTTCAGTTGAAGCTCTCGATTCTGTTTCTTGCTGCGGTGGTATTCGGCGGCCCTGGCAACATGGTGGGCGTGGTGTTTGGCGCAGTGGCCGTGAGCTATTTGCCCGAGCGTTTGCGGTTCCTTAACACCACGCGCTATTTCTGGTTCGGCGTGGTCTTGATGGTGATGATGGTTTTCCGGCCGCAAGGTCTGCTGCCGCGCAAACTGCAACAACGAATCAAGCCGCGAGATTCAGTGATGCCTGCGTTCATCGACGTCAGCGAAGGCGACCCTGATCGCGAAGGAGGCCCCCATGGAACAGCCACTGCTTAAGGTCGATCATGTGACCATGCAGTTCGGTGGACTCGTGGCCCTCGACGATGTCGATTTCTCCATCGAACAGGGTGAGATCCTTGGTCTTATCGGCCCAAACGGCGCCGGCAAGACCACGCTGTTTAACGTTGCCACCGGTGTGTACCAGGCAACTGCCGGGCAGGTTCGCTTCGAAGGCCGCAACCTCGCCAAGACCGAGCGGCACAAGATCACCAAGCTCGGCATCGCCCGCACCTTTCAGAGCATCCGCCTCTTCCCCGATATGACTGCGATCGAGAACGTGATGGTTGGTGCCGATGCGCATCACACCACCAGCGTTCTGTCGGCGATGTTTCATCTGCCCAAGCACAAGGCTGAAGAAAAGCAGGGGCTGAAACGAGCGCTCGAGTTGCTTGAGTTCATGGGCATTGCCGATCGAGGCGACGACGCTGCGCGCAACTTGCCATACGGCTACCAGCGCCGACTCGAGATCGCGCGGGCCTTGGCCACGAACCCCAAATTGCTGTGTCTCGACGAGCCAGCAGCGGGTTTCAACCCTGCTGAGAAGATCGAGTTGATGGGCCTCATTCGGGCGATCCGAGATCAGGGCTACACGGTTCTATTGATCGAACACGACATGAGTTTGGTGATGGGAGTTACCGACCGCATCGTGGTGCTCGACTTCGGTAAGAAGATCGCCGAAGGAACGCCCGCCGAAATTCGAGCCGATCGTGCGGTCATCGCCGCCTACCTCGGAGAGCCGGCCGATGCTTCTTGAAGTTGAGAACCTCCATGTTTTTTACGGTCGCGTCGAAGCGATCAAGGGCATTTCGTTCACGGTCAACGAAGGAGAGATCGTCACCTTGATCGGTGCCAACGGCGCGGGCAAGAGCACCACGCTCAAGACCATCTCTGGCGTGCGGCCGGTGACCCAGGGCCGAATCATTTTTGAGGGAAAAGACATCACCAAGATGCCTGCCCACAAGCGCACCGAGATTGGCATTTCTCAGGCACCTGAGGGCCGAGGCATTTTCCCCGGCATGTCAGTGATGGAGAACCTAGAGATGGGGTGCTACGTCCGCAAGGATCGCAAGTCGAACGCTCGTAGCGCCGACCTGGCGCGAGTCTTCGAACTGTTTCCGCGCTTGGCCGAACGAAAGACACAAGCCGGTGGCTCGATGTCGGGCGGTGAGCAGCAGATGTTGGCCATCGGTCGTGCGCTTATGGCGCGCCCCCGAGTGTTGTTGCTCGATGAGCCTTCGATGGGGTTAGCCCCGATGTTGATTGCTCAGATTTTCGACATCATCACCGAGATCAACCAGCAGGGCACCACGGTGTTGCTCGTCGAGCAGAACGCCACGCAGGCGCTGCGACGCGCCGATCGGGCATACGTGCTCGAGACCGGCCATGTGGTGAAGAGCGCGCCCGCCGATCAGCTACTCAACGATCCCGATGTCCAAGCGGCGTACCTCGGCGG
>CAMASN010000090.1 GCA_945861025.1 Ferrithrix thermotolerans DSM 19514
TGGCTTGCTGTGGTTGGCTCGCTCCCGCGCCGCAAAGCTCGTGCACCCTCAGCCACCCACTGACAACGCCACCCCGTCGAGCGACAGCTAACCCGCTCCACCCGTCCCCATCACGCCCCGGCCTCGTTGCACCCGTCCCCATCTCGCCGAACTTCTTGCGCTCACCCCTTGATTCCGCCGGACAGGTGCTGTCCCAAATCGCGCCCATGCGGGCTGTGCGGACGTGGAATCGGGCGGATGCGGGCTGAGCGGACGTGGATTTGGGCGGACGTGGAATTGGGCGGATTAGCGGCGAGTGATGTCGGCGCCGAGGATTGCCAGTCGACCAACGAGATCGTCGTAGCCGCGGTCGATGTGATCGACACCGGTAATCACGGTTTCTCCATCGGCAACGAGACCAGCCACCACCAACGCTGCGCCCGCACGAATGTCGGGGGCCTTCACTGGAGCACCCGACAATCGGGCCACGCCACGAACCACGGCATGATGACCATCGGTGCTGATGTCGGCCCCAAGGCGCATGAGCTCTTCGACATATCGGAAGCGACCCGGATAGAGGTTCTCGGTGACGATGCCCACACCATCGGCCACGGCGAGCATGGTCACGATAAGCGGCTTGTAGTCGGTGGCAATTCCCGGATACGGCAGCGTGGCCACATCGACTGAACGCAAGCGCTTGGGAGCGAATACCGCAATGCCCTGTGTCTGCGGAGTGATCTGTAGACCCATATCGACGAAACGACGAATCAACATCTCCATGTGTTCGCCACGAGCGTTGCGCAACGTAATCTCGCCACCAGTAACGGCAGCCGCAGCGATGTAGGTGGCCGCCTGAATTCGGTCGGGCACGATCTCGTGGGTAACGGGCCGCAGCGAATCACGCTCGACTCCGTGGATCACCAACGTGGACGAACCTATGCCCTCGATGTCGGCGCCCATCGCCACGAGAAATTCGCACAGGTCGCCAATCTCGGGCTCACGAGCCGCGTTATCGATGACGGTGGTTCCCTTGGCAAACACGGCCGCTGTGAGCAAGTTCTCGGTGGCCCCAACGCTGGGGAACTCGAAGGTGATCTTGGCGCCGTGCAGACGCTCGGCACGCGCCTCGAGGTAGCCGTGGTGCAGCTCGAACGTGGCGCCCATTGCCTCGAGACCGGACAGGTGCATATCGATGGGCCGACTTCCGAAGTCGTCGCCACCGGGCAGCGACAGGCGCACCTCGCCGTAGCGAGTGAGAAGCGGGCCGAGCACGTTGATCGAGGCGCGGATTCGTTCGACAAGTTCGTATGGCGCCACCGGCGTGATCACACCATGATGAGTGAGCACCAACGTGGTGGGATCGTTTGGATGACGAGCCGACGACACGCCAATCGCGTCGAGCAGATCGCCCATGATCGAAACGTCGGCGATTGCGGGGACGTTGGTGAGCGTGGTGACACCGTCGACCAGCAGCGATGCGGCCATGAGTTTGAGCACCGAGTTCTTCGCGCCCGGCACGGTGATCTCGCCCTCGAGCGGACCGCTGCGGCGCACCACAATCTGTTCCGCTCCTGAATCCATCGCACCAGTATGCTCCCGATGTGGTGGGGAGTCAGCGCATCGTCCGAGAACTGCCCGCTACCGAGGCCAACGCAGCCCACGTACTTGCCCCGCGCAACGACTTTGTCAAAGAAGCTGTCGCCGCGAGCGATGCTGCCGTGCACACCTTTACTCAGGCCGAGGGACCGTTCACGCACTACGAACGCACCGTAGAAATCGACGCAACAACGGTTCGCGAGACAACGCGTTACGGCCTCTTGATCCCTTGGTTCGGATGGTTGTTCAGGCGCCCAGTACGGCGCACGATCGGTCGGCATGGACGAGTCAGCACCCACGGCGCGCAACCCTGGTGGGCACCACCTGACCGCCTCGATCCTCGACAGGCCCTGTTACTCGGTCTACTCGCCGCAGCCTCAATGAGTTCGGCGTTTACCAACACGCTGTTCACCCAGACCGCCAACTTTGCTGCGAAAGATTTCGGCATCGGCAAATTCGGACAGGGCGTCGGCGGCGTAGTCGTTCGCGTTGGCATCGTGTTCGCCCTGCCGATTGCCTTCATGGCCGATCGTGCCGGGCGACGACGAATGATCGTGCTCGCAGCCTGGCTGGCTCCACTGTTCTCGGCTCTTGGAGCCCTGTCGCCAAACTTTAGTGTGCTGGTAGCCACGCAATCGATCGGCCGCCCAATGGGTCTCGCGCTCGACCTTCTGATCGCCGTCGCCGCAGCCGAAGAAATGCCACGCAACAGCCGCGCATATGCGATCAGCGTACTTGCTATGGCCAGTGGTCTCGGCGCCGGCATTGCGGTGATGGGTCTGCCGCTTGCCGACCTTGGTGACGCTGGCTGGCGGCTGATCTATCTCATCGCGCTGATCTGGTTCGTCGTCGCATTCGATCTCCGGCGACGGCTACCAGAGACGCGTCGCTTCGAGCGACCACACGTCATTGCGCCTCGCCTCGACCGCGTGCGGTTCGCGCAGATCGCGATGGTTTCATTCTGCGGCAACATGTTCGTGGCCCCGGCCTCGTTCTTTCAGAACCGCTACCTCGACGACGTGCGTGGCTTCTCGGGCGGCGCAATCAGCCTGTTCACGTTGGCCACCGCCACGCCAGCCTCTATCGGTTTCATCATTGGTGGCCGCATCGCCGACATCCGCGGACGCCGCCGCGTGCTCGTGATCGCTGCCCCAATCGGTACCGCGATGCTGATCTGGTCATTCAGCGTGGACGGTGCTGGACTCTGGCTTGGAGCGTTCGGCGCTGGCCTTCTCGGCGGCATCGCCTATCCGGCGTTCTCTGTGTACCGAACCGAATTGTTTCCAACTGGCAACCGGGGTCGCGCCGCCGGACTCATCACAGCGGCAGCGTTGCTCGGCGGCTCTATTGGCATTCTGCTCACCGGCCAACTGCTCGATCGCGGTTGGTCGTATGGGTCCACCATCAGCCTGATGGCGATCGGCCAATTATTTGCCGTGGTGATCATCATCGTTCGCTATCCCGAGACCGCCCATCGCGATCTCGACGAACTCAATCCCGAACCTGCGTCCGCCTGACCGACACTGCCTGACCGACGTTTGCGCTCAACGAAGTGCACAGAGCCAGTCGCTGACCACTGCAGCAATCTCGGCATCGCAACCCTTGAGATCGTGACCTTTGCGCTGCATCCACACATGGGTGACATCGCCCGGAATGGTTGCGGCGAACTGTTGCAGTTCGTCGGGACTACCAAAGGTGTCGTTGGTGCCCTGGATGAACAGACATGGCACCGTGAGCCGCGGCAGATGCTCCACTCGCAACTTGTCGGGCTTACCTGGCGGATGCAACGGATACGAGATCAGCACCAGCGCGGCGGCGGGCAACGGCTCCCCGATCTCGTCGCCTCCGGCCACCGCCATCGAGCACATTCGGCCACCCATTGAGCGACCCCCCATCGCGATGAGTCGGGTGGAGCATCGGCGCTCGGCAGCAAAGACTGCGGCCTCGCGACGCACCGCATCGAGCAACACTGGAGCACGGTCGGGTGGGCGGCGGCCACCAGCGAGCCGATACGGAAAGTCGGCTCGGCGCACCGGCAGTGGGGCGAGGGCATCGTCGATCGCAATCAACGACGACTGGTTGCGATCGCTGCCCGCGCCAGGAAACAGCATGAGCCCTTTGAGTGATCGAGATGACTTCAAGCGAGCAAGATCTTTCGCGCCTCGCCAAGATCGATGATGGCCTGACCCGCGTGCGCCTCGTTGCCACCATGGTCGGGATGCACCACACGCAATTGCTCGCGGTAGCGCAGCATGACTTCTTTCTTTGTCACCTTTGCGGTGCCCAGCGGGAAGCCGAACAACTCGAGCGCCCATGCGCGCGGGTCGGCCATAGCTGTCAGCGACGACGAGTTCGAGCCCGCAAGATAGCTAACAAACGACGCTCCCAACGGCCCCCGCCAGGCCATTGCTTTCAGCATCACGGGCGCCAACGCCAGACGCGCTGATGCCTCAAGACGTTCGATCGAATACATCGCGCCCAGCACCTGTGCGAGCGGACTTCCGGTGGTGTCGAAGTTGAAATGCACCGACTCGCCATCGCCAAACATCTGATGCGTGCTTCTGGCCAGGCCATGACGATCGACTTGGAATCGGTGACGTAAGCGCGGCTGCACGACACGGTCACCGTTTTGCACTTGGCTCAACAAGCGATGTAGATCGGCAATGAAATCGGTATCGACGGCAGCCAAATGACGAGCGACTACGGCGCCAAGCAGCAGTCCGCCAAATCCGGGCGCTGGCTCTACGGGCAGCACAAGATTGCCAAGAGCGATACGGCGGGTCGGAGTGTCCGAGCGCGAGTGCCACACTTCGAGCTCGGCGAGCAACATAGCAATCACGCTAGTGGTGAGCGCCGAAAGCTAGATGAGTGGGCGCAACAAATCGTGGAGGTCGTTGGCCACTCGAGTGGCGTCTTCGAGATCGCCGCCAGCACCGTTGATCAACGCGTCGCCAAGCTCTTCGGCCAACTGGCAGCTACGCCGCCACACGCCAAGCTCTACACCTCGCGGAGGCCGACCGGCGTTGGCAACCTTAAGCGCCTCGAGAAGTCGCTCGAGGCCCTGCTTGTCGCGGGGCTCGCGGCGCAGACGCTCGCCGGCGAGAAAGAAACTGTTGAGCGTGTCGAAGGGAAGTTCGTCGCCGTAGTCGTCATCGTCGTTGATCGGAATGAGATCGCCGCTCTCGACCTCGTCGAGGATGTCATCGACGTCGGCCTCGTTGCTGGTAGCAACCAGCAACACATCGCCCTCCCACCGAAATGCGATGTTCGCGCCGACGAGCGAATCTGAAACCAATGAGCGTTCATAGTCTTCCCAGTCGCCGAGATCGAACTC
>CAMASN010000091.1 GCA_945861025.1 Ferrithrix thermotolerans DSM 19514
CCTGAACAACGTGCCAACGCGGGGCGCGTATGAGCTGTGTCGGCGATCAGGTCGACCAGGCCAAGCGTGTTGAACTCACTCGGTACATCGCACGGCCACATGTTGAAGTCGCCGGCAACAATGATTCGATCGGCGCGGTCTGACTCGAAGAGCGGTGCCACTTGTTTGAGGAGCAGCGGCACCGAGTAGCGCCCGTGCCCACAACTTTCGCCATGTCGATTGAGCGTGATGCCGTAGATGCCGACCAAGGTGGCCCACCGCTGGCGATCGCGAATCACATCGGTCACCACAACGGCTGCTGGCCATTCGAACTCAAGAGCTACGGCACGGCCACCAACCTGCACCGAGGAGACCTCGACCAGTTGTGGGCCGCGCGACGCATGGATCGTGCCCCATTGCCGCCTCGGTCCGATACCACCTGGGCGATAGACGGTCTGCCAATCAGTTGGCGAGAACCCTTTAGGGATCTTGGCCTCGGTGAGCACAGCCACGTCGGGATCGACGCGGCTGTGCAACCATTCCCACAACTGAGGGGTCTTCTTGCGTGGCGCTACACCTTGCTTGGTGTTCCACGTTGCGAGCCGAAGGACCATGAGGTCACCGTAGCTTTCGGCTGGCTACCGCTTCGACGATCATGCTGCTTCGGCAAGACGGATTCGGCTGATGACCCAGCTCACGTCGACCTGCTTGTGAGCGAGCCAGGCCCGCACGGCGTTGCGCTGGCTCATTGCGAGCGCCTCTGGCACGTTGTTGCGGCGGTGCCACCACGACAGGGCGTTCTCTGCGTAGAGAACCGCCGCGATGGGCCGTGCAGCAACGATTGCCTTGAGCGCATCCACTGGCATCCAACCGGTGGCGAGCATGATTGCGAAGCCCATGCTGGGACCGCGGTTCACGCCCATGTGGCAGTGCACCATGAGCCCCGCCTCGGGGTCGGCGAGCGCTGCGAGTGCAGCATCGACGCCAGCATTGAACCATTCGTCGGGCTGAGCACCGCCGTCATCATCGGCTCCGGCCCAGCAGTAGTTGAGCTGCGGCTGCAAGCCGGCAACAAGCGACTGATCGTCCCATTCGCTACGCACATCGATGACCTGGGTGACGCCATCGGCCACCCATCCGGCGAGGTGGGCGGCGGCAGCGGGGCCGACGGGCAAGTCGCCGGAGAGCGCGATGCGGGTATCGGCGACCCAACAGGTGCGCCGCCACCAAGCAGCTGGATCGGATGGAGACTTTGAAGGGGTGTGGCTGAAAGCAGGTGAGTTGTTCATACTTTACTGACGCACGAAGGGGGCCGCCGCGTGACATCGCAGCGGCCCGACCTGCTCGACCTGCCCGACCGACCCGCACCGGTCAGCTCTCAACAAGGCCGCGCATCGCTGAATACTTCGCCGCTGCATCAATCGTGAGCCGGTGCAGATCGACCAAGCCATCCATATCAACCCTGTTGAGGTACCCGCCAGCGAGCACCCACGCCAACGGCAGCCCGTGGCCATGAGCCCAGGCGAACACCATCTCTTCTCGGCGGCGAAGCATGTCGGTATCGATGCCCGCGGCACCTCCTGCATCCTCGTGAGGATCCATGCCGGCGTTATAGAGGATCAGATCGATGCCCGCTGGATCGGCAATACGAGCAAGCTCGGACTCAATCACGTCGAGGTAGTTGTCACCGTGTGCGAGCACAAGCCGCGACTGAGGCGTCGAGCTGTAGTTGTCGTAGTAATCGACCGAGACATCAACCTGTTCTAGGCCCTCAACGCCTTCAATCAATTCGGCGGATCCACCGCCGCAGTGAGCATCGAGGTCGAGAACGAGCACGCGCTTTGCACCGGCATCAAGCGCCGCCCGAGCAGCGATGACAAGACCGTTCACCGTGCAATAACCGGCTCCCTTGGCTCGACGCGCATGGTGCAAGCCGCTCGACAACGATCCAGCGATGCCCCCACAGCTCATCGCCTGCAGAGCCGCGTCGCGCACCCCACCACTTGACGAGCTCACTGCCCGGGCGAGGCCCTCGTCCCAGCCAAGACCCTGAGATTTGGCGAGATCGTAAGGCACACCCGTGAGCACGGCCTGCACGTACTCGAGATCGTGGATGCGCTCGAGTTCGGCCTGAGTGACCGAGCGGGGCTCGACCAGCACGACCCCATCGATCGGGTTGCTGGCCAAGCTGGCAGCAATTTCGAGAGCTTTGCGAAAGGTGTCGAAGGCAACCGTCGTGTCGTTATAGGCGGGGCTGAAATAAATGTTTGTCGTCATGGCCTTCTATACGCACCGAACAAGGCGGCGCGTGATCTCAGTCGTTGCGGCGCATCGATGTCACGCGCCAACCGCCTCCGTGCGTACACATCACTACAAGGCGCTTGAGCCCTGTAGAACTGAAGGAGTTCACCGTGATCCCATCAATCAAGTTTGATCGCACCATCGTCGCCGTCCGCGTCGGCGAGGTCGTCAATGTCCTCGTCGAGCTCACCGCTCCACCCGCTGCCCCAGTAGGGCGCGCACCGCTCGACGTTGTGGTCGTGCTCGATCGATCCGGCTCGATGGGCGGCGCCCCACTGGCTGCAGTCACTGCGGCCACCGCCCAGTTGCTGCGCCTCGCCGGCGCCGACGACCGCATCGGTGTCGTTGCGTTCGACGACACGGTCCAACTCGTGCTGCCGCTTGCACACCAAGAAGCCGACTCGGCTGGCCGCGTTGTGCGGGCTATTCGTTCGGGTGGTTCAACGAACCTTTCGGGCGGCTGGCTCAAGGGTCTCGAGATGCTGGCCACTGCGCAGCGTCCCGACGCTCTGCGCCGCATCGTGATTCTCACCGATGGCCACGCCAATGCCGGCATCGTCGACCACGACGAACTCGTGCCACTCATCAGCAGCGGCCGCAAGCAAGGGGTCACTACCTCGTGCATTGGTTTCGACGATGGCTACGACGAGAAGCTGCTTGCAGCCCTCGCCGACGCAGGCATGGGCAACGACTACTGGTGCGCTGGCTCCGATCAGGCGGCCCAGGTGTTCTCCGATGAGTTCCAGGGTCTCGCATCGGTCGTCGCCCAAAACGTGTCAATCGAAATCGCTCCGACTTCGGCAGTGGCAGCAGCGGGCGTACTCAATGAGTTCCCCATCACCTCGATGCCCGACGGCGGCATGCAGGTGGCACTCGGCGACGCTTTCGGTGGCGAAGTTCGTCGACTTGTTGCGGCGTTCCACTTGCGCCCAGCATCGAACGACGGCCCTATCAACGTCGCCACCCTCACCATCCGTTGGGCATCCACCGTTGGCCAGATTCAGTTGCACACGGTGACGGTGCCAATCGTGGTCACCGCTGGTGACCCCGACGATCTCGACACGGCCGCCGATCCAGCGGTAACCGAAGAGGTCTTGGTGCTCGAGGCCGCTCGGGCCCGGCGCCAGGCTCGCGACGCTGCCGAGCGCGGCGATTACGACCAAGCCTCACGACTGTTGGCCAGCAGCGCCGACATGCTCGACCTCGCCGGCATCAGGCCGTTCGAGGTCGCCGAGCTGCGCACCGACGCAGCCGCTCTCTCGCAGGGCCAGTGGTCTGCAGCCGAAGCCAAAAAGCAGTTCTCACGCAGCCGTTCAACCCAACGCGGCCGCAAGAGCAACTACGACGACTTCACGACCCCAGATCCCGATCAGAGCTCCTGACGGCGGGCCAAAAGATCTCTGTAACACCCCTCCTTCATACTCTCCCCAACATCACCCCGAACAGGAGCCAACCAATGAGCCGTCGCCGAAATTCAAAGACCAGCCAGACCGACCCCGCCACCGATTACGCGAGCAAGGTCTATTTCGAGGCCCAACGCTGCGCCAAGAGGCGAAACGCGCAAGACGCTTCTGACATTGCTGGCACCGTCTTCGAGAAGTTCGCTCAGAACCCCAACCACTACATGACCATCTACCCCGACCCGTATCGTTACGCCAGGGCGGCGGTCAACAATGCGGCCATCTCATACGGCCGCACTCAGGGCGCCCAACGTGGCGAAGGGGCCCGCTTCACATACAACGCCGACGGCACTACGTCACCCGGCCGGTTGGTTCTTTCCGGTAACGCCCTCACCGGCGAAGGTTTGTCCGAACTGTTCGACACCGTTGCGTGTCAGGACGAACCCTTCGAAGACCAGATCGATCGCCAAATCGACAACAAGGCGATGCTCGATCAGAGCTTCATTGGCCGGTCTGACCGCGCCCTCCAAATGATGTGGATGGTAGATGCTGAGGGTTTCACCGTGAAAGAAGCAGCCAGCCAGTTCGGGCTGGCTCGCGAAACCGGGAGCCGCGAGCTCAACCAAACCCGTATGCAGGTTCACCAGAATATTCTCGCCTTTCAGCAGCGTGAATTGGCGATGTCGGTATGAAGGCTCGCTCAAACCAACTGTGCTCTATCAGTGCCAGCCGCTTCAAGCCACAGAGCCTCCTCACCTGGGTGCCAGCTAATCGACGCCTCGTGCTCATCGATCTCGAGAATCTCGTCGGTGGCTCTGATCAAGAACTTGAGCAGGTAGTCATCGCTCTCGACCACCTCAAGGCGTCCCTTGAACTGACGGTCAACGACATCGTTGTCTACGCCAGTGGGTCCAAGTTGTTCAACACCGCCATCAGCGTTTTGCCGAGCAACACCCTCCTCGGGCGCGGCATCGACGGCGCCGATCGACGCTTGCTCGAACGCCTATCGCCAGAAGACATCGTCGGCCGCTTTGCCTCCGTTGCATTGGTGTCTGGCGACTCCGCAGCGTTCGCCCGGCCTGTACAACGCCTCGCGACAGCGGGTGTTCCCACCGATGTCTATTTGGGTTCCGGCTTCATTGGCGCAGACCTCTACAAAGCGGCTCGCTCAGTGGTCTTCACCGC
>CAMASN010000092.1 GCA_945861025.1 Ferrithrix thermotolerans DSM 19514
AGCTACCGGCGAAGTTTCGGTGCGAGTTCACCCAGCGATGGTGCCGATCCATCATCCGCTCGCCAGCGTGCGCGAGAGCTACAACGCAGTGTTCATCGAGGGCGAAGCTGTTGGCTCGCTGATGTTCTACGGTCGCGGTGCTGGTGGAATGCCCACCGCTTCTGCAGTACTTGGCGATGTCATCGACGCAGCGGTCAACCTGTCGCAGGGCACTCACGGCTCGCTTGGCTCGTTTGGTCGGGCAGTGATTCGCCCTATCGACGAGACCAACAGCGAGTACTTGCTCAGTCTCGATGTGGCCGATCGACCCGGCGTGTTGCACTCGGTCACGGGCGTGTTTGCGCGTAACGACGTGAGCATCCGCGCCGCCGAACAAGAGGGTCTGCGCGACGACGCCCGCCTCGTGTTCATCACCCACACGGCCAAAGAGTCGTCGCTGCAGAACTGCGTGCGCGAACTGCGCGACCTCGACACGGTCAAGCGGGTCGGCAGTCTCCTGCGCGTCATCGGAGCCTGAGACCCATGCGTTATGTGTCTACCCGCGGCGCTGCGCCCGAACTCGGGTTCTGCGATGTGCTGCTTGCCGGCCTCGCCAACGACGGTGGTTTGTATATGCCCGCCGAGTGGCCGAGCCTGCCCGATCTCACCCACGTAACGAGTTATGCCGAAGCCGCTGCCGCAGTGATGGCGCCGTTTGTCGCCGGCGAGATCGACGCCGATGTGTTTGCGCAGTTGTGCACCGATGCATACGCAACGTTCCGTCACGATGCGGTGGTGCCGCTGGTTCAGATTGGCGCCAACGAGTGGTTGCTCGAGCAGTTCCACGGACCCACGCTTGCGTTCAAAGACGTGGCGTTGCAGCTAGTGGGTCGACTGTTTGATCACGTGCTTGCGCAGCGCGGGCAACGTGTCACCATCGTGGGTGCAACCAGTGGCGACACCGGCAGTGCTGCCATCGATGGCGTGAAATCGTGCAGCAACGTAGACATCGTGATCTTGTACCCGCAAGGGCGAACCAGCGATGTGCAACGCAAGCAGATGACCACGGTCGACTCGCCCAACGTGCACACCGTGGCGGTCGAGGGCACGTTCGACGATTGCCAGGATCTCGTGAAGGCAATGTTTAACGACGCCGCGTTCCGCGAACGCATGAACTTGTCGGCAGTGAACAGCATCAACTGGGCGCGTGTCATGGCGCAGATCGTGTACTACGTGACATCAACGCGTTCGCTCGGTGCTACGGCCATCAACCAGACCACCTTCAGCGTGCCCACAGGCAACTTCGGCAACGTGCTCAGCGGCTGGATTGCACGCAAGATGGGCGCACCTATCGCCGACTTCATCGTGGCCTCGAACTCGAACGACATCCTCACTCGGTTTATCAACGACAACGACATGACCGCCCGCGACGTGATGCCCACATTGAGCCCATCGATGGACATTCAAGTGTCCTCAAACTTCGAGCGGTTGCTCTTCGAGATGAACGGCCGCGATGGCGGCATGACCGCCGAGCAGTTGCAGCGGTTCCGTCACAGCGGATCACTCAAGGTGGAGCCCGACCAGATGGCTACGTGGATCAGCCCAGTGTTTCGCGCGGCCAAGGTCGACGACGCTGGCATCGTCCATGAGATCCGTCGCGTGTACGAATCCAGCGGACAATTCATCGATCCGCATACGGCCACCGGCACAGCCGCTGTGCGCAGTCTCGGTGCGCATCTCGACGGACGTCCGGTGGTCACATTGGCAACGGCGCATCCCGCCAAGTTCCCCGATGCGGTGTTTGCCGCGACCGGTGTGCGGCCACCGTTGCCAGCGCACCTCGCCGATCTGCTCGATCGCACCGAACATACGAATCTGGTTGCGAACGATCTCGCCGCCGTTCAGACATTTGTCGAGCGGGCCGTCGCCCGCTGACCAACTGCGTTGGGCTCGCGCCCAGCTTGGCCAACGCTGCGATCTGGCGCGGTGGTTGCATCTCAGCTGAAGTGATGTGTAAGGTGCGTATTGCTCGGAGTTCCGAGCCGCACTTTCCGATGCGCCCCGCGACCATTTCGCTGGCGGAACCGTGGCCGTGTGAATCTCTTGTTGCTGTTGGCGGGTCTATCAACGTCGGTTGTGCTTGTGCACGTCTCGCGTCTCGCCCACATAGCCCTCAGTCCCGGTTTGGGACATTTCTTGGAAAGTTGGATCCCGTGGCTGCGGATGCCCTCGAACAGTCAGTGCTCGAATCAAAAGATCGCGAGCAGTTGGTTGCAATTGCCTCGGCGCTCGGCGTGAAGAGCACCTCACGCGCCAAAAAGGCCGACCTCATTCAGAAGATTCTTGAGCAGACCGGTGCAGTGCCGATGGCCTCAGCGGCACCTGCTCCTGCGCCTGCTGCAGCCCCCGCCCCCGCCGCTGCCGTTGCTGCTGCCGCTCCAAGCGAAGCGGTTGCGCCTGCCACCGATACGCCACGTTCGGCGGCTGCGGGCCGTGGGCCTGCGGGTCGCCAAGGTTCCCCTCGCGGCGCTGCGCCAAAGCCAGCACCAGCGGCAGCGGCCGAGGTCATGCTCGGTTCCGATGGCGAGCCGTTGGCCGATTGGGAAGTTGAGCTCATTCGTCAGGGCATCAGCACCGAAACGACGGCCGCCGGCGCCACGCCTGCTGCTGGCTCGGCCGATGGTGACGCTGATGCCGACGGCGAAGAAGGAGCCGAAGGCGCAGAAGGCGACGGGCTCAGCGCCAATCGCCGCCGTCGCCGCCGTCGCAACAAGAATCGCGGCGAAGGCGCCGAGGGGGCCGAGGGTGATCGGCCCGATGGCGCACGTCCAGAGGGCGCTCGTCCCGATGGCCCACGTCCTGATGGCCCACGAAATGTGGGCCCACGTAACGAGGGCCCACGTAACGAGGGACAGCGCAATGCCGGACAGCGCCAGAATCGCAATGACCGCAATGACCGCAATGACCGCAATGACCGCAACGAGCGCAACGATCGGTATGACCGCGGCGACCGCTCGGGCGGCGGCGAAGCCACCGAGGGTCCAACATCGCTCGAGCCAGTGCAGGTTTCGGGCTATCTCGATCTGCGCGACGAGGGCTATGGCTTCTTGCGCGTGAACGGCTATCTCGCCAGCCGCGACGATGCGTACATCCCGGTGAAACTCACTCGCCAGTTCGGCCTACGTAAGGGCGACTTTGTTACCGGCCTCAGCCGTCCAGCAGGTCGCAACGAGAAGAACCCGGCACTGCTTGAGATCCACACCGTGAACGGCGGCGATCCCGAAAAGGCGCGTACGCGTCCTCGCTTCGAAGACCTCACTCCGTTGTTCCCCGACACGAAGTTGCACCTCGAGAATCCTTCGGATGCAAACAACATGACCGCTCGAATTATCGACCTCATCAGCCCGATTGGTAAGGGTCAGCGCGGCATTATCGTGTCGCCGCCAAAGGCCGGCAAGACCACGATCATGAAGACCATCGCAACCTCGATCGAGCGCAACCACCCTGAGTGCAAACTCATCGTGTTGCTCATCGACGAGCGTCCCGAAGAAGTCACCGACATGCGCCGCACCGTGAAGGGCGAAGTCATTGCGAGCACCTTCGACCGTCCGAGCGACGAGCACACTCACGTTGCCGAACTCTGCATCGAGAAGGCCAAGCGCATGGTCGAAAATGGTGACGACGTCGTGATCATCCTCGACGGCATCACCCGCCTCAGCCGTGCCTACAACCTGGCTGCGCCAGCCACTGGTCGAATCATGTCGGGCGGTATCGATGCCGGTGCGTTGTACCCACCCAAGAAGTTCTTTGGTGCTGCACGCAACATCGAAGAAGGTGGATCACTCACCATCTTGGCCACGGCTCTCGTCGAGACCAATAGCCGCATGGACGACGCGATCTTCGAAGAGTTCAAGGGCACCGGCAACATGGAACTGCGTCTCGATCGTCGACTCGCTGAGCGCCGCATCTATCCGGCCATCGATGTCGACGCTTCGAGCACACGCCACGAAGAATTGCTGTTCGACCGTAAGCAGTTGCAGATGGTCTGGAAGCTTCGCCGTGTGTTGTCGGGTCTCGCAGCCGACGGAAACGCGGCACCTGGTCTCGAACTGCTCATCGATCGTCTGCGCACGTTCCGTACAAACGACGAGTTCTTGGCCGAGATTTCCAAACAACCAGCGATGTAGGCAACACCAAGGTCGGAAATTCTTTTCGGCCGCTATCATTTCCCGTCCGTTCTATTTTGGAGATCGTCATGAAGACCGACATCCACCCCGTTTACGCCGATGTCACCGTGAAGTGCACGTGCGGCAACGTTTTTGTCACGCAGAGCACTCGCACTGGCACGCTCAGCCTTGAATTGTGCAACGAGTGCCACCCGTACTTCACCGGCAAGCAAAAGCTCGTCGATGCTGGCGGCCGCGTCGAGCGTTTCAACAAGCGTTACGGAGCCCGCAAGGGTCAGTAACTCCTCGCAGCGTTGCTGCAGGTTTTGGTTTTGTACAGATGCCATTCGATCGAGAGATCGAGTGGCATCTGTCGTTTTCGCTGTGCCAATGGGGCCGACGGCGTGATGCCGCCGATGCTGCCCATGCTGTCGACGCTTTCGGCTCGTAGTCTGGCGAGGTGACTACGTCGCCCGCTCCTGCAGACCCCACGCGCCGCGCCGCACTGCTGTCGATCAAGCTCAGAGCACTGGTCAGCGACCATCTTGGGCCCGATGCATTGCCAAGCGGGGCCGATGCACAAGCGGGCGCGTCGTTTGGTCGAG
>CAMASN010000093.1 GCA_945861025.1 Ferrithrix thermotolerans DSM 19514
CCGGCATCGATGATCTGTTGGTCCTCGGGGTCGCCCCCAACGCCAACGAAGCCCCAGTGGCAAAACGCTGGACGCAGTCGCTTGCCGCCGCCGAGCACGAGCCCGCGAATAGCGATGAAGGGATCGGCCAAGGTGGGGTCGAGTGCTGACCAGCGGGCGTCTTCGATATCGATGATTGCCCGTAGGCGCGTGTCGACGCGAGCAGCAATGTGAGCGAGCGACGCCGGCGCGACAGGAACCACGTGGTCAGGCTAGCGGCCGTAGTGGGGTGAGTCTCACGGAGCGTTGAGGCTGTGCTGGATCAGGCGCCCAGCTCGGCCACGACATGCTCAATCTGCAGCTTGGCGTTGCCGATTCGTTCGCGGCACAGGCGGATGAGTTCGCTGGCGCGCTGCACTTGGCTGGCGAGCCGATCGACGTCGACATTGTCTCGTTCGAGTTCGGCCAAGATCGCTTCGAGTTCGCTGAGCGCTGCCGCGTAGCCGAGCGAGTCGATTGCCGCGTTGGCGTTGGTCGGGTCGGTCATGGTGGGTCTCCTGGAGATTGGGGTGGCGGCGTGGTCTGAATGGCGGCGATGGTGCTGTGGGCTTGGCCGTCGGCGAACGTGGTGATCACGGTGTCGCCAACAGCGAGATCGGCGGCGCTGCGCACAACGCGGCCGTCGGCCGAGCGGGTGAGGCTCCAGCCGCGCGCCAGCGTGTGCACTGGATCGAGCAGCCTGACGCGTGCCTCGATTTGGCTGAGTGTCTGCAGTTCTTGATTGGCCAACTGCACGCCGCGCCGACCAAGGCGGGCGCTGGCGACGCCAAGCTGGGTGCTGGCCTGATCGAGCGAGCGGGTACACGACATGGTGACCCGATTGGCCCGGTCGGTGAGGCGCTGATCGCTGCGCTCTACGGCGGCCACAGTGCGTTGCTGAATGCGCCGAGCGGTCTCAAGCAGACCCGACGATGCTTGGCCTACCTGGCGCGTCGCAAGCGCGCACAGCGAGGTCCACGCGGACTCACTGTGTTGAGCGAACGCCTGCACGCGCTCGATGAGCCCGCCTGCGCAGGCGGTGGGAGTTTTGAATGCCAGATGCGCGACTTCGTCAGCGATGCTCTTGTCGATCTCGTGACCGATGCCAGTGAATACCGGCAACGACGATTGGGCGATGGCCATCGCGATGGACTCGGCATCGAACGCAGCGAGTTCTGATCGGGAGCCGCCACCACGAATGACGACGATGACATCGAGGTCGGTGCGCGCTGCGAATTGGTTGATTGCTGCGGTGACCATGCGCGCTGCCTGGTCGCCCTGCACGCGCACGTCGATGACGTTGAGGGTGAAGCCGTAGCCGCTTTGTTCGAGTTCTTTGGTGAAGTCGTGCCACGCCGCGCTGCCCTCGCTGGTGACTACACCGATACGTAGCGGCACGAGCGTCAGTGGGCGCTTCCGGTTGGCGTCGTAGGCGCCCGATGCCACGAGTCGGCGAATGATTTCGTCGCGCTCGATGGCCATTTCGCCGAGCGTGTAGCGCGGATCGATACCCGACATCTTCAAGCTGATTCGGCCAGTGGGCGCGTACAGCTCGAGCGTGCCAAAGACCCGAACTTTCATGCCGTCGCCAAGCTGCAACCGGTGTGTTTGCAGCAGTGGCCGAAGGCGGGTCCTGTTGTTGGCGAACAACGACACGTCGAGCACCGCTTTGACGTTGTCTCGGTTTTCGACGATGCGGAAATACACGTGAGGGTCACGCTCGGCGTAGCCCTGGATCTCGCCGCGAACCCAGACGCCTTCGCCGAAACGATCTTTGATCGTGGCGTTGATGGTGTCCGAGAGTTCGCCAACCGAGAACGTGTATTCAGCGTCGGCGGGGGACTCGAATTCGAAGGCTGGCTGAGTCACCTGCCGATTCTGCCCGAACGAGGCGGCCACCGTTGGGTTAGCCCGCAACAGTGACGCGAATGGTGTGCCAACCCGTTGCGCCGTCGGGAGCCACGTCGGCGCGCTGTTCGGTTTGCGTTGCGCCGCTGCCGTCGGTGGCGCGACAGCGAATCAGGTGTTGGCCGGGCGTTGCATCCCAACTGATCCACCATTGCCGCCACGCGTTGTTGCTGAGCGACGGCCCAAGGGCGGTGGCTTGCCACGAGCCATCGTTGATCTGAACTTCGACCTGCTCGATACCCAATGCGGGGGCCCACGCAACGCCAGCAATGGCAACTGTGCCGGCGGCGATGTTGGTGCCGGGCCGATCGATGCGGGACTGGGTCTTTACCGGAGCGAGCGCAGACCAACCGCGAGGCACCCAGTAGCCCTCTTCGGTGTCGAAGCGGGTGAGACGAATTTCGGAGAGCCACTTGGTGGCTGACACATAGCCGTACAGGCCGGGCACGATGAGCCGCGCTGGGAAGCCGTTCTTGACGGGCAATGCCTCGCCGTTCATGCCGAATGCAACGATGCAATCGCGACCATCGAGCGCGGCAACCGGAAAGCCAGCGGTGAACTCGTCGACCGACACGCCCATGATCTGGTCGGCCTCGGGCTTGATGCCCGAGTCGGCGAGCAGATCGTCGAGGCGGCAACCAATCCAGCGAGCATTGCCCACCAGACCGCCACCAACTTCGTTCGAGACACACGAGATGGTGATGTCACGCTCGATGAGTTCGCGATCGAGAAGTTCGTCGTATGTGTAGGCGCGCTCGCGATCGACGAGGCCAGTGATGCGTAGCCGCCACGATTTCAGCGACACGTTTGGAAACGAGAGCGCGGTATCGATGCGAAAGAAGCTGTTGATGGGAGTGATGAGCGGCGAGAGGCCCTCGGTAGTGACGGCCGGATCGGTAGGTAGTGGGGGGAGCGACGTTTTAGGTGCGGGCAGGCGCACGCCGACCCGCTCGAGCGCGGTGTTGAAGCGACCCTGCATGCCGCGGCCAGCAGACCCGAGCACGGCTGCAGCCACCGCAATACCACCGGTGGACACTAAGAACCGACGGCGGTTGAGCCCTGCTGTGGGCAGCATGCTCTGCGCCACCGGAGCGGCGGGTGTTGCGCTGGGCCGAGTGCGTGGTTTGGTCAGACGGTGGCCGTAGACCAGCACCCCGGCAGCAACTACACCCGCCGCCAACGAGGGCAGCACCCCGATGACTTTGGTGTTGCGGCCGATGCCGCTGGCGCTGCCGCCGAGCACACCGAAGAGCACCGCGAAGGCGATGCCCAAATCGGTGCGCCCGCGAACCGTGACCACGCCGACGATCATCGCGGCGATTGCAATGACCACGAAAATGGTGGCTATAAGAACGGCTTTGTCACTGGTGCCGAATGATCGGATGGCCCACTCTTTGAGACCCTTGGGAACGAGATCAATCACGCGGTCGCCCACGCTGACGATTGGTGAGCGCAACTGCCGCGACATGCCGGCCACGAGCTCGCCCGCAGCCAGACCTGCCCCGGCAGCGACGAGGCCGGTGAGGATGCCCCACCACAGCGGAACACGAGCTGCGCTGGACTCGGCGGACGGCAGCGCAATGGATTGTTCGGTGCCGGCAGAATCGGCCATGTTGGTTCCCTTAGGAGATCATCGAACTCAACTGAACGAGTTACGCGAGTTCGTCGATGTGTTCATCGATCTCAAGCACCGTAGTGCCGAAGAGCTCGCCTTCTACGGCGACCCCACGATTGAGACGTAACGCCTCGAGATCTTTGAGTGGCCGCTCCAGTGCCCGGCGCCGTGTGCCCGCAAGTTCGTGAAACGAGCTGGCCACCGTGTCGAACTGGCGCTTCACTTTGTCGACCGCCTGGCTGTACTTGGTCCACTGTTGGCCGAACTGGCCAAGTATCTGCAACATCTCGTGGCTGGTTTGCTCGATCATGAAGTTGTCGAACGCTTGGCGAATGACGCCGAGAAATGCAAACAGGGTGAGCGGCGAACAAATGACCACGTGTTGTTTCATTGCTTCGTCGATGAGATCGGGGTCGGTCTCGTGGATGAATGCACTGAGGGTTTCGTTGGGTACGAACAACAACACGTTGTCGACCGCGGGCCGAGAGTCGGCTAATGCGTATTCGCGCTTGGCGAGCTCTTTCACGCGCATGCGTACATCGCGTAAGAAGGTGGCCCGATGTGTGCTTCGCTCGATGTCGGTTTCGGCATCGAGATAGCGAAGGTACGCGGCCATGGGGAACTTGACGTCCATGAAGAGCACGTGACCCTTGGGAAGCAGAAACGTGAAGTCGGGGATGCCTTGCTCGGCCCCAGCCACTGCGGTGCGTTTGAGGTATTGCTTGTGCTCAATGAGACCAGCCGAACGAATGATGTCTTCGGCCATGCGCTCGCCCCATTGACCGCGGTTGTTGGGGCTGGCCAGTGCTTCGCCAAGGCTTTGCGTTGTGCTGGAGAGCCGTCGCGTGATTTCGACGTGATCTCGTAGCGACTGATCGACCTGCCCAAAGCGTTGCGAGGTGGCATCGCCAAGTTGGCTGATGATCGACACCAGACGGTCGATGTCGCTGCGAACCTCGGTCTGGATCTGGCCAAGGCGAGCATCGATGATGTCTTTCTTGGCCGACAGATCGGCGGTGGCTGTGGCGCTTTGGGTGCCGAGCTGCTGCCTGCTCATCAGCACGAGACACACAAGCAGCACCACGATGGCGGTGACGGCGACAGTAAGGGCAGTGTTCATTCGGCGATCATGCCCAAGGGGTGTTACAGAGTTTCAGCGC
>CAMASN010000094.1 GCA_945861025.1 Ferrithrix thermotolerans DSM 19514
ATGCCGACGCGGCGCCGCGGTAGCGATTCGGTCTTGATGACCCCGTTGGCCGAGTCGACGTAGGCGATGTCGAGCGGGAAGCGCATGCCGATGGTGTGCACCCATCGACATGATGGAATCACGAAGGCTCCCTCGATGGTGTCGCGCCCGATGAGACCCTTGAGTCGGGTGTGGCGGTCATTGGCAAGTTCGACAGAAGCGAACACTCGTGCCTCGCTCATCAGCCACGCCATACACATAGCCTGCCACGACTGCGGAGTGAATGGTGCGAGTGATCAGCGAACCGTGCGGAAGAACGCGCGTATGTCAGCGATGAGCAGATCGGGTTGCTCGAGCGCCGCGAAGTGCCCGCCGCGATCGAAGCGACTGAACCGGGTCACGTTGTACAGATTGCGCGCCCATGATTCGGGCATGCGCAGGATCTCGCCGGGGAACACGGCGCACCCAGTTGGCACTTCGACGCGCTCGAACGGTGGGAAGCGGCCGGACTTTTGTGACTCGAAATACAAGCGCGTGCTTGAGTTGATGGTCTCGGTCACCCAATACAGGGTGAGGTTGGCGAGCAACTGGTCACGGGTGACGGCGGTCTCGACATCGCCATCTGGGTGATGGCTCCAGTGATGGAACTTCTCGATGATCCAACCGGCAAGTCCAGCGGGCGAGTCGCTGAGGCCATAGCCCAACGTCTGCGGGTTCTTGCCCTGGATCTGCTGATACGCGCTGCCTTCGGCAACGAACGCACTGGTGCCGGCCATGTCGGCCTGCTCGATCTCAGTGAGCGGCGCATCGCCGGGAATGCCGAGCACCATGTTGATGTGCAGACCCGCCATGTGCTCAGGGTCGACCACGCCAAGTTGCGACGAGATCATGGAGCCCCAGTCGCCGCCTTGTGCGCCGTAGCGCGAGTAGCCGAGGCGGGCCATCAGCACCTTCCATGCTTCGGCAACCCGACGCACGTCCCAACCTGGCTCGGTGGTGGGGCCGCTCCAGCCGTAGCCGGGGATTGATGGCATCACGATGTGGAACGCGTCGGCAGGGTCGCCGCCGTGGCTGCGCGGGTCGCGCAATGGCTCGATCACATCGAGGAACTCGGCAACCGATCCCGGCCAGCCGTGGGTCATGATGAGCGGAAATGCATCTGGCTCGGGTGACGGCGCGTGGATCGCGTGCACCTGTTGGCCGTCGATGGTGGTGAGGATGTTCGGCCAGCTATTGAACCGAGCCTCGACTGCACGCCAATCGAAGCTCTTCCACGACTCGCACAGATCTTTGAGATACGCGAGGTCGGTGCCGTAGCGCCAGTTGGTGCCGGGCAACTCGTCGGGCCAGCGGGTGTTGTTGAGGCGAACTCGCAGATCGTCGAGCACTGCTTGCGGGGTGTTGATCGTGAAAGGGGTAATCGCGTCAGCCATCCCTGCAGTCTGGCCGATGGCGTGGGCCGCGCTGGTGCCGAACGAGAACGAGCGTGGTTGGATTCAGCCAGGAACTGGAGTAGACGAGGGAGTATCGACGGTCTCGTCCGCAGACTTTGCGGCCCAATTACGGCCAGCGCAGGCGAGCCCAAGAGCGACGAGCACGGCCATCGCTACGGCGCATGTTGTGTACGCCGTTGCGCGGCCAGCGCTTTGATACAACGAGCTCGCGACGATGGCGGCGAGACCGCCCGCGAGGGTCTGCACGCCGCCCATGAGTCCCTGCGCGCCAGCCTGCCTGTCGGCCGGAGCGACGAGACCGACAGCGACACCCGACGCCGAGACCGTGAGGCCATCGTTGACCGCGTGAAACATGGCCACGCAGAACATCGCAATACCCGATGGCAAATGGCCGTACGAGAACATCATCGCCGCGCCCACGAGCAGCCCAACGGAGCCAACTCTGAATGGGCCAAGACGTTGGGCGAGACGACCACCGAATGGTCCGAGCACGGCAAGAGGAACAGCGAACAGGGTGATGCCGAGGTTGGCAATGAGGTCACTGGTGTTCAGGTCGCTGAGCACCAGCACCCACAAGGAATCGAAGGTGCCAACCATCAAGAACACCGCAGCGCCAAGGCTGATCGCGCCGACGTACGGGCGTGAACGAAGGAGGTCGAAGGCGAAGCGGGTTGTGGGTCGGTCGGCGGCCTCGGTTTCGTCCACGTGTATCCGTGCGATCACGGGTAGGCAGGCGATGCTCGCGACGGCGAGGACCAAGAACGGAGCTGGGATGCCGAATGGTTTGGTGAGTACCGCAGAGATCGCTGGTCCCGCGGCGAAACCGGCCACGTCGGCGGCAAGCATGCGTCCGATGTTCTGGCCGAGATGGTCAGGGTCGGCCAAGATGACGATGCGCCGAATAGCCGGACCGGCCATGCCGGCACCGATGCCCATCACGATTCGAGCGAGCATCAGCAGCACGGCGTTGTGGCCGAAGGCCATTCCCACGAGTCCGGCAACGTTGAACAACATGCCGAGGTACACAAGTTGGCGAGCGTGACCACGGTCGGCTCGGGGGGCGATGAATACCTGAGCAAAAAACGACGAGAAGAAGCCGACGGCAACAATCAGGCCGAGCGCGCTTGCGCTGATTCCGTATTTGTCTCGGAAGTCGTCGAGCATGGTGAACATCACGCCGTAGCCGGCCCCGAAAAAGCCTGACATCAGCCCGAAGGTGATCAGTAACCGACGGTGTTGCACAGTTCGCAAGTGTAGTGGCGCTGCGGTCTGACGCCTTTGGAGTGGTCGACCGACGAGCTAGGCGATGGAGCCGGGACCGGGCTCGACGACGTGTTCGTTGGCTGGTCTCGCGTCGAGCACGCCTTTGCCGATGATGGCGGTGAGGATGATTGCTCCGCCGAGCAATGTGGCGGCTTTGGGCTTCTCGTCAAGAACGAGGAAGACCCACATCGGCACGAACACGGTTTCGGTCTGGGCGAAGATGGCCATTGCTACTGCGGGCACAGTTCGTGATGCTGCGTTGAACAGCAAGGTGCCGACCACGATGAACACGGCGCCGTGCAGCAGAGCGTACGAGGTGTCGCGTGCTGGCGGAAGCAGAGTGTTGCCGTTGCTGAGCGTGACAATGCCGCAGACCACAATCATCAGCGCGGCGTATCCGGGAAGTGCCGGCGACCAGTCGCGCTCGGGGTCTGAGCGAACGCACACGGTGTAGACAGCGAAGCCAAACGCAGAGCCAATTGCCGCCATGTTGCCAGCCATGTTGCCGGCGCTGAGGTCGGACAACACCATCACCCCAAGGCCAACCAGTGCGAGTGCAATCGCCGCGATCGTGACCCGAGTGAGCCGTTCGCCCAAAAAGATGCGGGCCAAAATGACTGCGATTAACGGAGTGATCGACGAGAGAAACGCAGCGTTGGCGCCGGTGGTGGTCTTGAGCGCATAGACAAATCCGATCGAGGCCAAGAACAGCGAGGCGCAGCCGAGCAGCATTGGCTTGCCCGATGTAAACGCCTTCGGCAAGGTCCAGCCCTTGCCGCGGGCGAGACCAATGAATTCGACGACCACGATGATGCCGATAGAGCGCCAGATGAGGTATTGCCACGCGTCGGCGTGATGCGAGCTCTTGGCCGTGACTGCTCCGAAGCTCCACGTGAGTCCCGCGAGGCATGCCATCAGCGACGCGCCCACCGGCACGCGCGTGTGCGTCGAAGGCGCAGCGGTGGTTGCGGTCACGGATACCAAACTTATAAGGGGTGAGCCGCGGAAGCGGGATGCCTCAGTGAATGGAGCTGGAGGGTGCGATTACGCGCCGTGTAGGAATTCGGTGACGTCGCCGTCGACGAATTCGTACTCTTTGCCTTCGACGCGCAGCTTGCCCATTTCGCGAGCCTGCTTCCACGAGCCAAGTGCAATGAGTTCGTCCCACTGAATGACTTCGGCACGGATGAAACGACGCTGCAGATCGGTGTGAATGCGGCCGGCGCACTCGGGTGCCTTCGAGCCCGCACGGAAGGTCCATGCGCGTGTTTCTTTCTCGCCAGTGGTGAGGAAGGTGCGCAAACCGAGCAGGTGATAGGCGCTGCGCACCATGCGGAACAATGCGCCTTCGCCGAGGCCAAAGCCTTCGAGCATCTCGGCGCGCTCGACTGGATCGACGATGGTGGCCGCTTCGGCCTCGAGCTGCACGCACATACCGATGACCTCAACGTTGGCGCCGGCATCGTTGAGTTCGGCTCGAACACGAGCTTCAACTGCGGGGATGGTGTCGAGTTCGTTTTCGCCTACGTTGACCACAACCAGCACGGGGCGGTTGGTGAGCAAGAAGTGCGGTGCGAGTTGCTCTTGGAACTCGGGCTTCAGGTTGGCGCGGTAGAGCGGGCGGCCTTCGCTGAGCGCATCGTTGGCGGCTTGGAGCGCAGCAATTTCGTCGCCGAGACCCTTGTCGAGTTTCGAGGCGCGAATTGCTTGATTGAGACGCTTCTCGACGGTCTCGAGGTCGGCCAAGGCCAGTTCGATCTCGACGATGCGCAGATGCTCGAGTGGGTCGTCGGGTCCGGTGACATCGCCGTCGACGAACGCGCGGAGCACAAACACAATGGCATCGACTTCGCGGATGTTGGCGAGGAACTTGTTGCCCAGGCCTTCGCCCTTGCTTGCGCCTTCGACGAGACCGCCGATGTCGACCACCTGCACGGAGGCGTGTACCAAGGTCTTGGTCTTGCTCATCACGGCGAGTTGATCGAC
>CAMASN010000095.1 GCA_945861025.1 Ferrithrix thermotolerans DSM 19514
CTCACGGCGCTGGGCCGCGACAACGCAATCTCGGTCATCGCCGTCAGCGAACGCGGCACGATGTTTAACCCCGGCCCGTGCGTCTACATGGAAAAGATTGCAGTTGGTCCGGCCGCTGTTGGCGCTATCGACATCACCGCTTCGGCCACACAGAATTTGCGCTGGATCGCTAAGGCAAAGGGCGAGTCGGTGCGTGACCTGACCGTGATGATTCTCGATCGCCCCCGTCATGCCGAACTCATCGACGAAGTTCGAGCATCCGGTGCACGTATCCGGCTCATCAGCGACGGCGACATCTTCGGAGCAATCGCCACCTCATGGCCCGAGGCAGGCGTCGACGTGCTCATCGGCATCGGCGGCACCCCCGAAGGCGTCACGGCTGCCGCTGCGCTCAAGTGCATGGGCGGCGAAATTCAGGGTCGTCTGTGGCCGCGTAACCCCGAAGAGCGAGCCGCAGCGATTGCTGCCGGCTACGACCTCGACCGCGTGCTCACCACGCACGATTTGGTGCAGGGCGACAACTGCTTCTTTGCCGCTACCGGTATCACCGACGGAGAACTGCTGCGCGGCGTTCGCTACGACCGCGGCGGGGCACGCACTCAATCACTCGTTATGCGCTCTCGCTCGGGCACCACGCGTTTGATCGATGCCCGTCACCGCATCGACAAGCTCAAGACGTTTGCTTCTATCGACTACGAGTGAGTTGCACCCCGCCCGTCACTTCGGGTTGCGTTGCACCAAGCTGCTGAGGCGGCGGGTGAGGCCGCGAGGCGTGACCCCAGCGATAGATGCGAGTCCCTTGTAGATCGCGCCGGGCACCGACAACGCTTTGCCCTTGGCAACATCGGCGAGCCCAGCGGCTGCAACCTCGTCGACCTTGAGCCACACGAAACCCGGAAAGCTTGTGGCGTACGCCTCGGTGCTGCTCACGCTCTGGAACTCGGTCTTGGTGAGGCCAGGACACAACGCAGTCACATGAACTCCGGTGCCGCGAACCTCTTCGTGCAGGCTCTCGGTAAGGCTGGTCACGTAGGCCTTGGTGGCGGCGTACACAGCCAGGCGTGGCGCCGCCTGAAAGCTGGCGACGCTACTGACGTTGAGCAAGAAGCCGCGCCCACGCGGCAGCATGGCCCGCAGCGCTGCGTTCGAGAGTCGGGTCAGCGCCTGCACGTTCAGACTGATCTCGTCGTGCAAGCGATCGGGCTCGATCTCGTGGAAGAGACCCGAGGTGCCAAAGCCTGCGTTGTTGACCACAAGATCAATGGGCGATGTCACGCTGAGGATGCGCTGTTCAACGGCCGCCAACCCTTCGGCAGAGTTGAGGTCGGCGCTGAGCACCTCGAACGATGGGTACCGCTTGGCGAGTTCTTCCAAACGGTCGGTGCGGCGCGCCACGACCACCGTAGGGATGCCGGCCTGCCCGAGCAGATGTGCCATTGCCTCGCCAATGCCGCTCGACGCGCCAGTGACCAGTGCTGATGTGAACGGGTATGTCTCCATTGCGTAACCCTAGAGGGTTCGAAACGGGACTGAGCTAGTGGGCTCCGGCAGAAGTGCCGCTGACGCCGCCCGTTGCGTTGAGGCGTGCATGTGCACGTGACAACGATGCCGCAACTTCGGCGTCGTGCTCTCGCTTGAGATGCTCTTCGGCTGCCTCTTTGGCGCGAACGGCGCGTGGCCGATCGATCTGCTCGGCGAGCTCGGCAACGTCGGACAAGATGTTGACCTTGTTGTTGCTGACCTCGACGAAGCCACCGTGCACAGCAACATCGACGATGCTTCCATCGGCCATGTAGATGCGCGTGTGGCACTCGGTGAGTGCACCAAGGAATGGGGCATGACCCGGCAAGAAGGCGATCTCGCCACTTGCGAGCGTGCGCGTGATGACCTGCGTTGACTCACCCGTGAAGAGGATCTTCTCGGGTGAGACCACGCTGACGGTCATCGATGCGGTACTCATGATCAGGCTGCGCCTTCCTGCAAGGCCTTGGCCTTAGCAAGCACTTGCTCAACGCCGCCGACGTTCAAGAACGCCTGCTCAGGAACCGAGTCGAGTTCGCCGTTGACGATTGCTTCGAAGCTCTCGACGGTTTCGTTGACTGGCACGGTCTCGCCGCTGACGCCCGTGAAGACCTCGGCCACATAGAACGGCTGGCTCAAGAAGCGCTGAACCTTACGTGCACGCGACACGGTGAGGCGGTCCTCTTCGGACAGTTCGTCGAGACCGAGAATGGCGATGATGTCCTGGAGTTCCTTGTAGCGCTGGAGGATTTCCTGCACGCGACGAGCAACACGGTAGTGACGCTCGCCCACGACCTCGGGAGACAAGATGGTCGAGGTCGAGGCCAACGGGTCGACGGCTGGGTAAATACCCAACGAGGCGATCTGACGGCTGAGCTCGGTGGTTGCATCGAGGAAGGTGAACGTGGTGAACGGAGCCGGGTCGGTGTAGTCGTCGGCGGGCACGTACACGGCCTGCAGCGACGTAATCGAACGACCACGGGTCGAGGTGATGCGCTCCTGCAGTTGGCCCATTTCGTCGGCGAGCGTGGGCTGGTAGCCCACGGCCGATGGCATACGGCCGAGCAAGGTGGACACTTCGGATCCGGCCTGCACGAAGCGGAAGATGTTATCGACGAACAACAACACGTCTTGGTTCTGAACGTCGCGGAAGTACTCGGCCATGGTGAGGGCTGAGAGCGCGACGCGAAGCCGGACTCCAGGTGGCTCGTCCATCTGGCCGAATACGAGAGCGGCCTTTTCGAACACGCCCGACTCTTCCATTTCGAGCATCAAGTCGGTGCCCTCACGGGTGCGCTCGCCGACACCGGCGAACACCGACACACCGCCGTGGTTCTGAGCCACGCGACGGATCATCTCGGTAATGAGAACGGTTTTGCCGACGCCGGCACCACCGAAGAGACCGATCTTTCCACCGGCCACGTATGGAGTGAGCAGGTCGATGACCTTGATGCCTGTTTCGAACAAGCGCTTCGATGGCTCGAGTGCATCGAAGTCTGGGGCTGGACGGTGGATGTCCCAGCGCTCGACATCGGCGAAATCTGCATTGTCGCCGTCGAGCACCTCGCCCCACACGTTCCAGACGTGGCCCAGGGTGCGGTTACCGACGGGCACGTTGATGCCACGGCCGGTGTTGCGCACTGGTGTGCCACGGGTAAGGCCGTCGGTTGGCTTGAGGCAAACGGCGCGAACGCGACCGTTGCCGAGTTGCTGAGCAACTTCGGCGAGCACGGTAACGGGCTTGCCGTCGACGTTGACGGTGAACTCGACGGCATGGTTCAACTCGGGCAGCGAGCCTCGAGGGAACTCAACGTCGATCACCGGGCCGGCAATGCCGACAACGCGACCGTCTTTGCGATCTGTTTCAGTCATGGTCATGGCTGTTGGTTCCTTGTGCTTTCTTGGCTCGTCTGCTCAGAGGTCGTTCGCGTTGTTTGTGCCTGCGGAGGACACAAGTGCGTTCGCTGATTGGGTAATTTCGCTGTCGTCGAGTTCGACGTAGCGGACATTGGTGGCCTTGCCAGTGCCGAGTGCCTCGGCGCCGCTGACAATTTCCATGATCTCGGTGGTGATCGAGTCCTGGCGGGCACGGTTCATGATTCGAGCGAGGCTCTTGATGAGTTCCTCGGCGTTGTCGGTGGCGCTCTTCATTGCCCGCTGACGGAACGCATGCTCGCTGGCTGCTGCGTTGAGCAACGCTGCGTAGATACGGGCCTCGACGTAGCGAGGAAGCAGTGTCTCGAGAATGGTCTCGGGATCTGGCTCGAACTCGTAGTCGCCGCCGCCGCCCGAAGGCTTGGCGTCGCCGCCTTCGACTGTTTGGGTTTCGAGTGGCACCAATGGTCGCAACACGACCTCTTGGCTACCCGCCGAGATGAAGCGGGTATACACCAGCAGCACCTTGTCGACTTCGCCGCTCTCGAACAAACCCACAACATGCTTGCCAATCTCGCGGGCATGGTCGTAGGTGGGGTTCTCGCTGAAGCCACCGAAGTTGGCGTTGCGGTTGTAACCACGGAAGCGGAAGTAGTTGTCGGCCTTACGACCCACGGTGACGATCTCGTAACCGAGGCCACCGAGTACATCGACTTTGATTTCGCCTTCGGCCGCACGCTGCACGCCGGTGTTGTAACCGCCGCACAAACCACGATCGGCGCTGATGATCACGTAACAGGTCTTTTTGACCTCGCCACGACCAACGAGCAACGGAGCACCACGGCCAGCACCTGCTGCAGCGAGGTCTTTGACAACCTCGGTGATCTGATCGCTATATGGAACCGCGGCCTGCACGCGCGATTGTGCTTTCACAATGCGCGATGCTGCGATGAGTTCCATGGCGCGCGTAATTTTCTTCGTTGCCTGGACGCTACGAATGCGTCCGCGAAGAATGCGCTCCTGACCGCCGGCCATCTAGATCACTCCGTTGCCAGGGTCTTGTCGCTGTGCGCGTCGCCCACTTCACCGGCA
>CAMASN010000096.1 GCA_945861025.1 Ferrithrix thermotolerans DSM 19514
AGTCATTGCGAGCACCTTCGACCGTCCGAGCGACGAGCACACTCACGTTGCCGAACTCTGCATCGAGAAGGCCAAGCGCATGGTCGAAAATGGTGACGATGTTGTGATCATTCTCGACGGCATCACCCGCCTCAGCCGTGCCTACAACCTGGCTGCGCCAGCCACTGGTCGAATCATGTCGGGCGGTATCGACGCCGGTGCGTTGTACCCACCCAAGAAGTTCTTTGGTGCGGCACGCAACATCGAAGAAGGCGGATCACTCACCATCTTGGCCACGGCTCTCGTCGAGACCAACAGCCGTATGGACGATGCGATCTTCGAAGAGTTCAAGGGCACCGGCAACATGGAACTGCGTCTCGATCGTCGACTCGCTGAGCGCCGCATCTATCCGGCCATCGATGTCGACGCTTCGAGCACGCGTCACGAAGAATTGTTGTTCGACCGTAAGCAGTTACAGATGGTCTGGAAGCTTCGCCGTGTGTTGTCGGGTCTCGCAGCCGACGGAAACGCGGCTCCTGGTCTCGAACTACTCATCGATCGGTTGCGCACCTTCCGCACAAACGACGAGTTCTTGGCCGAGATTTCCAAGCAACCAGCGATGTAGCAACACCAAGGTCGGAAATTCTTTTCGGCCGCTATCATTTCTCGTCCGTTCTATTTTGGAGATCGTCATGAAGACCGACATCCACCCCGTTTACGCAGATGTCACCGTGAAGTGCACGTGCGGCAATGTTTTCCTCACGCAGAGCACTCGTACCGGCACGCTCAGCCTTGAATTGTGCAACGAGTGTCACCCGTACTTCACCGGCAAGCAAAAGCTCGTCGATGCTGGCGGTCGCGTCGAGCGCTTCAACAAGCGTTACGGATCCCGCAAGGGTCAGTAATTCCTTGCAGCGCTGCTGCAGATTTGTTTTTGTGCAGATGCCATTCGATCGAGAGATCGAGTGGCATCTGTCGTTTTCGCTGCGTCATTGCGGCCGACAGCGTGATGCTGCTCATGTTGCCCATGTTGCCCATGCGGTCGAGGCTTTCGGCTCCTAGTCTGGCGAGGTGACTACGTCGCCCGCTCCTGTAGACCCCACGCGCCGCGCCGCACTGCTGTCGATCAAGCTCAGAGCACTGGTCAGCGACCATCTTGGGCCCGATGCATTGCCAAGCGTGGCCGATGCACAAGCGGGCGCGTCGTTTGGTCGAGGCGCAGCATTGATCGTGGGCGACTGTGCCTGGGTGCTGCTCGACGAACAGCCCGAACGCGGGCTGGGCGCGGCGCTGGCGTGGGCAACTCGTCAGAGCGATGTGCGTGCCTTGGCGGTCATCGCCGAGGCGTCTACGGGCATCCTGGCTCGTCGTGCGGCGCTGTTCGAGATGCCCATCACCGTGTGGCAAGCGCAGGGTCGTTCGCTCGTGGCGGCCCACCACGAGCCGTATCCGGTGTCTGACGCGATCGATCCCGCCCACGAAATCTGGCGTTCAGTCATCGAGCAGGGTGGCGCCGAGCCTGTGGTCGAGCACGGCGTGCTTGCCGGCGAAATCCGCGGGCTCGAGGTGTGCCGCGTGGTCACCGATGCGTATTCGGGCGAGGTTCGCCTTGAGGTAGGTGTTGGGGCGCACGACCGCGAATCGTTCATGATGCTGCACGGCAATAAGCCAACCGCAGAGGCGCTCGCCGGGGTGGTCGATGCCGTGAGTGGGCATCGTCAAGTTTATGCACCGTTGCATCCGCTCAACCGCTTGGGCGCCGAGCGTTTCTTGCGCTGGTTGGCCATCAACGATCCATCCCGAGTTGGCGCACTGAACCTTCGCTCGGCCGATCCACCGGTGCCGCGTCCCAACTTGAAAGATCCGATCCCATGCGTGGCTGTTGGCGAGACGGCCAATGGAGCCCCGCTTGTGGCGGTGTGTTCGGTGGGCATTGATCTCGATCTCGTGCCCTTTGCGCTCGACGCCCGCGAGATGTACGGGGCCGATGCCGAGTTGGTCTTGGTTGTTCCCGAGCGCGATGCCTCGCCGGTGACACAGCGGGTTGCAGCATTGGCCCGCGGGTCAATCTCTGTACTCACTTGGGCCTAGATCGCTGCGAACACTCGGTAGCCACGTAGCCTGCATGCGCTGTGATTGATCGATTGGCTGCCGTAGAAGACGAATACCTCACCGTTGAGGCCGAGCTTTCCGACCCCGCAATTCTCACCGACGCCGCGTTGCTGCGCATCAAGACCACGCGCTACAAAGAACTCACGCCAATCGTCACGTTGATCAGGGCGCTTCGCTCGGTTCACGAAGATGCCGATGCCGCCCGCGAGCTGCTCACGTTTGCCAGCGCCGACGAGCGTGATGCTCTGCGCCAAGACCTCGCCGCGTCCGAGGCCGAGGTTGAGCGGCTCGAAGCAGAGATTCGTTTGCTGTTGCTGCCTCGCGACCCCAACGATGGCAAGGCTGTCATCGTTGAGATTCGTGGCGCCGAAGGCGGCGAAGAAGCCAACTTGTTTGCCCGTGACCTGTTCGAGATGTACTCGGGCTACGCAACCCAGCAGGGTTGGAGCATCGATGTGTTGTCTACCGATGTCAGCGACCTTGGCGGGTTCAACCAGATCACGTTCATGGTGAAGGGCGACTCTTCGTGGAGCCACCTCAAGTACGAAGGCGGCACGCACCGCGTGCAGCGCGTGCCGGTCACCGAAAGCCAGGGTCGTATTCACACGTCGTCGGCGACGGTGCTGATTCTGGCCGAGGCCGAAGAAGTCGAGATCGAGATTGACGAAAAAGATCTGCAGATCGATGTGTACCGTGCCAGTGGCCCTGGTGGGCAGGGCGTGAACACCACCGACTCGGCCGTGCGTATTACGCACAAGCCAACGGGTATCGCCGTGGCCATGCAAGACGAGCGCAGCCAGTTGCAGAACCGGGCGAGGGCGATGACTGTGCTGCGGGCGCGTTTGTTGCAGGCGGCGCAAGACGAAGCCGACGCGAAAGCCTCGGTCGAACGCAAGTCGCAGGTTGGCACCGGTGGTCGTGGCGAGAAGATTCGCACCTACAACTACAAAGAGAACCGACTCACCGATCACCGCATCGGGTTCACGATCTATCGGTTGCAAGAAGTGCTCGCGGGCAACCTCACCGATGTCGTTGAGGCGTTGGCCGCCGACGAACGCACTCGTCAACTTGCCAGTGGTGATGACTGAGAGCGAACACGTCACGTGGCGTGAGTTGTGGGCGCAGGCCACCAGCGCGTTGGGCGATCGCCATCACGCGCGATGGATGTGCGAGGTAGCCAGCGGATGTGATGGCCCCGAGTTCTTGGCCGAGCTTGATGAGCCAGCGATGCACGGCATGGTGGCACATCTCGACGCAATGCTTGCTCGCCGTGCCGCTGGCGAACCGTTGCAATATGTGCTCGGCCGTTGGCAATTTCGCCGACTCGACATGATGGTCGATCAGCGAGTGCTCATTCCTCGGCCCGAAACCGAATGGGTGTGCGAGACGGCTCTCGGCCTTGCCCGGTCGTTGCTTGCCGCCGATCGCACAGCCGAGCGATTGGTGATCGCCGATTTGGGCACGGGCAGCGGAGCCATTGGCCTGTCGATCGCGGCCGAACTGCCGATCGACTCGGCGGATGTGTGGTTGGCCGATGTGTCAGCCGATGCGGTCGACGTTGCCTCAGCCAATCTCGCGGGCATCGGGCGCAATGCGCAGAGCGTGCGCATCGTGCAGGGTTCATGGTTTCTGGCGCTGCCCAACGATCTTCGTGGTCGTCTCGATCTTGTTGTTGCGAATCCGCCCTATATCGCTCTCGATGATCCCGATGTCGAAGCTGAGGTGTCCCAGTGGGAGCCACACCTCGCGTTGTTCGGCGGTGCCGATGGCCTCCGCGACATTCGCAGCATCGTCGCCGACGCGGCCACGTGGTTACGCCCCGGCGGATACTTGGTGCTTGAAATCGGTGCCGGCCAAGGGACAGCAGTGGTGGCACTGCTGAACGAAGCAGGCCTCGCAGATGGCGAGATTCGAAGCGATCTTGCGGGACGCGATCGAATCGCTGTTGCTCGCCGCTAGACGCGGCTGAGACATAGCTGACTCAGTCGAAGCGAGCGGCGAGGAGTTCGAGCAGATTCCGCTCGTGCAGATCGAGCGTTCGGTCGACACCCGCAACATCGCGAGCAGCCGAGAACAGCGATGCGCGCAGCACCTTGCTGGTGATACGCAGATCGACCGAGTCGAGGAATTCGTCGATGGTGTCGGTGGCAACTGCTTGGCGAACCGTGGCCATTGCTTGGCCGAAGTAACGCTCGAACGAGAACGTGTCGTTTTCCCAACCGGAGTCTTCGCTAATGCGACGGATTTCGTTGAGTTCTTCCTC
>CAMASN010000097.1 GCA_945861025.1 Ferrithrix thermotolerans DSM 19514
TTACCGTGCGCTCACGCTTCACGGAAACGCCATGTCAATGGTGGCGGCGCAGGGCTAGTTGACGCCCTTTTGATGGCCGGTCCAGTAGGGCTCACGCAGCTTGAATTTCTGTAGCTTGCCGGTGCTCGTTCGGGCGAGGACATCTCGGAACTCGATGCGCTTCGGGCACTTGTAGCCGGCGAGTTTGGTCTTCACGTAGGCGATGAGGTCGGCTTCGGTGAGCGTGGAATCGGGGGTCTTCACGACCAACGCCATCACAAGCTCGCCCCACTTCTCGTCGGGTACCCCGATGACGGCAACCTCGGCGACCTCGGCGTGGCTGAACAAGGCATCTTCGACTTCGATGGACGACACGTTTTCGCCGCCCGAGATGATGACGTCTTTCTTGCGATCGGAGATGGTGACGTAGTGATCGGCGTCGAGGAATCCGCCGTCGCCGGTATAGAACCAATCGCGACCGTCGTCGCCGGTACGAATGGCGGCTGCTGTCTCGACCGGCTGCTCCCAGTAGCCACCCATAATGACGTTGCCCCGAGCCATCACTTCGCCGTCGGGCGAGATCTCGACTTCGACACCGAGCGCGGGTCCACCTGCGCGGCCGAGCCGTTGGGCGCGCTCGCTTGGCGACAGCTCGTCGAACTCGGCGCGGCCACGGTTGAATGTGAGCAGCGGCGAGCTTTCGGTGAGGCCGTAGAGCTGAATAAACTCCCAGCCGAGCAGAGTTTCAGCGAGCTCGATGGTTTGGGTTGGTGGCGGGGCGCCAGCAACAACGACACGCACTGTGCCGCTGCCAGGAATCAGCCCGTCCCATGCGCGCGCGGCCTCGATAACCATGTTGAGCACGGCCGGCGCGCCAGCCAAGATGGTGACGCCGTATTGCTCGATGCGTCGCAGAATCTCGGCGCCGTCGACCTTGCGCAACATGATGTGCTGTGCGCCCATGCCTGTGGCTGCATAGGTGAGGCCCCAGCCGTTGCAGTGAAACTGGGGAAGCGTATGCAGATAGACATCGCGGTCGGACAGACCGAGGTGCAAACCAAATGTGGCGGCATTGATCCACAGGTTGCGATGGGTCAGTTGCACGCCCTTGGGTCGTGCAGTGGTGCCGCTGGTGTAGTTGATGGTTGCGGTGACATCTTCATCGGGTTCCCACGGCAGAGGTTGCGTATCGAAGCGCATGAGCAGGGCATCAGTCTCGGATCCGATGATGAACTTGCGCTCGCACTGCACCGAGGCCATGGCCTCTTCGAGCTCAGGGTCGACGAGCAAAATACGCGCCCCTGAGTGGTTCACGATGTACTGCACTTCTTCGGCGACGAGGCGGAAGTTGATGGGAACCAAGATGCGGCCCGAGCCGCTGACTCCGAAGAACGCGGTGAGGAGTCGGGCCGAGTTATGGCTAATCATTGCAACGCGCTCGCCCTGGGCAATGCCGAGCGCGTCGAGTCCGGCGGCGATAGCGGTTGAGCGTGTGGCCATCTCTCGATAGGTGGCAGTGCCCCAACTGGGTGCAGGTTGATCAGGCTCGTCGACAAATCCGATTCGGTCGGGATACACCTGACTTGCGCGTCGCAGGTAATCGTTGACGGTGAGGGCAACCTTCATTTCTGGCCTCCAGAAGTAGGACGCTAAAGTACCATTTCGAACTGACCGCGGAGCTACTTGAAACCCGCGATGGGCACGCACAATGCGTGGTCAAGTCACCGGCAACACGCCCCGAAAGCAGGCCAACAATGAGTACAGCGCGCACGTTGGTCGAACTGTTCGAACAGCACCCTTCGTCGGCTGATGCAGCGTTCATCGAGGGTCGCGAAGGATTGTCGTCGTACTCCTATGCCCAGGCTTGGTCTCGGGCAGCGCAGGTGGCGCACATGCTCGCTGCTCGTGGCGTGAACCCTGGCGATCGCGTGGCCCTACAGACCCCCAAGTCGAGCGAAGCGCTGATTGTGTACCTCGGATGTCTTCGTGCTGGTGCTGTGTTAGTTCCGTTGAACCCTGGGGCCACCGAGTCTGAGCTCAACTATCTGCTGGCCGACGCGTCGCCAGCATTGGTGATTGCCGACCCAACGCTTGCTGCGGTGCGCACGTCGCTGCCATTGATGCTGATCGATTCGCATCTCGGCGCAAACGCTCTCGCAGCCATCGATGATCAGCCAACAACCCCGCCGCCGTTCGTGCCTACCGCCCACTCGTTGGCAGCGATGGTGTACACCAGTGGCACCACTGGTCGTCCGAAAGGCGCGGCGCTGAGTCACGCCAACCTCACCTCGAACGCCCTCGCACTCGCATCCGAATGGAGTTTCTCATCGAGCGATCGCCTGCTGCACCTGCTCCCAATGTTTCATGTGCACGGCTTGTTTGTGGCCACCAACTGCGCCATCGCCGGTGGCGGCTCGGTGGTGCTTGCTCCTCGGTTCGAGGTAGATGTCGTGCTCGACCAACTGCCCTCGTGCACGGTGATGATGGGCGTGCCCACGTTCTATACGCGGCTGCTGGCTGACCCCCGCTTCGGCGCAGACACTTGCCGTGTAGCACGGGTCATCATCAGCGGTTCGGCGCCGCTGTTGGCCAGTACGCACGTCGAGTTCGAAACACGCACAGGTCAGGTGATTCTTGAGCGCTATGGCATGTCTGAGACCTCAGTGCTCACATCGAACCCGCTTCACGGCGCCCGTAAGCCGGGCACCGTTGGGCCCGCGTTGGCGGGGGTGTCGGTGCGCGTGGTCCATCCCGCTACGCATCAGTTGCAACCCGTCGGCGAGATCGGCGACATCGAAGCCGCCGGGCCAAATGTGTTTAACGGTTACTGGAACAGACCCGAACTCAACGCAACCGAGTTCACGGCTGATGGTTTCTTCCGCACGGGTGATGTCGGCACCATCGATGCCGACGGCTACGTCACCATCGTGGGGCGCGAGAAAGACCTCATCATCACCGGTGGGTTAAACGTGTATCCGAAGGAGATCGAGGAAGCCATCGATGCGCAACCGGGCGTTGCATCGAGCGCTGTTATCGGTGTTCCCGATGCCGATTTTGGTGAGGCCGTTGTTGCCGTGGTCGTCGCCATCGATGGGGAGACTCTCGACGTGGCCGGTATGCGCGAAGCGCTACGCGTAGTGCTCGCTGCGTACAAGGTGCCCAAGCGGATTCACGTGGTCGATGCTCTTCCGCACAATGCGATGGGCAAGGTAGAAAAGTCGAAGCTGCGCAACACCTACGCCTAGACCGTACGCTCGCTGCGTGGCCACTGCTTCTCCTTCTCCCACTCCAAACCCCAACGCGACCAAGTTCACGCTCGACATCACGTTGGCGTCGTCGATCAACTTCGCTAACGCAGAGGCAGCAGCGGGCAATCAGTTCGCTGAAGCAGTCTTTGCTGGCGGTGGCGTTGCCGCGATATTTGGTGTGAACAACTTCGTCACCATTACGCGCCAAGCCGATGCGCCATGGGAGCCAATCGTGGCGGCAGTGCAAGCTGCAGCCAACGCGTACCTCTAACGCAGAGCGCGCTGCTTCACCGACGTGAGTCAGTCGACGATGTCGACACGAGGAAGGTCGAAGATGTGCAGCGCGTCGATGGCCGAGGCTGCGTCTCCGGTCCAGTTAGCTGCCGCAATCTGAGCCGCACTGCGTCGACCAAACAGGATGCGCAGTAACTCGTAGGCAGATGTGCCCAAGGTAACGGTGGCCTCGGATCCGATTGCTCCCAGCAGGTATTGCTCGCCATCGACCAAGATCAACAACGTGGGTGCGCCCGATGCCTCGTATCGTCCAGCGAACATGCTCAGTGCAGCGTCGGCAAGCACGCGCACGCGTGGGTCGCGGCGATTGCCGGGAGCACCGATTGCGGCGCGGATGTCGTGGCCATGCGTCCACACATCGAATGTGAGGAACGCGATGGTGGGTCCCATCTGCGCAACGGCCGCTTCGAACAGCGGCCCACTGGTCGTCCACTCAGCGCACACCTCGGTCAACGAGTGCGACTGCCGGCTCTGAATTTGCGCCGCGGTCCACTCGGGCGACCCGGCGCCGTCGAGGCGACCGTCGAGAAAGTCGGCGCAGACACCGGCGAGATGGCGGTAGCCGTCGAGCACGGTCCACGGGGGAGTGGCCGCGAGCGGGGCGCCCGCCTGGGTTACAGAGATTGACTCGGCCAGTTCGATCAGTTCGTTCCGGCACGCCGCATAGACGTCGCTCATTTCCATGTCGTACAGATTCGCACAGCGACTGCATCGGCGA
>CAMASN010000098.1 GCA_945861025.1 Ferrithrix thermotolerans DSM 19514
ACTGCAGGTTGGGGCGGAGCTACCGGAGCACTCGGCGTTACCCCCGATCTCGTGGCATTAGCCAAGAGCATCGGCGGCGGACTTCCACTTGGCGCCTTTGGTGGCAAGGCCGAATACATGGATCAGATCACCTCTGGTCGTGTGGTCCACCTCGGCACCTACAACGGCAACCCGTTGTGCATGGCTGCTGCCAAAGCAGTGCTCGCTGAGGTGTGCACTCCCGAGGCCACCGACGGCTGCATCGATCGCAACCGTGAGTTGCTTGCGGCGTGCGACGCCATCATCGATCGCGCGGGCATCGCCGCTCACGCCGTGCAGTTCGGTGCCAAGGGCTGCATCACGTGGTCGGCCAATCCGGTGCGCAACTACCGCGATTACAAGAACACCGACTTCGATCTTGCGTTTGCGCAATGGATTCACGGCATCAACCGTGGCATCTTGCTGCCGCCAGGTCTCGATGAGCAGTGGCTGATCTCGATCATGCACAGCAACGCCGACGCCATGCGTTACGCAGCAGTGTTCGAAGAGTTCGTGGCCGAACTCATCGCCTAAGGGCTCGCTAACTCCAACGGCGTTGTTCGGTGTAGCGCGTGCGTATTGGTTGTGACCAGCGGTCGCGGCGCCGTGTGGCGGCTGCTGCGGCATAACACGCGACTCCGCCAAGGCCGATACATGCCGCTGCGAGCATCAGCCTTCCCAGGGTGTCTCGGGCCATGCCGGGCAAGATCGCTGCCCATGGGTCATCCGAGAACAGCGGAAGTATCAGCGCGGGCAGGATGAACCCGAAGATCACCAGCATCAGTGCTGTGCCGAGCATCAACATGCTCAACGCGCGTAGCTGTTCGGCCCGATTGGGTCGGGTGGCGAAGCCGGCAAAAAGCAGCAACGTTGCGGCGGCCCCCGAAATAGGAACCAGCCAGTTCAGAATCTGACGAGTGGTCGACATCGCTCCAACCGTTGGCACCGCAATGCCTGCAGGGGCAACTGTGGCGGCGAGTTGGTTGCCGACCAACGGAACCATCTGCTCGGCAGTGATGAACACCGGTTTCGTGCTCTCGCCGATGAGGTGAGCGTGCGCTTCGGCGATGACGCCAGCTAAGAGATCGGAGCCCTCGCCAGTAGCCGCGCCCGCTGCGACTACCTGTTGCACCAGCGCCGGGTTTTGTCCGAGAGTAGGAGCCGTTGCCTGGGCAACAACGACGGCGATCTCGTTGCGGATTGCGGTGTCGCTGAGCACTTGGTGGCTCGTGTCGTTTGAGCGACCCGTGGAGAACGAAGTGAGCTGTAGCCATGCGCCGCCAAGAGCGAGGCTTCCGAGCGCAGCGGCGGCGCCAAACAACAATCCTGAAAGTGAGTTGCGCACGGGTGCCATCATCGCATCTCCGACAGTCCCGAAGTGGTAGTTACGCTGAAGGTATGTCTGTGACTCGCCCAACGGTGCCGCTGATGTTTCGCCGAGCATTGCTGTTGCAGTGCGCGTGGTGCGGTGATCGTCCCGGCTTTCGTCGAGGTTGGTTCCGCCGCTACGACTCGTGTCAGCACTGCGGCTTGTCGGTGCAACGTGGTCACGATGGCTTCGAGTTGGGCGCCGCAACGATCAACGTGATGATCATGCTGGCAACGCTGGTGGTCGCCGGGGGAGTGTCGGTGGTGATCACGTATCCCGATGTCGCCGTCACGCCGCTGATGTTGGTGCTCGGAGTCGTGGCGCTCGTGCTGCCCGTGGTGCTGTATCCGTTTAGTTACACGATCTGGTTTGCAACTGAATTGCTGATGGATCCGCCCTCTGATGAGTGGCTGGCGCGTGCTGTCGAGACGATTTCGCAGATTCCCGCTTCGAATGCTTGATCGAACGCTTGTACGAAGTTACACTCCTGTCGTTCGCCGCTCGCAGTACTTCTTCGAATGTGGTTCAGGGTTCCCGGTAACCCTGTAACACCCCTTTCGTATGGTGCCGCTCAGCGAATCGGGCCTGCGTTATTGGCCCCGCAGCGATTACTGAGACAGACAACCAAGAACGAAAGAAGTAGGGAGAACATCATGGCGATGGAACGTGAAAAGGCGCTCGAGATGGCGCTGGCATCGATCGATAAGCAGTTCGGCAAGGGCTCTATCATGCGTATGGGCGAAAAGACATCGTTGGGCATCGACACGGTGTCCACCGGCGCCTTGGCGCTCGACCTCGCACTCGGCATTGGCGGTCTGCCCCGCGGTCGTGTGGTCGAGATCTTCGGCCCAGAGTCCTCGGGTAAGTCCACCTTGGCCATGCACGTGGTTGCCGAAGCGCAACGCAACGGCGGCATTTGCGCCTACGTCGATGCTGAGCATGCAATGGATCCCATCTACGCCCGTGCCATCGGCGTCGATGTCGATCAGCTGCTCATCTCGCAGCCAGACACTGGCGAGCAGGCCCTCGAGATCGTCGACATGTTGGTGCGCTCCGGCGCTCTCGATGTGGTCGTCATTGACTCGGTGGCTGCGCTCACACCTCGCGCCGAAATCGAAGGCGAGATGGGTGACACCCATGTTGGTCTGCAGGCCCGCTTGATGAGCCAGGCTTTGCGCAAGCTCACCGGCAACCTCAACAAGACCAACACGGTCGCCATCTTCATCAACCAGTTGCGCGAGAAGATCGGCGTCATGTTCGGTTCGCCCGAGACAACTCCTGGTGGTCGTGCACTTAAGTTCTATTCGTCAGTTCGTCTAGACATTCGTCGTATTGAAACAATCAAAGACGGCGTTGAAGTCGTTGGTTCACGCACTCGTGTCAAGGTTGTAAAAAACAAAGTATCACCGCCGTTTCGACAGGCAGAATTCGACATCATGTACGGCAAGGGCATCAGTCGCGAAGGCGCAGTGCTCGACATGGCAGTCGAAATGGGAATCGCCAAAAAATCTGGCGCATGGTTCACATATGACGGTGAGCAACTCGGTCAGGGCCGCGAGAATGCCAAGCAGTTTCTCTCAGAGAACACTGAAGTAATGGTGCAGATGGCAGATCGGGTTCGCCGACAATCAATGCCAGTCGTTGAGCCAGAGATCGCAAAAATCAAACCGGTCGATAACTCGATCGACAAGACCGAGAAGGTCGATGCGATCTCAAAGACTGAAAAGACTGAAGTGCTCGCCACTGCCAAACCCGTTGCAGCAAAGCCAACCGCCGAGAAAGCAAGCAAGAAGGCTTTCACGGCTAAAGACGATCAGCCAATTCAGCTATAACAAATCGCTAACTAATACTGCCAATTAGATAACGCGGCCGGTGGGTATTTGAGTCCCACCGGCTTTGGCATTTTAGATATTGCCACTGATATCTAGGCGATAAAATAGAAAAGTCGTGACCCGCAACTACTTCGTTCGCACTTTTGGGTGCCAGATGAACGAACACGACTCAGAGCGCATCTCGGGGCTTCTTGAATCAGACGGAATGACAAGTGTCGACAGTGTTGCGGCAGCCGACGTCGTGGTGATCAACACCTGTTGTATTCGTGAAAATGCCGATGACAAGTTCTATGGCACTTTGAGCCAGTTAAAGAACTGGAAGACAGAACAAGAAGGTCGCCAAATTCTTGTCGCGGGGTGCTTGGCTCAAAAAGACCGTGATGCGATCTCACAGCGCGCACCGTATGTCGATGTTGTGATTGGCACGCACAATGTTCACCGCGCCGCTGAGTTGCTCGAACAAACCCGAGATGGGCGACCAGTCACCGAGATTCTTGAAGAGGCGATTCTTGATGATCACACGATGTTTCCGAGTGCATTACCGATGCGCCGAGAGATCTCTTATAACGCTTGGGTGACCATTCAGATCGGCTGTGACAATACCTGTGCTTATTGCATCGTGCCTGCCGTGCGCGGCAAAGAGATCTCGCGTCCGGCATCTGAAATTCTTGCCGAGGTTGAATCTCTGGCGCGAAGTGGCGTTACTCAGATTTCTTTAATCGGTCAAAATGTCAACAGCTATGGGCGTGACCTTTCGATGTCGGCACGTGCAACAGGAGATACAAGTGTTAAGCCGAGACCGCAATTTGCCGAACTGTTGCGCAAAGTTGGGCAAGTCGATGGTGTTCGTCGAGTGAGATTTGTTAGTCCACACCCAAAAGATATGCGCGAGGATACTTTTTTGGCAATGGCTGAGACACCCAATGTTGTCGAGCATCTGCACTATCCAATGCAATCTGGCTCAGACAATGTG
>CAMASN010000099.1 GCA_945861025.1 Ferrithrix thermotolerans DSM 19514
CCACGCGGCAAAGAGGGCAGGGTTATCTACGACCTTCGCCGCCAATTCTCGGTTACTCCAGAAGAACTCCGCGCTCCGTTTCACTTCTACTACGAGCGCTTCCCCGTGCGAATTGAGGTTCAGTGAACATTCAGCAGCAGGTCGATCACTTGATCGATACCCGGCCCGGCAAAGTATTGCTGACGCCCACCTACGACGATCCCGCGTATCCGATTGTCGATGGCCTTGTGTATCGCTCGGGCGGCACCACCGCGTCGTACATGGTGCTTACCGACACGGGGCGCATCATCGTGAACTGCGGTATGGGTTACGAAGCGCCGCACCACAAGCGAGTGTTCGATGCGATTCGTCCGGGGCCGACCCACCATGTCATCTCCACGCAAGCGCACGTTGATCATGTGGGCGGTGTCGATCTGTTCAAGCAAGAGGGCACCACCTACATTGCGCAGGCCAACAACGTGGCCTGTCAGGCCGACGACAAACGCATCCAGGGTCTGCGCATGCGCACTGCTGGCATCTGGTTCGACATGCTCGGCACCGACGCTCGCCGCATCGCTGGCCAGAACCCAGGCGTGTCGATGCGGCAGTCGAACCCCATCCCCGATGTGTTCGTTCATGACCGACTCGCGTTGCATGTCGACGGACTCGACATCGAACTCATCGCCGCTGTCGGCGAGACCATCGATTGCCTCGTTGTGTGGCTGCCAGCGCAGCGAATCGCCATGGTGAGCAATCTCTTTGGTCCGTTGTTCCCGCACTTCCCAAATCTCAACACCATTCGTGGCGACAGGTATCGCTTTGTCGAGCCATACCTCGCCACCAACCGCCTGGTTCGCGAGCTCAAACCCGAGGTACTCATCACGGGTAGGGCCGACGCGATTGTTGGGGCCGAACTCATTGAGGCATCACTCGAGCGCCTTCATGGAGCGGTCGATTATGTGCATCAACGCGCGCTCGAGGGCTTTAATGCCGGCACCGATGTCTCCACGCTGATGCGTGAGATCCAACTCCCACCTGAGCTTCGAGTCGGGCAGGGCTACGGCAAGGTTTCGTGGGCTGTGCGCACGTTGTGGGAGACCTACATTGGTTGGTTCAAACTGCATTCCACCACCGAGTTGTATCCCGATTCGGCTGGCGCAGCGCTGGCTGAACTCGTGGCTGTTACCGGCGGCTCGGCCGCTCTCGAGCGAGCTTCGGCAGCGCTCTCTCGTGGCGACGCCGTGCTCGCCATTCGCCTCGGTGAGGCCATCGCTTCTGTGGACCCCGACACGGCGGGACTCGGTGCATTGATGGCATCAGCGCACCGCCACTTGCTCGATCATGGCGGCGACGAAAGCTTCTGGGAGCACGGTTGGTTGCAGACTGAGTTGGCGCGCTGGAGCACTCCTTGATTGCCGCAGAGGCGACGCCCGGGATGGCCAGATGCGTGCGCTAAACCACTTGCAGCGGCTTGAAGCCGAGAGCATTCAGATATTTCGCGAGGCTGTCTCTGAGTGCGAGCGTCCCGCAATGCTGTATTCGGTCGGTAAAGACAGCGCAGTGATGTTGCATCTCGCAATCAAGGCGTTCGCGCCGTCGCTGCCGCCGTTTCCGTTGCTGCACGTTGACACCACATGGAAGTTCCATGAGATGTATGAGTTCCGTGATCGCATGGCGCACAGCGTTGGCATGGACCTGTTGGTGTACCAAAATCCCGAGTGTGTCGAGAAGGGCATCAACCCGTTCGATCATGGGTCTGCCATGCACACCGACATGTGGAAGACCGAGGGGCTCAAGCAAGCGATCGACAAGTACGGATTCGATCTCGCCTTCGGTGGGGCACGTCGCGATGAAGAGAAGTCGCGTGCCAAAGAGCGCGTGTTCTCGATCCGTTCGGCTCAGCACCGATGGGACCCAAAGCAGCAACGGCCAGAGCTGTGGCATCTGTACAACGCTCGTGTTCGTCCCGGCGAGAGCGTGAGAGTGTTCCCGCTGTCGAACTGGACAGAGCTCGATGTGTGGCAATACATCCACATCGAAAAGATCCCTATCGTGCCGCTGTATCTGGCAGCGATGCGCCCAGTGGTCGAACGCAATGGCACCTTGATTATGGTCGACGACCATCGCATGCCCGTCGAGCCTGGCGAGGTTGTAGAGCGCAACGTGCGGTTCCGAACCCTTGGCTGTTATCCGCTCACCGGTGCTATCGAATCCACTGCGTCAACGCTTCCTGAGATCATCAAAGAGATGCTGTTGACCACGAGCTCCGAACGCCAGGGTCGGGTCATCGACCACGACTCGTCAGCGTCGATGGAGAAGAAGAAGCAAGAGGGTTACTTCTAATGGCGCACGCCACCGGAGACCTGTCGTCCAGCGACATCGAGGCCTATCTCGCTCAGCATGAACGAAAGTCGATGCTGCGGTTCATCACGTGTGGCAGCGTCGATGACGGCAAGTCCACGCTGATCGGGCGCTTGCTCTACGACTCAAAGTTGGTGTTCGAAGATCACCTCGCAGCGCTTGAGTCCGACTCGAAGAAAGTGGGCACGCAAGGCGGCGAACTCGACTTTGCATTGCTGGTCGATGGCTTAGCGGCCGAGCGCGAGCAAGGCATCACCATCGATGTGGCGTATCGATTCTTTTCTACCGAGAAGCGTAAGTTCATCGTGGCCGACACGCCAGGCCACGAGCAGTACACGCGCAACATGGTCACGGGTGCTTCCACCGCGAGCCTTGCGGTGATTCTCATCGATGCGCGCAAGGGTGTGCTCACCCAAACCCGGCGTCATTCGTATTTGGTTTCACTGCTCGGCATTCGCCAGATCGTGGTCGCAGTGAACAAGCTCGATCTCGTCGATTATTCGCAGGAGACCTTCGACCAAATAGAAGCCGACTACCGCGCGTTTGCTGCCGAGATCGGACTGCACGACATCACATGCATCCCTCTGTCGGCGTTGCGTGGCGACAACATCATTGAGCCAAGCGACCGCATGCCTTGGTATTCGGGCCCCACGTTGATGCACCATCTTGAGACCGTCGATGTCGACGACGTGCAGCACGAGGGTTCGTTCCGAATGCCAGTGCAGTGGGTGAATCGTCCGAACCTCGACTTTCGTGGGTTCTCTGGAACCATCGTCTGTGGCACCGTGAGACCCGGCGACATTGTTCGGGTGGTGCCATCGGGCCGCGAGAGTTCGGTGGCGCGCATCGTTACCGCCGATGGCGACCTCAACGAGGCGGTGGCTGGGCAGGCGGTCACCATCACGCTGGCCGACGAGATCGACATCAGCCGCGGCGACGTCATCGCAGCGGCCAGTGATCCGCCTGGTGCAGCCGATCAGTTCGAGTGTCACATCGTGTGGATGAGCGACGAGCCGATGTTGCCGGGCCGCCCGTATCTGCTCAAGCTCGGCGCTCAGACCGTGACTGCAACCGTGGCTCAGCCCAAGTACAAGGTCAACGTGAACAGCCTCGAACATGTGGCAGCGCGAACCCTTGAGCTCAACGAGATCGGCGTGTGCAACCTGAGCCTCGATCGGCCAGTGGCGTTCGACCCGTATGCGATCAATCGAGACATGGGTGGCTTCATTCTCATCGATCGCTATACCCACAACACGGTTGCTGCAGGGCTGCTGCACTTCGCATTGCGACGCGCCGACAACGTTCACTGGCAGGCAATCACTGTCGATAAGCAAGCTCGCTCGGTGATCAAGGGTCAACGCGGTTGCGTGGTGTGGCTCACCGGACTCTCTGGCGCTGGCAAGTCGACTGTCGCCAACATTGTTGAGCAGAAGCTGCACGCGATGGGCCGCCACACGTATCTGCTCGACGGCGACAATGTGCGTCACGGGCTGAACCGCGACCTCGGCTTCACCGACGCCGATCGAGTTGAGAACATTCGACGCGTGGCCGAGGTAGCCAAGCTCATGGTCGACGCGGGCATCATCGTGATCGCGTCGTTCATCTCGCCGTTTAGGGCCGAGCGCCAAATGGCCCGCGAGTTAGTCGCCGAGAATGAGTTCATCGAGGTGTTCGTCGACTCAACACTTGCGGTTGCCGAACAGCGTGACACCAAGGGCCTGTATGCAAAAGCGCGGCGTGGCGAGCTGGCTCAC
>CAMASN010000100.1 GCA_945861025.1 Ferrithrix thermotolerans DSM 19514
TGGCATCACCAAGCAGATCAAGTTTGATGCCACTGGCGAGCCAGAGGGTTCGGCCGTGTTCTACACGATCGTCGAAGCCGGCAAGCTGGTTTCCAAGGGCCTGGTTCCCTGATCAACTGTTGAGATAACGAAATACGGGGTCGGGACCGCAAGGTCCCGACCCCTTTTTTTGCTCAAGCCAGACTCATTCAATACAGTTCGTTGACGTCGTCCTTAAGGGGGCTTTTTGACTTTCGCGGGTTTTCTTTCCAGATTTTGGCCGTCAACTATTACGGGCCTTGTGCTCGGCGCGGTGTACGCGCTCGTGGCGCTCGGCTACACGTTGGTCTATGGCGTCTTGCGCCTCATCAACTTCGCCAACTCCGAAGTGTTCATGCTTTCGGCCTTTGGCTCGTTCTTGACCATTGAGATCCTCGACATTCCCCAACGCCTCGCCAGCGGTGGAGATCCGGTGAAGACCGGATGGGAACTCATTGGCATCCTTGCTCTGTGTCTCCTGGTCTCCGTGCTCATCGGCGGCGTTTCTGCGGTAGTCGTCGAGCGGGTCGCGTATCGACCCCTGCGCCAGCGCAACGCACCACGATTGGTGTTCCTTATCTCTGCCATTGGCGCGAGCTTCGCGATCTCTGAGGCTGTTGGTGAATGGGGCCCTCAACAACGCAAGGAATACGCGCTGACCAAGTTCTTCAAGAAGGAACAACTGTTCACGATCTTCGGCGCCGACGTCTACAACTCGAATGTCATCGTTGTGGTCGGCGCCGCCATCATGGCGTTGGCGCTGGTGCTGTTCGTGGGTAAGAGTCGCGTTGGTCGCGGCATTCGTGCGGTGGCACAAGACGCCGAGACCGCCAAGTTGATGGGCGTCAACGTCGACCGCATCATTTTGATTACCTTTCTCGTCGGTGGCCTCATGGCTGGCGGCGCAGCGTTCCTGTACGAAATCCACACACCGTTCGCCCGCTACGACGTGGGCTTCTCCATCGGCGTGAAGGCCTTCACAGCAGCTGTGCTCGGTGGCATTGGCAACGTACGCGGCGCACTGCTCGGCGGCTTGTTGCTCGGCCTGATCGAAAGTTGGGGCTCCAGCCTGTTCGGGTCTGACCAGAACATCGGCAACGTCGCTGCCTTCGTCACCTTGGTGTTGGTGTTGATGGTCCGCCCGAGCGGCCTGCTCGGCGAGTCGCTGGGTCGGAGCAAGGCATGAGCCAAGACACCAGCTCCACACCGCCACCCACCGCCGCTGCCAAGTTGGTGTTTGGCTCACGTTTCATTGCGGCAGCGCGGCGCAGGCGCACCATCGAATCCCGCTGGAAGGCACTTCCACGGCCAGCGCGGGCTTTGTTGGTGTTGGTGCTGGTGGTGTTCATCTATCTGCTCCCGAGCCTGCACCTTCCGATCATCCCAACGTCTTCCGATTTCACAGCGTTGCTCGCGATGATCATCGTTCCCTATGTGCTCGTCGCGCTCGGACTCAACGTGGTGGTCGGCATGGCCGGCTTGCTCGACCTTGGCTACGTAGGTTTCTACGCAGTGGGCGCGTATTCGCTTGCCATTCTCACCTCGCAGCACGCAACGGTTCCATGGCTGCTCTCAATCCCGATTTCAGTCGGTATCTCGATGCTCGCTGGTCTGTTGCTCGGCGCACCAACCTTGCGGTTGCGCGGCGACTACCTCGCAATCGTCACGTTGGGTTTCGGCGAGATCATCCGTCTGCTCGCCAAGTCATCCGACTGGATGGGTGCGCAGAGCGGCATTGGCAACATCAAGTCGCCACCCAACATTGGTCCGATCAAGTTCTCGGGCACCATCCAAGAACGCAACATCGCGTTTTACTATCTCGCAGTCACGTTTGTGATCGTGGTCTTCTTCTTCCTGCGTCGACTCGAGTCGAGTCGTGTCGGTCGAAGCTGGACTGCTATTCGAGAAGACGAAGATGCCGCCGAACTCATGGGTGTGCCAACGTTCAAGTTCAAGTTGTGGGCGTTCGCTATCGGCGCCGGCATCGGCGGCTTGTCGGGCACCCTGTATGCCTCAAACGTGCGCTTTATCAACCCCGACAACTTTCAGTTGAAGCTCTCGATTCTGTTTCTTGCTGCTGTGGTGCTTGGTGGCCCTGGCAACATGGTGGGCGTCATGTTCGGCGCAGTGGCCGTGAGCTATCTGCCCGAGCGTTTGCGGTTCCTGAACACCAGTCGTTACTTCTGGTTCGGTGTGATGTTGATGGTGATGATGGTGTTCCGGCCGCAAGGTTTGCTGCCACGTAAGCTTCGAGAGCGAATCAGGCCGCGTGATTCTGATGTGCCTGCGTTCGTCGACGTGAGCGAAGGCGACCCTGATCTTGAAGGAGGCCCTCATGGAACAGTCACTGCTTGAGGTCGATCATGTGACCATGCAGTTCGGTGGACTCGTTGCCCTCGGCGATGTCGATTTCTCGATCGAGCAGGGAGAGATCCTTGGTCTCATTGGTCCAAACGGGGCCGGCAAGACCACGCTGTTCAACGTGGTCACGGGCGTGTACCAAGCAACTGGCGGTCAGGTCCGGTTCGAAGGTCGCAACCTCGCCAAGACCGAGCGGCACAAAATCACCAAGCTCGGTATTGCGCGCACCTTTCAGAACATCCGCCTCTTTCCCGATATGACCGCCATCGAGAACGTGATGGTTGGTGCCGATGCGCATCACACCACCAGCGTTCTGTCGGCGATGTTGCACCTGCCCAAGCACAAGGCTGAAGAAAAGCAGGGGCTGAAGCGGGCGCTTGAGTTACTTGAGTTCATGGGTATCGCTGATCGAGGCGACGACGCCGCGCGCAACTTGCCATACGGCTATCAGCGCCGACTTGAGATCGCTCGGGCCTTGGCAACGAACCCTAAGTTGCTGTGTCTCGATGAGCCAGCTGCCGGTTTCAACCCCGCTGAGAAGATCGAACTGATGGGCCTCATTCGGGCGATTCGAGATCAGGGCTACACGGTGCTGTTGATCGAGCACGACATGAGTTTGGTGATGGGAGTTACCGACCGCATCGTGGTGCTCGACTTCGGTAAGAAGATCGCCGAAGGCACCCCTGCCGAGATTCGGGCCAATCCTGCGGTCATCGCCGCCTACCTAGGAGAGCCGGCCGATGCTTCTTGAAGTAGAGAACCTCCATGTGTTCTACGGTCGGATCGAGGCGATCAAAGGAATCTCGTTCACCGTCGACGAAGGCGAAATCGTCACCCTCATCGGTGCCAATGGCGCGGGCAAGAGCACCACGCTCAAGACCATCTCGGGCGTGCGGCCCGTGGCCCAGGGGCGAATTATCTTTGAGGGCAAAGACATCACCAAGATGCCTGCTCACAAGCGCACCGAGATTGGCATCTCACAGGCACCTGAGGGTCGAGGAATCTTCCCCGGCATGTCGGTGATGGAGAACCTTGAGATGGGGTGCTACGTCCGCAAGGACCGCAAGTCGAACACTCGCAGCGCCGACTTGGCGCGAGTCTTCGAACTGTTTCCGCGTCTCGCCGAGCGAAAGACTCAAGCCGGCGGCTCGATGTCGGGCGGCGAGCAGCAGATGTTGGCCATCGGTCGCGCACTGATGGCTCGGCCTCGCGTGCTGTTGCTCGATGAGCCCTCGATGGGGTTGGCCCCAATGTTGATTGCTCAGATCTTCGACATCATCACCGAGATCAACCAGCAGGGAACCACGGTGTTGCTCGTCGAGCAGAACGCCACGCAGGCGCTGCGACGCGCCGATCGGGCATACGTGCTCGAGACCGGCCATGTGGTGAAGAGCGCGCCCGCCGATCAGCTACTCAACGATCCCGATGTCCAAGCGGCGTACCTCGGCGG
>CAMASN010000101.1 GCA_945861025.1 Ferrithrix thermotolerans DSM 19514
GCTGCGATGAGTTCCATGGCGCGCGTAATTTTCTTCGTTGCCTGGACGCTACGAATGCGTCCGCGAAGAATGCGCTCCTGACCGCCGGCCATCTAGATCACTCCGTTGCCAGGGTCTTGTCGCTGTGCGCGTCGCCCACTTCACCGGCATCGGTGGCTGTGGGGTCGGCTGCGCGAGCAGCGGCGGCGTCGGCATCGGCGGCGAGGAACTGGGCCTTGAAGGCAGCAACCAGATCGCCAAGTTCGGCTGGAACATCGGCCTTGGGGTTGGCGCGCATTCCGGCAAGCACACCGGCGTTGCGGGTACGCATGAAGTCGAGCAAGCCCGCCTCAAAGCGACGCACGTCGGAGACTGGCAGGTTGTCGAGGTAACCCTTGGTACCGGCGAACACCACGACCACTTGCTCTTCCACTGGCATTGGGCTGTTGAGCGGCTGCTTGAGCAACTCAACGAGGCGGTAGCCGCGCTCGAGCTGGGCCTTGGAGATCGCGTCGAGCTCTGAACCAAACGTTGCGAAGGCTTCGAGCTCACGGAACTGAGCAAGGTCGAGCTTGAGCGTGCCGCTGACGGTCTTCATCGACTTGATCTGCGCAGCGCCACCCACTCGGCTGACCGAGATACCCACGTCGACGGCTGGACGCACGCCTGACTTGAACAGGTTGTCCTGCAAGTAGACCTGACCATCGGTGATCGAAATCACGTTGGTTGGAATGTAGGCCGACACGTCGCCTGCTTTGGTCTCGATGACCGGCAAGGCGGTGAGCGAACCCGCGCCGCGCTCGTCGCTCAACTTGGCAGCACGCTCGAGCAAACGGCTGTGGAGGTAGAACACGTCGCCGGGGTAGGCCTCGCGGCCTGGTGGGCGGCGCAGCAAGAGCGACACCTGACGGTATGCCTCGGCCTGCTTGGAGAGGTCGTCGTACACGATGAGCGCGTGCTCACCGTTTTCCATCCAGTGCTGACCCATCGCGCAACCGCCGTAGGGGGCGAGGTACTTGAAGGGAGCTGGCTCGCTGGCAGGTGCTGCCACGACAACGGTGTATTCCATGGCGCCGTACTGACGAAGCGTCTCGACGGTCTGGGCAATGGTGGAGCCCTTCTGGCCGATGGCGACGTAGATGCACTTCACGCCAAGGCCACGCTGGTTGATGATCGCGTCGATGGCAACAGTGGTCTTACCGGTCTTGCGGTCACCGATGATGAGCTGACGCTGGCCACGGCCGATTGGGGTCATCGCGTCGATCGACTTGATACCGGTCTGCAGTGGCTCGTGCACGGGCTTGCGACCCATGATGCCAGGCGCCTGAATCTCGACTCGGCGCTGAATGCTGCCGACGATGTCGCCCTTGCCGTCGATGGGCACACCCAATGCGTTGACCACGCGGCCAAGCATTGCGTCGCCTACCGGCACCGACAAGATGCGGCCGGTTGCCTTCACAGGCTGACCCTCTTCGATTGCGTCGGCGTTGCCGAGAACAACGGCGCCGATCGAGTGCTCGTCGAGGTTGAGGGCCAAGCCCACCGAACCATCGGCGAACTCGAGGAGTTCGTTCACGCCGCAGTCGGGCAAGCCGGTGACGCGGGCAATACCGTCGCCAACTTCGGCGACGCGACCAACGGTGCGGGCCTCAAGTGAAGGCTCAAAGCCCTCGAGGTTCTTCTTCAGTGCTGCGGCGATGTCGCCGGCGCTCAACGTGAGCTCTGCCATGTCGTTTCCGTTTCCTATGGTGTCCGGCTCTTAGAGCCGGGCCTTCAACTGGTCGAGGCGGGTACGGACGCTGCCGTCAATGACGGTGTCGCCCACAGTGGCGACGATTCCTCCGAGTACGGAAGGATCGACGACTACTTTTAGGTTCACTTGCTTGCCGGTGGCGTTGGCCAACGCGGCTGCGAGTCGGGTCTGCTGATCGGCGCTGAGCGCCACGGCGCTGCGCACTTCGGCCACCTCAAGGTTCTTGGCGCTACTGGCGCGAAGAACGAGCTGATCGATGATTGCAGGAAGGTCACGACCGCGGCCGGAACCCACCACCATGCTGACCAACTGAGTGGTCGTTGCGGTGGCCTTGCCGCCGATGAGATCTTCGATGATGGCCTGACGCTTGGCGGCAGGAATCATCTCGTCGGTGAGAGCGCTGCGCAATGCCTCGCTACTTTCGTAGCTACGGGCAAAACGGAACAACTCGTCTTCGACCTCGTCGAGCGAACCCTCGGCACGTGCGATTTCGAACAGCGCCCGGGCGTAGCCCTCAATACGTGCGTCGCTCATGCGGAGGCACCCACTTTCTGGATGAATGCTTCGATCAAGTCCTGATGCGTTGCATCGTTGATCGACTCGGTGACTGCTCGTTCGGCGGCGGTAGCCGACAAGCGGGCGATCTCGCCGCGCAATTCGTCGGCGCTACGACCCCGTGCGGTGTCGATATCGGCGACGGCGCGAGCCTTGAGTTCGACAACTTCGGCCTCGAGACGAGTGCGGCCATCGGCCAGCATTGCGTCGGCCTGCACGGCAGCATCGGCGAGTAGACGCTGGCGCTCGGCGCCAATGTCGCCCTTGGCCTGGCGAATGCCCGCGGCCTCGGTAGCTGCAGACGCCTTATCGGATGCTGCATCGTCGAGTTCTTTTTGGATGCGCGCTGTGCGAGCAGCCATGGCCTTTTTGATGCTGGGTCCGGCGAACTTGAAGAGCAGACCAAAAATGATCAGCGCCGCAAGAATGCCGTAGATCATCTCGGCCTTTTCGGGCAGAATCCACGAATGGCTGGTAATGCCTTCGCTGTCTTGGCGAGGTTCCTTCTCGGACTCAGCGAAGAAAGAGGCGATGCGAATCAATGTGTTCATCGTGCGACTCCTACGCTCATGACTTCGAGAACCACTCGGCTGACCACTGCGGCATCAGGCTTCTTGCCAACAGCAAGCTCGATGGCCCGACCGCTGACATCGCCAACCGCTGACTCGATCTGCGACTGCACCGCTTGACGCGCTGCATCGTTGGCGGCTGACGCCGCTGCACGCTGCTCGGCGATCTCGGCACCAACCGCAGCCAACTTGGCGGCGCGTTCGGTTTCGAGGGTCTGTCGAGCGGCATCGATGTGAGCTGCAGCCTCGGCCTTGACACCAGCGAGCTGTGCTTCGTAACCAGCGACTTCGGCCTTGGCCTCGGCGCGTGTTGCGTCGGCGCCCTCGTGAGAAGCGCGGATGCTTGCATAGCGAGCGTCCATACCCTTCTTCAGACGTGGGTACAGCACATAGCGCATGAGCACGGCGAAGACCACGAATGATCCACCGCCCCAAGCGACTTCTTTGAGCTCGGGCGCGATGGGGCTCGGACCTGGGTTCACTTCGACCGTTGCTTCGGTTTCCGTTTCGCTCGCAGTGACCACGCCTGATTCAGCGATCTGCGGATCAAACGCAACAGTTTCTGAGGTAGCGGAATCGGAGGTAACGGTCGCTAAAGCGACTGGCTCTGGACTAATTGTCTGTTCTGCAGTTGAGTCCGGCGGTACGGATGCGAGATGCACCGTGTATGCCGAGCCCGACTGGGTGACGACGGCTGTCAGCACGTCAGCTCCTTGTGGGAGTGGGTGGACGGATGGATTTAGAGGCCGATGAGGATGAAGACCACGAAGCCGATGAGGGCCAGTGCTTCAGTAAACGCGATGCCGAGGAACATGGTGGTACGCACCATGCCGGCAGCCTCAGGCTGGCGAGCCATGGCTTCGACGGACTTGCCGACGATGTAGCCAATGCCGATGCCAGGTCCGATAGCGGCGATGCCGTAGGCAAAACCGGCACCGAT
>CAMASN010000102.1 GCA_945861025.1 Ferrithrix thermotolerans DSM 19514
GCCGACATACGCGGCCGGGCGCTTGGCGCGCTTAGCGCCTAGACACACTGCGCCGCATGGCCGACATGCGCTCGCCGGCCGCGGCGCGCCGCACGACAACCAGCATCGCTGCCAGCAACCACCGAAACAGCACTAACACGATGACCACCACGAAGGCCCAAAACACGGGTACCGCAACGGCCATCACGATCTGACGCTTGGCTCCCCCGAGACCGTTCAGCACGCCGCTGTCGATCTCGCTGCCGTCCACGTGCAAGGCCCGAACGGGATCGTCAACTGTGGGGCACTCAAGGGTCTTGTCGTTCACGCCGATCACCGCGTTGCCGCCGAACAACGGTTTCGAATCACGCACCTTTGAGGCCAACACAAGGCTGCCATCGAGCGGTGCGGCACCAACGAGATAGCGCTGATCGGCCGACAGGAAGCGAACGTCGTCGTCGAAGCGCACATCGATCAGACCATTCGCGGCATAGCTCTCGGCGCTGCCCGCGCGAACTTGCTCGACGCGAAAGCGTGCAGTGCGCGCATCTTTGGCCACCATCGATCCCACGAACACCACAGTGGCCGACCGCGGCGCAGCGCAACCCGATGGAATCGCAACGAGCGGACCGCTGACCGCAGCACCGCTCACCACTTGCGCAGGCGGCACCTCGATGCCGAGAATCGACTCATCTATCTCTGACGGCACGGTGTCGGGCGGCGCGCTGGCGATGGCTGCCCCGGGAAGAGCCGGCATCCACAACGCTGCCACACAGATCGCGGCGGCTGCCACCAGTCGTTTCACCTGCACCAAACTAGTGGCACGCCATGGGTGGCTCGCCTCATCGACCCTTGAAGTTGGGCTCGCGCTTTTCCATGAAGGCCATGATGGCTTCGGGCGTGTCTTTGGTGCCGAAGTTCACGGTCTGCGCCGCGCCCTCGTCGTCGAGCGCTTCTTCCATGGTCACGTTCATCGAGTTGTTGAGCATGCGCTTGCTCTGTGCGATCGCAATTGGTGGCGAAGCCACCAGGCGAGCTGCCCATCCGGCGACAAACGCATCGAGGTCTGCGTCGGGGAGCACGCGGTTGACCAAGCCAAGCTCTTTTGCTTCAGCAGCATCAACGATGTCGCCGAAGAATGCGAGTTCTTTGGCAATGTGTAGGCCAACGCGGCGAGGCAGCACCCACGAGCCACCGAAGTCGAGCGACAGGCCGCGGCGCGAGAAGATCTCGGAGAAGCGTGCCGTCTCGGACGCCACCACCAAGTCGCATCCGAATGCAAGGTTGCACCCTGCGCCAACAGCAACACCGCGCACCTTGGCGATGGTGGGCTGGGGCATACGGTGCAACGACAGCGCCACCTCGGTGATCTGGCGCATTGCGCTGAGGTGATGGCGGGGCGGGCCATCGCCAGGCGCGGCCCACAGGTCGGCGCCAGAACAGAACTCGCCGCCTGCGCCAGTGATGATGACCGCACGGTCGTCGGCCCGGCCGGAGATGTCACGGAAGGTTTCGAGCAGTTCGATCCACATCTGATTCGTGGCCGCGTTCTTCTTTGCCGGGCGGTTGAGCATGACTGTGACGACGCCGTCTTGGCGTGAAACTTCGATTGTTTCCATGTCTGGCGACGATACTTACGCCATGGGCTATAACCCTCACCGAAAGTTCATTCCAAAACGCGGCGACCTCGCGCTGGTGGCCGCCTCGATTGTGGTCGTGCTCGTGCTCGTGCTGTGGGCATTCTCGGGCTGATCATGGGACTGTGGGATGGCGGCTACGGCGCCGTCGAGGTTCGCCGTATTCATCCCTACGAGGCCACCAAGACCTACGTGTGCCCCGGATGCCATCAACACATTGCACCCGGCACCGGACACATTGTGGCAGTGCCAGCCGAAGCCACCGACCTACGCCGCCATTGGCACAAGCCATGTTGGGCCCAGCGCGAGGCGATGACGAAACGTCAAAAGGCGCCCTCGATTACGCGTACCCGTACGCCAAGAACCGACACCACGTCGAAGCGAACCTCGACCCCGTGAACTGCGTGCGCCGCAAGCCACGCAGCCCCCAGACGCCGTAGTCGAATCTGTTTTCGCGGCGTCACAGCGAGCGCCGGATCTCCGTATGCATCGGTTGCGCGGGTCTTCACTTCGACGAACGCAACGAGATTGCCGAGGCGCACCACGAGATCGAGCTCGCCACCGGGCACGCGCCAATTGCGATCGATCACGGCGTAGCCCTGAGTGCGGTACCACCGCGCTGCTTGATCTTCTCCCCAACGCCCGCGCGCATTGCGCGACAGGTCTACAGGTCGATCGGAGGGAGTTCCTCGATATTCACGTCCTTGAACGTGAGCACCCGAACCTTCGGAACGAAGCGGGTCTTGCGGTACATGTCCCAAACCCATGCGTCAGTGAGCACCACCTCGATGAGGGGCCGCGACGCATCGCCAAGTTGAGTCACTTGCACTGCGTTGGCCAGATAAAACCGGCGCTCGGTCTCAACGGCGAAGCGGAACATGCCCGCGACGTCTTGGTACTCCTGCGCGAGTTGAAGCTCTCGCTCGGACTCGTAATTCTCGAGATCGTCAGAGCTCAATGGAGGGTGCTTTCACCGAATAGTCGGCCTCCGACCAGAATGGTCAGCGGTCGCGCTTTTCCTTGATCTTGGCTGCCTTACCCGAGCGATCACGCAGGTAGTACAACTTGGCGCGACGCACGTCGCCACGACGCACAACTTCGAGCTTGGCCACGGTTGGGGCGTGCATTGGGAATGTGCGCTCGACGCCAACGCCGTAGCTCACCTTGCGGACCGTGTAGGTCTCGGCAACGCCGCTGCCGTGCAGGCCAATCACGTTGCCCTGGAAGATCTGGATGCGCTCTTTGTTACCTTCAATGACCTTGACGTGCACCTTTACTTCGTCACCAGGACCGAACTGAGGAATGTCGGTGCGGATGTACTGGTTGTCTACAAGATCGGTGGACTTCATGACGCGGTCTTTCGTAACAGCCCGAAACGGGAGCCTGAGTGGCGAACGCTCAAGGATAGGCCGCGGAGGGGAACTCTTCCAACAAACGACGGTCATCATCTGAAAGTCCGCCACGCGCCTCGATGAGGTCGGGGCGATACCGAAGGGTGCGATGCAGCGCCTGAGCGTGGCGCCAGCGGGCCACTTTGGCGTGATCGCCGCTGCGCAAGATCTCGGGCACGGCCCATCCCCTGAACTCATTGGGGCGGGTGAACTGAGG
>CAMASN010000103.1 GCA_945861025.1 Ferrithrix thermotolerans DSM 19514
TCTGATCAAACGGCGTATAATTCGCCAACCCCTTACCAGCCAACGTCTTCGAAATCGCAGCAGTCAACGTCGTCTTACCATGGTCAATATGACCCATCGTGCCAATATTCACATGCGGCTTCGTGCGCTCAAACTTTGCTTTGCTCATGGGAGCGTGTCTCCTGTTTTGTAGCTGTTGTGTAGCTGTGTTTGGTGGTTGAGGTATTCGTGTTGTGGTAGCGGCGACCGGTTTCGAACCGGTGACCTTCCGATTATGAGCCGGATGCTCTGACCAACTGAGCTACGCCGCCAGGGCTTTGCTCGGCCCAAAGCGGGACGGGCTGGTCGAGCCCTCTGTCGGAGTCGAACCGACGACCTACGCCTTACCATGGCGTTGCTCTACCTACTGAGCTAAGAGGGCGGGCGCGCACCTATAGCGAGACCGGAGAGCGATCATAGCGCCTCGACGGTCTGACGACCACGCGATTCTGTCCGATTTCGAGACATCGGTGGTGGATCCGACAACGACCCCTGCTCTTGTGCCCTGCGACAAGGATCCCAACGGCACGGCAACTGTGCGCTAGCTTGCCCTTTCTGTGGGTGACATTTCGATCCGATTGGCCACAATTGCCGACGCTGAAGCCATCTTGGAGATCTACAACCACGAGGTGGTGCACACCGTGGCCACGTTCGATCTCGTGGCGAGGTCTCTCGACGAGCAACGTCAGTGGCTCGCCGCACGCTCGGGTGCATTTGCGGCCATTGTGGCCACTTCGGACAACGTTGTGATGGGCTTCGGGTCGCTGTCGCCCTACAAAGAACGGCCGGCATACCGCACCAGCGTCGAGGACTCTGTGTATGTGCACACAAGCCATCAGGGTCGCGGCATCGGCAAGCTGCTCGTGGCCGAACTACTGAACGTCGCCCGTGTCTCGGGATTCCACGCCGTATTTGCCCGCATTACTGCGTCGAGCACCGCAAGCAGAGGTCTACACAGTTCGTGCGGGTTTCATCTCGTGGGCATCGAGCAAGAGGTGGGCCGCAAGTTCAACCGCTGGCTCGATGTGGCGCTGATGCAGATTGTTCTGGCCGACTAGAGCGAGGCAACGTAGGCCACCCGGCGCGGCTAGTCGACGGTGAGTCCCTGCATCTCGGCTTCGGCAGCGAGCGCCAGCCACGACTCTTCGGCCGTATCGACCTTGCTTTGTGCCTCGGCGAGTTCGGCACTGAGGCGAGCCAGCAATTGATGGTCGCCACCCGCTATAGCCAACTCGTTACCAAGCCGCTGACACGTCTCGGTGGCTTGGGCCAATGCCCGCTCGGCTTGCGACAACAAGCGACGCAACGTGCTCGGACTCTTGACCGAGGCCGGCTTTGGTGACGCAGAGGCAACTGGAGCAGCGCGTGGGGCGGCTGTGACCGCCTGTGACGGCGCAGCGGCCGTCGCCTGCGCCCGTTGGGTGAGCCAACCGGCAACGCCCCCACGAACCAACTGAGCACCTCCGGCGCCGTCGAGCGCCAATACTTCGATGACGGTTCGGTCGAGGAACACGCGGTCGTGGCTCACGACCACCACGATGCCCGGCCAATCGTCGAGGAATTGTTCGAGGGCACGCAGGGTGTCGAGATCGAGATCGTTGGTGGGCTCGTCGAGCAGCAACACGTTGGGTTGCTCAATGAGCGTGAGCAACAACTGCAGCCGGCGACGTTCGCCACCGGACAGCAACGAGATTGGCGCGAACTGGGCATCGCCGTCGAACCAAAACTGGCGCATCAGGGCTAGGTCTTCGAGCGAGGGCGCGCCCTTATCGCCAGCCACCGCGTCACGCACCCGTTGGGTGACATCGAGATCGCGCCCAAGCTGGTCGTAGTAGCCCACTTTGACGGTGCGGCCACGCTCGATATGGCCCTGGGTGGGAACCAAGCGCTCGGCGATGAGGTCGAGCAATGTGCTCTTGCCCGCTCCGTTGGGGCCCACGATGCCAAGACGATCGCCGGGTTCGAGCATGTGATCGAACGGCTTGAGCACCAAGGCTCCGGGAGCATCGGCATCGCTTTGTGCAGCCGGCCACGAGAAGGCCACCCCGTGCAGCTCGACGCCCTTTGAACCAAGACGCTGGCTGCCGAGCGACAGGCCCAACTCACCGGATCGAGCAGCGGCCTCGGGCCGACGTTCGATGAGTGCCTTGGCGGCTTCGACGCGAGCCTTTGGCTTGGTAGAACGCGCCGGAGCACCGCGACGCAGCCAGGCCAGTTCGTGGCGAGCAAGGTTCTTGCGGGCCTGCTCTGAAGTAGCTGCCTGCTCTTCGCGTTCGATTCGCGCCGCCAAATAGGCCGCATAACCAGAACCGCTGTTCCAGCCAGAGGGCACGTGCAGATACGCATGGCCACGATCTATCTCGAGCACTTTGTTGGTGACCCGATCGAGAACGTGGCGGTCGTGAGTGACAAGCAACAGCCCACCGCTGTAGTTGGCGAGCCACTCTTCGAGATACGCAATGGCGTCAAGGTCGAGATGGTTGGTGGGCTCGTCGAGAATGAGGGCTTCCCAATCGAGCACGAGCAGTGCTGCGAGGGCCACACGCTTTTGCTGCCCACCTGACAACTCGTTGGTGGGCGAGTTGAGCAACCCCGACATGCCGAGGCGATCGAGCATTGCCTCACCGCGCCAGCCATGACCAACTGCATCGCGGACCGTGCCCAACGGCAGCACTGGCTGCTGGGCGAGCACCCCGATTCGAGCCCCGCGGCCGCGGCGCACAACACCCGCCTCGGGATCGAGGTCGCCACTGATGATTCGCAGCAATGTGCTCTTGCCGCAACCGTTGAGTCCAACGACGCCGATGCGATCGCCGTCGCTGACCGTGAGCGACACATCGTCGAACAACGGTCGATTGGGTCGAGAGGCACGTAGCCCCTGGGCATCGATCAAGATCACAGGTTCTCCAGACTACGAGTGGAAAAGATCAACGACCCTGATCGGCGCGCGGCATGAACCCGCTGGCAGAAATCACCCCGAAAAACGAAACGATCCGAACCCATTACAGGCTCGGATCGTTGGAGATGTCTGACGACATCAAATGGTGGGCCGGGACGGATTCGAACCTTCGAAGGCTGTGCCGGCAGAGTTACAGTCTGCTCCC
>CAMASN010000104.1 GCA_945861025.1 Ferrithrix thermotolerans DSM 19514
CCCCCACTAGTAGAAATCAGGCGCTTGGCGTCTGCTCAAGCACGCCGCCGTTTCATGCCGCTGAGCCACAGGCTCAGTGGCTCACGGACGAGTTCGAAGCGGAACGTGTTTGCTTCATGCAACAGAACTGTCCGGCCAGCGTCGACGCAGGCAAGTGAACGCAGGCGAAGCCCATTGAGCGACGCATGACGAGTTCACCACTTTCGGCGTCACCCACGACTCCACACCGGGGGTGCGACTTTCCATCTACTGACACGGCTCACTTTTCACATTGAAGCCAGTAAGCGTCAGTGGCGAAGTTTGAGCCTCCCACCACTAGCCGAACCTGACGCAAAAGACCGGCCAATTCACAGCGCCGAAATCCCCCAACTGTCCGATTGTGAAGGCGGACCCCGGCCGGAGTGGCATGCTGTTCGGATGTTCGACGACCGTGCCCTTGCCTTCCTCGGCCAAGTTCGCTTCGCCCGTCTAGCCACCGTCGGCCGAGACGGCTTCCCCCACAACGTTCCGATCTGGTTCGACATCGAACCCGCTGCCGATGGCTCGCACGACTTGCTGTTCGTCTCGGATCGCGCGGCGGCCAAGACCCGCAACGCGCTGGTCAACCCACGGGCGGGCGTGACTATCGGCGGCGAGCGCACCGACGCCCACGGCTATCTGATCCGCGGCACGATCACCGTCGAGGACGATCCCGGCCAGGCGGTGACGCACCGCATGATCGACCGCTACGAGGCTGGCACCCCTCGGGCCGCAGAGCTGCGTGAGGCCTGGAAGGACGACGACATCGTCGTGCTCCGCATGCGCCCGACGTCGATCGTCAGCGTCTGGGCCTGATCCAGTCGTTCTCGGCACGGCCACGACGGCACCCTCATCCCAAGAGATCCCACTTGTTGCCGGAGATGTCGAGGAAGACGGCGACGGTCCCGTAGCTCTCCTCCCTCGGCTCACTGAGGAAACGGACTCCGTGCTCGACCATGTGGCGATAGCTCTGGTCGAAATCGTCGACTCGGAGGAAGAAGCCAACCCGACCGGCCGCTTGGTCGCCGACAGCTGCGGATTGGCGATCGCCATCGGCCTGCACAAGGAGGAGGGCGGTCGATGCGCCGGGCGGGCGGATGATGACCCAGCGTTTCGGGCGGCCGTCGTTCGTCAACGCCGGCGAGTCCTCGATGAGTTCGAACCCGAGTGCATCCACGAAGAAGGCAATGGCCTCGTCGTAATCGTCCACGATGATGGCGACCGACTCAATGTGCATCCGCGAACGATACTTCTCGCCGTAGCCCTCACACTGCTGCCCGATGTGCCGAAGTCCGAGCGTCACCGCTCGCCCGCTCGCCCATCGATACATCAAACGTACCAGCGCGCCTTGTAAGTTAAGCATTGTTACAATGCACACATGCCTGGTACCTCAATCGCCAAAGTGTCCCACCGCGGTCAAACCAATCTGCCTTCCGAGCTGCGTCATCGGTGGGGCATCGAACTGGGCGGCGAAGTCGGCATCATCGATCTCGGCGATGCCGCGCTCGTTATTCCCGGCGGCATACAGAGCGCTCGACGCGAACTCCGCCGGGTACTCCGTGACCGCTATGAGGCTGGGCTGGCCAGCATCGAGGACTCAGACCTGGCTGATCAGTAGGTGGCCGCGATCCGCAACGTCATTCTCGACGACCGACTCTTGATCGAGGAACTCCTCGTCGGCATCGACGCGAAAGGCGAGCGTCACACCACGATGTCTTGGTACTACCGAGCTTGCCGTGCCGCAGTCAGCGGAGCCGGGGGGCATCTCTCGGGCCCTTTTCTTGGTCTCGATGACCAGCGTCAGGCGACGGCGATCCGGAGCTTGCTGTTGCTGCCCGACACCATCGGTCTCCCCGAGCCGCGGGCGACGGTTCCCGCGATGGCCGAGCTATCCGAGCGTCACCCGCGCCTCAACCTCTTGAACCTCGAAGCCGCGGCGGCGGGGCTCGTACTCAACGCAACAATGCTGCTGTCGATCGAAGCGACCCGGGGGGTCCTACCGGAGATCCTCGACGCCGAGAAGGTTAGATGGCGAACAGTCGAGATCGCCTGAGTCTCACTGTCGCAAGGATGGTGCTGAGCCTGGGGGCTTAAGGGGCTGCGGCGACCCCCGCCCGACACACTTCGTCGGCCTCCAAGGCCTCCAACTCTTCATCGCCACTGCAGCCCTCGCTCAGGTAGGCGTGTTTCTCTGGACGGCGCCCATGGCCATCTGGCCACGAGAACCCATCGCAGCCCACATGCCGACAGTGCGCTTCTTCGATTGCTTGTGCGGCTCCACGCAACCCGCGTGCAGCTGTTCATCGGCAACGGTCACGGTGTCATCACCGCCCCGAAACCCGATCCCACAAATCCGACATACCGACATGGCTCACCTCTGAACTCATATTGCTGGAAGAACGACGAAACGTCCAGCACTCAACGACAGTTACCCACGCAGCACGTCAAGAAGACGATCGCCACTTTCGGGCCAGAGCAAGTGCACCACGGGCGCTGCCGAAAGCTACGCCAACACGCAACCGTAGACTCGCCCGCGATGCATAGGATTTTCACAACGAGCGTTGCCGCGGTGTATCCCCTCTACGTGGCCAAGGTCGAGCGCAAGGGGCGCACACGGGCCGAGTTGGATCAGGTCGTCACATGGCTCACCGGCTACGACGGCGCTGCGTTGCAAGATCTGCTCGATGCGGGCACCACGTTCGACTCGTTCTTTGCTGAGGCTCAACTGAACCCGAAGGCCTCGTTGATCACCGGGGTTGTATGCGGCGTGCGCGTGGAGAACGTTGAGGATCCGCTGATGCAGAAGATCCGTTACCTCGACAAGCTGGTCGACGAGTTAGCCAAGGGCAAACCGATGGAAAAGATCCTGCGCGCATAAGACTCAGACGCAAACACCGCGACCAAGCAATAGCGGCACTTGCACGACCTGCATCACGTCGATGAGATCGGCCGCTAGGAATTCGCGGACCACTGTCGCTCCGCCGCCGAGCCGCCCCACGTTGCGTGCGGCGGCCTTCGTGCTGGGTTTACGGGTGACGCCTTCGAACTTTTCTTGGTTTGGGG